>NZ_JBNDML010000007.1:0-301026 GCF_050436565.1 Paraburkholderia sp. GAS42 | reverse complement strand
CGTGGGGCGAACACGACATGGCGAAGAACATCGCCCATCTCGTGCTGGCGCGCACGCCGGACGCGCCCGAAGGCGTGAAGGGCATTTCACTCTTCATCGTGCCGAAGTTCCTCGTCAATGAAGACGGCTCACTGGGCGAGCGCAACGACGTGCATTGCGTGTCGATCGAGCACAAGCTCGGCATCAAGGCGAGCCCGACGGCGGTGCTGCAGTTCGGCGATCACGGCGGCGCGACCGGTCACCTGATCGGCGAGGAGAATCGCGGCCTCGAGTACATGTTCATCATGATGAACGCGGCGCGCTTTGCGGTCGGCATGCAGGGCGTGGGCGTGTCGGATCGCGCGTACCAGAAGGCGGTCGCGTATGCGAAGGATCGCGTGCAGAGCCGCCCGGTGGACGGCAGCGCGAAGCAGCCGGTGTCGATCATCCATCATCCGGACGTGCGCCGGATGCTCTCGACGATGCGCGCGCTCACCGAAGGCTCGCGCGCCCTCGCCTATGTGGCGGCCGCGCATTGCGACATCGCGCATCGTCATCCGGATGCCGCGCAGCGTGCGGAGCATCAGGCGATCTACGAATACCTCGTGCCGGTCGTGAAGGGCTGGAGCACGGAGCTCTCGGTCGAGGTGACGAGCCTCGGCGTGCAGGTGCACGGCGGCATGGGCTTCATCGAGGAAACGGGCGCCGCGCAGTATTACCGCGACGCGCGCATCCTGCCGATCTACGAAGGCACGACGGCAATCCAGGCGAATGACCTGATCGGTCGCAAGACGGTGCGCGATGGCGGCGCGGTGGCAAAGGCGCTGCTCGCGGGCGTGGCGCAGACGATCGAAGCGCTGGGTCAGCACGACGCGCCTGCGTTCCGTTCGATGAAGCGGTATCTGGAGCAGGGTCATCGCTCGCTGGCGGCGGTGGTCGGGTTTGTCGTCGCGAATACGAAGACCGATCCGAATGCGGTGTTCGCCGGCAGCGTGCCGTATCTGAAGCTTGCGGGCATTGTGCTGGGCGGCTGGCAGATGGCGCGTGCGCTGCTCGTCGCCGCGGAAAAACGCGACGAAGATCCGGCGTTCTATGGCGCGAAGATCGCGACCGCGCAGTTCTTTGCCGAGCATGTGCTGCCGCTGGCATCGGCGCTGGAAGCGTCGATCGTGACGGCGAAGGGCGGTGAGGGTGTGCTGGGGCTGTCGGAGGATCAGTTCTGATTGCGCCTGGCGATTCTGCCGCGGTGATAGCGACGCGACTCTGCCCGCGAGACCTGGGTTGAACGTCCGCAAAAGCAAAACGGCGCCTCATCTGAGGCGCCGTTTTGCTGTCGATGGTTCGAACCGCGTTAATCGTTCCGGCGGGCCGCCGGCAATCACGCGAAACCGTTATGCGTAGGCCGGACGAGGCGTGCCGCCCGTCTCACCGAGATAGCGATGCACGGACAGATCGCCCGACTGGATCGCCGGCTGCTTGCCGGAGATCAGGTCGGCGAGCAGTTGACCCGAGCCGCATGACATCGTCCAGCCGAGCGTGCCGTGTCCCGTGTTCAGGAACAGGTTCGGCACCGGCGTGCGGCCAACAATCGGCGTGCCGTCCGGTGTCATCGGGCGCAGGCCGGTCCAGAAGGTCGCCTTCGACGTATCGCCGCCGCCGGGGAACAGATCGTTCACACACGTTTCGAGCGTTTCGCGACGCGCCTGACGCAGTGATTTGTCGAAGCCCGCGATTTCGGCCATGCCACCGACACGGATGCGGTCGTCAAAGCGCGTAATCGCGATCTTGTAGGTTTCGTCGAGCACAGTCGACACAGGTGCAGCCGCCGCATCGACGATCGGTGCGGTGATCGAATAACCCTTGAGCGGATAGACCGGAATCTTCACGACATCGGCGAGGAAGCGCGTCGAGTACGAGCCGAGCGCAACGACGTAGCTGTCAGCGAGCACCAGTTCGTCGCCACATTTCACGCCGGCGATGCGGCCGCTGGCCATCGCGAGCGCATCGATGGGCGTGTTGTAGCGGAATTTGACGCCGAGTTCTTCGGCCATCGCGGCGAGACGCGTGGTGAACAACTGGCAATCGCCGGTTTCGTCGCCTGGCAGACGCAGACCGCCGGTCAGCTTGTGCGACGTAGCGGCCAGAGCCGGTTCGACGCGTGCCAGTTCGGCCGGCGTCAGCAGTTCGTACGGCACGTTCGCATCCTTCAGCACGGCGATGTCTTTCGCGGCGCCGTCGAGTTGCTGTTGCGTGCGGAATAGTTGCAGCGTGCCGCCGGTACGGCCTTCGTACTGGATGCCGGTGTCGGCGCGAAGCGCCTGCAGACAGTCGCGGCTGTATTCGGCGAGGCGAACCATACGCCCCTTGTTGGCGGCGTAGCGCTCAGTCGTGCAGTTCTGCAGCATTTGCCACATCCACTTCAACTGGAACTGCGTGCCGTCGAGACGGATAGCAAGCGGCGCGTGCTTCTGGAACATCCATTTGACAGCCTTCAGCGGCACACCTGGCGCCGCCCACGGCGCAGCGTAACCGGGAGAAATCTGCCCCGCATTCGCGAAGCTCGTCTCGAGCGCAGGACCGGACTCACGATCGATCACAGTCACTTCGTGACCCGCGCGCGCAAGGTAATACGCGCTCGTAACGCCAACGACACCACTGCCCAGAACGACGACTCGCATAACTACTCCAGTAAGGTCGAGAGGCTGACGGCATCGAAATGTTCGATTAATGACGGATTACGCGGTCAACCCAGTGTTAACCGCTATACTATTGATCATCTAGTAGGTTTTGTTATTGTATTTTTCTGATTTTCAGTAGAAAAACCATGCGAACACAACGTCAACCAATCCGCGCCCTCGACAAGCTCGATCACCGCATCCTGAAGCTGCTTCAGCAGGACGGGCGGATGGCGATGAAAGACCTGGCGGAGCAGGTCGGGCTGTCGGTGACGCCGTGCATCGAACGCGTCAAGCGCATGGAGCGCGATGGCGTCATCATGGGTTACTACGCGCGCGTGAACCCGGCCGAACTGGGCGCGGCGCTGCTGGTGTTCGTCGAGATCACACTCGATCACAAGAGCGGCAACATGTTCGATCAGTTCCGCCGCGAAGTGCAGAAGATTCCGGAGGTGCTCGAATGCCATCTGGTGTCGGGCGACTTCGACTATCTGATCAAGGCGCGGATCGGCGAAATGGCCGACTACCGGAAGCTGCTCGGCGACATCCTGCTGCAACTGCCGGGTGCGGTTCAGTCGAAGAGCTATGTCGTCATGGAAGAAATCAAGGAAACGCTGACGATCCCCGTCGGCGAATAGGTTTTACCTGGCCGTTCGGTCAGCCTCGACAAACGTCGCAGATACTGTATATTTATACAGTATCTGCGACGTTTTGCTTTCTGTGCCGTGACTGATTCCGCCGATGAATATCCGATCGCCCCACCGGCGCCCCGCAAGGGGCGCGGCGCGGTGTCGAACCTGCAGGGCCGCTATGAAGTCGACCAGCGCGAAGCGTTCGATGACGGCTGGGTGCTGTCCCCCGCAGATGAGGAAAGCGGTACGCCCGCATTGCGCACGCAGGTCTTCGAGGAGCGGGCGAAATCGATCCTGACGCGCAATGCTTCGCCGGACATTCCATTCAGCGTGTCGCTCAATCCCTATCGGGGCTGTGAACACGGATGCATTTATTGCTTCGCGCGCCCTACGCATAGCTATCTGGGGCTTTCGCCCGGGCTGGATTTCGAGAGCCGCATCTACGCCAAGATCAACGCGCCGGAACTGCTTGAGCGGGAGATATCGAAAAAGTCGTACGTTCCGGAGCCGATCGCATTGGGCGTGAATACCGACGCGTGGCAACCGGTGGAGCGTGACCTGCGCTTGACCCGTGGTGTCATCCAGGTGCTACACGATCGCGGACATCCGTTTGCGGCGATCACGAAGTCGTCGCTGATCGAGCGCGATCTCGACCTGCTCGCGCCAATGGCCGCGCGTGGTCAGGTGATGGCCGCCATTACGATCACGACGCTCGATGCCGACATCGCCCGCACGCTGGAGCCGCGCGCCGCGACGCCCGCTCGACGGTTACGCACAGTCAAAACGTTGAGCGAGGCGGGGGTGCCGGTGGCCGTCAGCATCGCGCCGGTGATTCCGTTCATCACCGAGCCGGATATGGAGCGCGTGCTGGAAGCGTGCGCGGAGGCCGGCGCGTCGTCCGCCAGCTTCATTGTGCTGCGGTTGCCATGGGAAGTCGCGCCGCTATTTAAAGACTGGCTCGCCGCGCATTTTCCGGATCGCGCCGATCGCGTGATGAGTCGTGTGCGCGACATGCGCGGCGGCAAGGATTACGACGCGTCGTTCGCGACGCGGATGAAAGGCGAAGGGCTGTGGGCGGATCTGCTCAAGCAGCGCTTTCACAAGGCTGCCCGGAAGCTGGGTCTGAACGAGCGGCAACGCGGCATTCTGGATATGTCGCTGTTTCGTCCCGCGGGGTCTCGTTCTGCTGAGCCGCTCGCGCGGCCGGCCGCCCCGGAAAATCCCCAGCTCGATCTGTTTTAGGTCGTTTGGAAGGGGCCAGACGCGTCATTGCGAAAGCGTTTTCGCCGCCTGGACCTGCGACTCGAAGTATGTCTGGAACGAAAGCGCGAGTCCCGTCATCAGCAGAAACGCGCCGATCAGCAGCGAGAAGATGACGATGAAGATCACGGTCCAGCCCGAGCGGCTTTGTTTCCCGGTCTGTGCATTGAACTGCGCGTCCCATTTTTCATCGGGGCGCAATCCGTAGACGATCGCCGCGAGGAACGCTGCGAGAAGGGAGATTGCGCCGGGAAACACGAGGATCCAGCCGAGGGTCGACGCGCGTTCGGTGGCGGCGAGCAGCAAGTAGCCCGGAATGCCGATCAGCGTGCCGAGCAGATGCGCCCAGCCGTACACGTCGCGCATGCCATACAGATAGAAGCGATGCGCGCCCAGACTGCCGAAAAAGAAGGCGAGCGCTGCGGTAATCGTCTTGGATCTGAAGCGTGGGGAAAGCGAGGCGACAGTGGACATGGGCGAAGGCTGGGTTTCACAAACAACAGGATGGACGCGTCAGGCGCGCATGCCGCGGCGGGTGCGCGGGCCGACGCGCATTCTACGCCCCACGCGCGTCGCAGGTCACGTTGGCCTTATCGCCCCTGGCGCCCCTGGCGCCGGCGGGTGTCTGCGCGTTCGGCTCAAGGCGCCGACCAGGTCACGCGATAGATCGCGCCGGCGTAGTCGTCGCTGATCAGGAGCGAGCCGTCGGGGAGCGGCAGCACGTCGGCGGGGCGGCCCCAGACGCTTTCGTCCGGCATCAGCCAGCCCTGGGCGAACACTTCCTGGCGCGGGTTGCTGCCGTCCGCGTTCACAATCACGCGCACGACGCGGTAGCCGATCTTCCTGCTGCGATTCCACGAGCCGTGTTCGGCGATGAAGATGTTGTTTCGGTAGTCGGCGGGGAACATCGCGCCTGTATAGAAGCGCATACCGAGCGCCGCGACGTGCGCGCCGAGCTTCGCGACCGGCGGCGTGAAGCCGCTGCACGGATGATCCTTGCCGAATTCCGGGTCGGCGATATCGCCTGCGTGACAGAAGGGGTAGCCGAAGTCCATCCCGGCGCGCGGGGCGCGATTGAGCTCGTCGTCGGGGCGATCGTCGCCGAGCATGTCGCGGCCGTTATCGGTGAACCACAATTCGTGCGTTGCTGGATGCCAGGCGAATCCGACCGTGTTGCGGACGCCGCGTGCGATCGTTTCATAGTGGCTGCCATCCGCATCCATGCGGCCGAGCATGGCGTAGTGGTCGCGGTCGGGAAGGCAGATGTTGCAGGGCGCGCCCTGCGGCACATACAGTTTGCCGTCCGGGCCGAACGCGATGAATTTCCAGCCGTGGTGGTGCTCGGTGGGCAACTTGTCCGTGACGACGACTGGCTTCGGCGGATCGGCCAGATGGTCGTCGATCGCATCGAAACGCAGGATTTTCGACACCGCTGATACGTAGAGCGCGCCGTCGCGCCACGCAACGCCCGCCGGCGTGTCCAGTCCGGACGCGATCACGTGACGGGCGGCGACTCGCCCATCATGCAGTTCAAGGGCATAAACGTGGCCGTCGAAGCTGCCCGCGTACAGAATGCCTTTTGGTGAAAAAGCCATTTCGCGCGCGGAAGGCACGTTGTCGACCAGAATCTCGATGTGAAATCCCGGTGGCAACCTGATCCGGTCGACTGGCGGAGGCGCGGCGATCGCATCCATAACGGCCATGCTGCCCAGCAGAAATGAAACTGCCAGCAGCAGGCCATATCGCCTGCGGGCGTGCATCGACCGGGTCGCGAACATCGGACGAAAAGCAGTTTTCATGCGCCTCCCGCATGGATAATCGGGCGATTTCCCTGCCACTGCGTTGCAGACGATGTCCGCCCGTCACAACCGCGCTTTGCAGTTTATCCTCGTAAGTGTTTGTTATGGCGTTGCTTTCCGGCTATAATCTCGCGTTTCAGTGGTTCCGAACCCCGGATTTCAAGGATTCCAGTATGGTCATCATCCGCTTGGCTCGTGGCGGCTCCAAGAAGCGCCCGTTCTACAACATCGTCGCAACCGATTCGCGTAACCGTCGTGACGGCCGCTTCATCGAACGCGTTGGCTTCTACAACCCGGTCGCAACGAAGGGTGAGTCGCTGCGTATCGCTCAAGACCGCCTGACGTACTGGCAAGGTGTTGGCGCGCAACTGTCGCCGACCGTCCAGCGTCTCGTGAAGGAAGCGCAAAAGGCGCAGCCGGCTGCTTAATGGTAGCTAGCATGCGCATCGCGGGCGTGTCGCGCGAACTGTGCGGCGTGCCGGATGCGCACGTATTTTCTGAAGTTGGCTTGAAGCTGGCTGTGAGGTTTGCTGATGTCCGCGCGTGATTCCGACGGCTCAGGCCGTACTAAAGCCGCGAACCGTGGCGAGGCTTCATTTGGCGCCTTCGTTCGCAAGCCGGTAGAGCGGGCTGCGCCGGCAGCGGCGGGTTCGGGTGCGGCAGAAATGCGCGCTGAATCGGCGGAGAGCTGGCCCGACGACGCTGTTGAAGTTGGCGCGATCGTCGACGCATACGGCCTCAAGGGTTGGGTGAAGGTGGCCGCGCATGCGGACGCCGGACGAGGCGGCGACGCCTTGCTGAGCGCAAAGCGCTGGTGGCTGATGAAAGGCCGCGAACGTCGCTCGGCACCTGTGCTGCAGTCGAAGATACATAGTGACAGCATCGTTGCCCATCTGGGCGGCACGACTGACCGTGACGTGGCGTTGTCGCTGCGCGGTCACAGCGTGTACGTGCGTCGCAGCGACTTCCCGGCACTCGAAGCCGACGAATTCTACTGGGTCGACCTGCTCGGCCTGGATGTGGTCAACGAAGCCGGCGTCGCGCTCGGCAAAGTAGCCGACATGATCGACAACGGTGCGCATTCGGTACTGCGCATCGAGTACCCGACTACCGGGAAAGACGGCCAGCCGGTTACCGGCGAGCGTCTGATTCCGTTTGTCGGCGTCTACGTCAAAACGGTGGATCAGGCGGCGAAGAAGATTGTCGTCGACTGGGAAGCTGATTATTAAACGCGGTACCGGCAATCATGGTGCCGGGCACGATTCGCTGAATGGGGGGAGCGGTGCAGTTCGATGTCGTCACGCTCTTTCCTGACATGTTTCGCGCATTGACCGATTGGGGTATCACCAGTCGGGCCGCGAAGCAGCAGCGATACGGTTTGCGTACGTGGAATCCGCGCGATTTCACGACCGACAACTACCGTACCATCGACGATCGCCCCTATGGTGGCGGTCCCGGAATGGTCATGCTCGCAAAGCCGCTCGAAGATGCGATTGGCGCAGCGAAAGCCGCGCAGGCGGAGCAGGGTGTGACCGGCGCGCGCGTCGTGATGATGTCGCCGCAGGGTGCAACACTCAATCACGATCGCGTGATGCAGTTCGCGCAGCAACCAGGTTTGATCCTGCTGTGCGGTCGCTATGAAGCGATCGACCAGCGTTTGATCGATCGGGTTGTCGATGAAGAAGTGAGTCTTGGCGATTTCGTACTGTCCGGCGGTGAATTGCCGGCGATGGCGTTGATGGATGCCGTCGTGCGTCAGTTGCCGGGCGTGCTGAACGACTCGCAATCGGCTGTGCAGGACAGTTTCGTCGATGTACTGCTGGATTGCCCGCACTACACGCGTCCTGAAGAATACGACGGCGTGCGTGTTCCCGATGTGCTGCTCGGCGGCCATCATGCGGAAATCGAACTGTGGCGTCGGCGTGAAGCGTTGCGCAATACGATGCAGAAGCGTCCCGATCTGATCGATCGCGCCAGAAAGAACAAGATGTTGAGCCGTGCCGATGAGGCATGGCTTGCAAGTCTCGCGAAAGAAGCCTCGAAGGCGTAAGCCTTCGTGATTCCGAGTGAGCACCAGGCGGTGTCGCGCATGCGTGTGCGGCACCAGATGTGAACCCATCCTCTATCGGGGCCGTAGCCGCGCGCACAAGGCAACCCCTACGCAAGGCAGGTACGAACGCCGACAAGATGGACTTAGGAGTCAGTGATGAATCTGATTGCAAAACTCGAGCAGGAAGAAATCGAGCGCGCGCTCGCAGGCAAGACCATCCCCGAATTCGCCCCTGGCGATACGGTGATCGTGAGCGTGAACGTGGTTGAAGGCACGCGTAAGCGTGTGCAGGCTTACGAAGGCGTCGTGATTGCCAAGCGCAATCGTGGCCTCAATTCGGCGTTCATCGTCCGCAAGATTTCGTCGGGCGAAGGCGTTGAGCGTACGTTCCAGACGTACTCGCCGCTTTTGGCAAGCATCGTCGTGAAGCGTCGTGGCGATGTCCGTCGCGCGAAGCTGTACTACCTGCGCGATCGTTCGGGCAAGTCGGCCCGGATCAAGGAAAAGCTGGTCTCGAAAGACCGTGCTGCTTCCCAGGCCTAAAACCTGTAAGAGCTGTAAGAAAAAGCACCCTTCGCGGGTGCTTTTTTCTTTGGTACGTCAGAATAGCGATATGTCCAATCCATTCGCCCGTTTTCGGGAATCCCGTTGACCCGCCCCGTATTTGAACCCGAAGCCCTGCCTGTCGAATCGACCGGTGTCCATCTGCCTGCGGTTGCGCCTGAACGTCTGACGCCCGATGGTCTGCGCATGCGTTTTGAGGAAAGCCTGGAGTGGGCGCCGGAGCCGGTAGTGGAAACGCGTCTGCGAGAAGGCGATCCGCGGCTCGCTGCGGTACTGGTGCCGCTCGTCGTGCGCGACCAGGGGCTCACTGTGCTGTTGACGCAGCGCGCCGACCATCTCAACGATCACGCTGGCCAGGTCAGTTTTCCGGGCGGCCGACAGGAAACATACGACGCGAACGCGACGGCCACTGCATTGCGCGAAGCTCAGGAAGAGGTCGCGCTCGACCCGAAGCGCGTCGAGGTGCTCGGCTCGCTGCCGGACTACCTGACGGGCACGGGTTTTCGCGTGACACCGGTGGTCGGTCTCGTGCATCCGCCATTCACGGTCGAAGCAGATACGCTCGAAGTCGCAGAAATCTTCGAAGTGCCGCTCGCCTTTCTGATGGACCCGGCGCGTCACGAGGTCCGCGTGTTTCGTTGGGAGGGCGGTGAGCGTCGTTTTTTTGCGATGCCTTATCCGCGCAGCGAATCGGACGGTCATCACTTCATCTGGGGTGCAACGGCGGGCATGTTGCGCAATTTCTATCGCTTCCTCGCGGCCTGACCCAATAGACCGGCTCACACGGCAAGCGTTTGCGCCCTTTGCACGCTCAGGCTCATCCGACCCTGTGCTATCGTTACAAAACAACCGCATAAACCCGAATAGCACGGCGCACCGCATGACATTTTTCTCCGTATTGCTGGCTCTCATCATCGAACAGTTACGCGCGCTGTCGCCCAACAATCCGGTGTCGGCGCTGCTTCAGTACCATGCGGAGTCTGCCGCGCATGGCTTCGATGCCGGCAAGCAGAAGCACGGAATCCTCGCCTGGCTTGTCGTCGTGCTGCCCTGGACACTCTTCGTTGGCGTTGTCTACTACGTGCTGTATGAGATCAACTTCGTGCTCGCGTTCCTGTGGAACGTCGTGATCGTGTACTTCACGCTCGGTTTCCGGCAGTTCAGCCACTATTTCACCGACATTCATCTCGCGCTCAATAACGACGACGTGCCGCGCGCCCGCGAAATTCTCAATGAATGGACGGGCCTGGAGACGGTCGATATGCCAGTCAGCGAAATTGTGCGTCACACGCTGATTTACGCGGTGATCGCATCGCACCGGCATGTGTTCGGCGTGTTCTTCTGGTTCCTCGTGCCGGTCGGGCCTGCAGGCGCGGTGCTGTACCGCATCGCCGAGTATCTGGCGCGGACGTGGTCGAAGCCGGCCGACGACCGCACACCGGCGTTTTCCACCTTCGCGCAGCGCGCGTTCTTCGTGATCGACTGGGTACCGGCGCGGCTGACGTCACTGGGCTTTGCGATCGTCGGCAACTTCGAGGATGCGATTTATGCGTGGCGCAATCATGCGCGTCAGTGGCCCAACGCCAACGATGGCGTGCTGCTCGCAGCCGGCAGCGGGGCGCTCGGTGCGCGTCTGAGCGGACCGCTTGCCGAACCGTCGAGCCTCGACGCACTTTCCACTGGCGACGGCGGCCCGATGCAGGTCGGTGACGACTGCACGCCCCGCACGCTGCAATCGGCAGTTGGGCTTGTGTGGCGGGCGGTCATCCTGTGGATGATCATTCTGCTCATGCTGACAATCGCGGTCTGGCTTGCCTGAGTTTCGCGGCGTACCCACCATTTTGCAAAGCAAAAGAGGTCGGAATCTGAACTGATCCGCAGCGCAGCGAGGATCAGCCGTTCAGCGGATCCCGAGCCGTCCCGCATTGCCAGCACACCGTGAACTGCGCCTCGAGTGTCTCGCCGCACTGGCCGCAACGCCATGTCGGTGCGCCGTCAGCGGGTCCGCGGGACGCCGCTTCGATCAATCTACGTGCAAGCGCTTCGTCGCGTTCATCGACAAGCCACAATTCCGGCGCGCACTGGTCCGCCGGAATTTCGCCGAGCGCGCCATTCAGATAGCGGTTATGCAGCTGGCATGTAATGCCCGCCGCCGACAGCACGTTGATCCAGTGCTGTCCGATCAGCACGTTCGGTGCGCGCATCAGTTTCATCATGGCGGGTCGGGCGTCGGCTGTCAGCGAACGATCTGACTGGCTTCGTGGACGAGTTGCGCGTAAAGCGCATGACGTTCACGCGCGATGCGGTCATCGGCGACGGCTTCGAGGATCGCGCAGCCGGGTTCGTGCAGATGGTGACAGTTGTAGAAGCGGCAATCCGCGAGCAGCGGACGGAATTCCGGAAACGCGCGCTCGAGACGCCCCTCGGTCAGATGATGCAGACCAAATTCCTGGAAGCCCGGCGAGTCGGTGAGCGACCCGCCGTCGGGCAGCGGATAGAGGCGCGTGTACGTCGTCGTATGGCGGCCGCTGTTGAGTGCCGTCGAAATTTCACGCGTCGCGACTTCGGCGTTCGGTACGAGCAGATTCACAAGCGTCGATTTGCCCATGCCGGACTGGCCGAGCAGCAGCGTCGAATGGCCGTTCAGATGCTTACCGAGCGCCGCACGGGCTTGATCGGGTTGGGTCCTGATCGACACTTCCACCACCGGATAGCCGAGTTCGCGATAGCGCGCGAGCCGCGCACGGGCGCCGGGCAACGCCGCCTCGACATCGGTCTTGTTCAGCATGATCAGGGGTTTCAGTTCGTTCGCCTCGGCGGCAACCAGCGCGCGGCCAAGCAGGTCCTCGCTGAAATGCGGCTCGGTCGCGAGCACGATCAGCAGTTGATCGAGGTTTGCGGCGAAGAGCTTCGACTTGTATTGATCTGACCGGTAGAGCAGGTTGCGCCGCTCGTCGATGGCGACGATCACACCCTGGTCTGCTGATGCGGCTTCGTAAGTCACGCGATCCCCAACGGCGACCTCGCTTTTCTTGCCGCGCGGGAAGCATTGCAGCGGCGCGCCGCCGTCGTCCGGCACGACGAGGTAGTGGCGGCCATGCGCCGCGACGACGAGTCCGTGTACCTGCTTTTGCGCGCTGGCCGCGGCGCGGGCCGCTTTCGGCGAACGGTCGCTCATGCGTGTCGCAGCAGGCGGTCGATCCGCTGCGACGCCGGCGGATGCGAGTAGTAGAAAGCGGTGTAGAGCGGGTCGGGCGTGAGCGTGGACGCGTTATCCTCGTACAGCTTGACGAGCGCGTTGACGAGGTCTTTGGCATCCGTCTGCGTGGCGGCAAATGCGTCGGCCTCGAACTCATGCTTGCGCGAACTGAGGCTGCCAAGCGGCGTCACGAAGAACAGGAACACGGGCACCGCAAGGAAGAACAGCACGAGCGCAAGGCCGCTATTGCCGCCCGTCAGCGAAGGCCGCACGCCGAGCCCTTCGTAGAACCACACACGTTGCGACAGCCAGCCGAGGAGCGCGAGCATCACGAGGCTGATCGCGAACGTGACCACCATCCGCTTGATCACGTGGCGACGCTTGAAGTGGCCCAGTTCATGCGCGAGCACGGCTTCGATCTCGTTACCCGAGAGGCGCGCAAGCAGCGTGTCGAAGAATACGATGCGCTTGGCTGCGCCAAAGCCCGTGAAATACGCGTTTCCGTGTGCCGAACGACGGCTGCCGTCCATGACGAAGAGACCCTTGGCGGCGAAGCCACAACGCTTCATCAGGGCCTCGATGCGGCTTTTCAGCGCTTCGTCCTTCAGCGGTTCGAACTTGTTGAAGAGCGGCGCGATGAACGTCGGATACAGGATCAGCACGAGCATCTGGAACGCGACCCACACGATCCACGTCCACAGCCACCACAGGCTGCCCGCCTGGTTCATCAGCCACAGCACGACGAACAGCAGCGGCAGACCGAACGCGACGCCCAGCAGTGCGCTCTTGATACGATCGGCGAAGAAGATGCGCCGGCTCATCCGGTTGAAGCCGAAACGGTCTTCGATGACGAACTGACGGTAATAGTCGAACGGTAGATCGATCACGCCCGTGATCGCGACCACCGCCGCGACCAGCGCAATCTGCCCGCCGTAGCCACGACCGAGCCAGTCGGTCATACCAAGATCCAGCGCCTGGAGGCCGCCAAGCAGCGTCAGCCCGATCAGCACCGCGGCGCTAACGACGACTTCGACCATCGTCAGGCGCGTGCGCTCGACGGTGTAATCGGCGGCACGCTGGTGCGCCGGCAGTGGAATGGTCGTGGAAAACTGCGGCGGCACCTGATTGCGGTGCGCCGCCACGAAGCGGGTTTGCCGCGACGCGAGCCAGAGTTTGGTTCCGACCATCGCCACAACGGCGATCACGAACAGAACGGTGAAGTACAGGGTAGGCATCCGGGGATCCGTGGTATCTATGCGAGAATTATATGTTTCTTCCCGCCGGCTGGCGGGTTGTGCTTATACGAACTGTTTCAACGGCGTTCGGGCGTGCCGGGCGAAGTGCACGCAGCAACGTCAACTCACCCCCACCCGCGTCCAACGCCTGACAACCAAGGTTGCCTTCATGACTGACACCCTCGACGCCGCTGGCCAGACTCCGCTCGTTCGCAGCGACATGAATCTCATCTGGCTCGACATGGAAATGACAGGCCTCGAGCCGGACACCGACCGCATCATCGAGATCGCCGTCGTGGTGACCAATTCCACGCTCGACAAGTTGATCGAAGGCCCGGTGATCGCCATCCATCAGAGCGACGAAACGCTCGCAAAAATGGACCAGTGGAACCAGAACACGCACGGCCGCTCGGGCCTGATCGACCGTGTGCGCGCGTCGACGGTCAGCGAAGCCGAAGCGACCGAACAGATCCGCGCGTTCCTCGGCGAGTTCGCACCGCCGGGCAAATCGCCGATGTGCGGCAACTCGATCTGCCAGGACCGCCGTTTCATGGCGCGCTGGATGCCCGACCTCGAGCGCTTTTTCCACTACCGCAACCTCGACGTCAGCACGCTGAAGGAACTGTGCCGCCGCTGGCAGCCGACGATCTACAAAGGCTTCCAGAAGCGCGCGATGCACACGGCGCTCGCCGACATCCATGAATCGATCGACGAGCTGAAGTATTACCGCGAGCACTTCCTGATTCCAGAGGCCAGCGCGCCCGGCGCTGCCGCCGTCGCGATCTGACTTTCCGTCCCGCGGTCTAAAAACCTACCGGGGAGTGCGCTGTGCGCTCTTCGGGCGGAACGCCTTCACCACGTCCGGGTTCGTCTCCACATACGGGCCGCCGATCAGATCGATGCAGTAGGGCACCGCAGCAAAAATGCCCGGCACGGTCACGGCACCCGCCTCGTCGCGCAGACCTTCCAGCGTTTCCCTGATCGATTTCGGCTGACCGGGCAGATTGACGATCAGCGCGGCGTGCTCCGCTGTTTCGCGGACCACCGCGACCTGCCGCGACAGGATCGCGGTCGGCACGAAATTCAGGCTGATCTGCCGCATCTGCTCGCCGAATCCCGGCATTTCCTTCGTTCCCACCGCCAGCGTCGCTTCCGGCGTGACGTCGCGCCGCGACGGGCCGGTGCCGCCCGTTGTCAGCACCAGATCGCAGCCCGTTTCATCGACCAGCTCAACGAGCGTTGCCGAAATGGTGGCGGCGTCGTCCTGAATCAGCCGGGTTTCGACGCGCCACGGTGAGGCGAGCGCAGTGCCCAGCCACGCCTGTAACGCCGGAATGCCCTTGTCTTCGTAGACGCCCGTGCTCGCGCGGTCGCTGATCGACACGAGGCCGATCAGGATTTCGTCAGGGTGGTTACGCTTCGGTGTCGTCATCGTCGTCCTCGCGGGCGCCGTCGGCTTCATCGTCGTCGTCGCCGGTTTTGCTCGCATCCTTGATCCACTGGAACAGTTCGCGGAAATAGCGCGGCGGCCTCGCCTGCTGCTGCTCTTTACGTGCGTTGCGGATCAGCGTGCGGCCTTCCTGCGGGTCGGCGGCCGGGTGCTGGCGGATGAATTCGGTCAGCGCCGCGTCGTCGGCAAGCAGCTTTTCGCGCGTGCGTTCGATCCAGTGCAGGCGGGCCGTTTCAGCCTTGTTGACGCCACGGTAGCTATCCAGTGCGGTGCGCAGCGCGGCGGTTTCCGTATCAAGCAGCCCGCGCATCACGCGGCCGACGTACTGCACCTGCCGGCGCTTGCCTTCGTGATCGGTAATGCGGCGAGCTTCGCGGACTGCGTCGTTCAGCGCTTCTGGCATCGGCATGCGCTTGAGCGCGTCTTTCGGCAGCGCGATCAGTGCTTCGCCCAGTTCCTGCAGCGCGTGCATGTCACGCTTGAGCTGCGATTTGCTGGGACGGTCATACCCGTTCTCGTCGACTTCCGGAGCGGGTTGCATGGGTTGAGTGCGGGTTTTGCGTGTCATGCCCATATTGTAACGTGCCGTGCCGCGCAAACCCCTATGCCGGATGGCTGACGCCTGGGCGCAAAGGCATCTGAAGGTCAGGTGCAGCGGCGCGGACCTTGCTATGATCGCGGGATGCAGAATTTCACCGATGCGAACAACCCGTGGGCCGGTTTCCGGCCCCGAACCGGACGGTAACGACGATGGCAGCAGACACCGACATGGACGTCAAACAGCGCTTTTTCCCGCACACGCAAGATGAACTGAAGCAGATCGCCGAAGACATCCTGCGCCACGCCAGGGCAATCGGCGGCAGCGACGCGGCCACCGAAATCTCCGAGGGCGACGGCCTGTCGGTCTCTGTGCGGCGCGGCGAAGTCGAAACGATCGAGCACAACCGCGACAAGATGGTCGGCGTGACGGTTTTTATCGGCAACAAGCGCGGCAACGCGAGCACGTCGGATTTTTCATCCCAGGCACTGAAGGATACCGTCGCGGCGGCGTACAACATCGCGCGCTTCACTGCGGAAGACGACTGCGCCGGCCTCGCCGAGCAGGAACTGCTGGAATCGAATCCGCGCGATCTCGATCTCTACCATCCGTGGAATCTCTCCGCCGACGAAGCGGTCGAAATCGCCCGTCGCGCTGAAGACGCCGCGTTCGCCGTCAGCCCGCAGATCCGCAACTCGGAAGGCGCGAGCGTCTCGGCGCAGCATTCGCAGTTCGTGCTGGCAACCTCACGCGGCTTCCTGGGCGGCTATCCGTATTCGCGGCATTACGTTGCGTGCGCACCGATCGCGGGCAGCGGCCGCAACATGCAGCGCGACGACTGGTACACGTCGAAGCGCAGCGCCGGCGAGCTGGCCGATCCGGAAGCCGTCGGCCGCTATGCCGCCCAGCGCGCGCTGGCGCGTACGGGCGCGCGCGGTCTCGACACGCGCAAGGTGCCGGTGCTGTTCGAAGCCCCGCTCGCCGCCGGTCTCCTTGGCGCGTTCGTGCAGGCAACGAGCGGCGGCGCGCTGTACCGCAAGACCACGTTCCTCGTCGACAGTCTGGGCAAGCCGGTGTTTGCGCCGCACGTTCAGGTGGTTGAAGATCCGCACACGCCGCGCGCCATGGGCAGCGCGCCGTTCGACGAAGAAGGCGTGCGCACGCAGCGTCGTTCGGTGGTGAAAGATGGCGTCGTCGAGGGCTATTTCCTGTCGACGTATTCGGCGCGCAAGCTCGGCATGAAGACGACGGGCAACGCGGGCGGCTCGCACAATCTGTCGCTGCTGAGTTCGAAGACACGTCCGGAAGACGACTTCGAGGCCATGTTAAAGAAGCTCGGCACAGGCCTGTTGCTGACCGAACTGATGGGGCAGGGCGTCAATTACGTGACGGGCGACTATTCGCGCGGCGCGTCGGGCTTCTGGGTCGAGAACGGCAAGATCCAGTATCCGGTCGAGGAAATCACCGTGGCGGGCACGCTGCAGGAGATGTTCCACCACATCGTCGCGATCGGCGCGGATACGATCGTGCGCGGCACCAAGCAGACCGGCTCGGTGCTGATCGAACGGATGACGATCGCGGGGCAGTAAGCGTTCGTCAGCGCGGCCTTGTGCGCGCAAAGCGCACTAAGCGCAATACGCACAAAGTAAAACGCCACGGGCGGCCAGCCCGTGGCGTTTTTTCATGTATTCATTCACACGTGGCGTTCAGCCACGGCGTTCATCAAATCCTGCGCCGATACGTCACAAACGCATAGTCGAACTCATTCGGCGCGTGCGCGCGATGCGTCTCGCGCGTGAGTTCTTCCCAGTGTTCCGGATCGGGCGCGGGAAACGTCGCGTCGCCTTCGAAATCGGCGGAAATCTCGGTCATCACCAGTTTGTCGGCGTGACGGAAGCCTTCGTCGTAAAGTTGTGCGCCGCCGATCAGAAACGCCTCGGGCGCCTGATCCTGTTGAGCCAGTGTGAGCGCCTCGTCCAGATTCGTCACGGTGTCGCAGCCGTTGAAGCGGCGTGTGGCATCGCGGGTGACGACGATATTGCGCCGTCCGGGCAGCGCGCGGCCGATCGACTCGTGGGTCTTGCGGCCCATGATGATGGGCGCGCCCATCGTCGTGCGCTTGAAGAAGGCGAGGTCTTCGGGTAGCCGCCAGGGCAACTGGTTGTCTCGGCCGATCACGCCGTTGCGGGCGCGAGCGACGATCAGGGTGAGCGTCGTCATCGAGGGGTCAGTGAACGTAATCGTGCTGATTCTACCTGACGCCCGCGCAGCCTCCCTTCGCGGAATCCACAGAAAGGAGGCGCGCTACTCGTGATGCTCGCTGTCGCCGTGCAGGGCGGCCTTGTCCTCGGGCGCGATGCCTTCGCGCAGGCCGTGCGCGCCCATCAGCCGGTATAGCGTGACGCGCGAAATGCCGAGATCGGCCGCCGCTTCGTTCAAACGATGGCGATGGCGCAGCAGCGCCGACTCGATCGCGCGCTTTTCCGCGGCTTCGCGCGCTTGCGAGAGGCTCATCGTCTGCTGCTCGGTGAAGTGCGAGAGGTCGAGATCGTCGGCGGAAATCAGCTTGTTTTCGGCCATCACGATCGCGCGGCGGATCCGGTTGATCAGTTCGCGCACGTTGCCCGGCCAGTTGTAGTTGTACATCGCCTCGATCGCCGAAGGCGTGAAGCCGCGGATCTTCCGCCCGCTGTCCGCCTTGAACTTGTGCAGGATGTGATGCGCGAGGATTTCGATGTCCTTGCCGCGCGAGCGTAGCGGCGGTTCGTCGACGCGCAGCACGCACAGACGGTGGAACAGGTCGGCGCGGAAGCGTCCGTCGCGCATCGCGGCTTCGAGGTCGATGTGGGTCGCCGAAATGATACGCACGTCGACCGCGATCGATTCGCGGCCGCCGAGCCGTTCGATCCTGCCTTCCTGCAGGAAGCGCAGCAGGCTCGCCTGGCTTTCCATCGGCAGATCGCCGATCTCATCGAGCAGCAGCGTACCGCCATCAGCCGCTTCGACGCGGCCGATCTTGCGCTGGTTTGCGCCAGTGAACGCGCCGCGCTCGTAGCCGAACAGCTCGGATTGCAGCAGATGATGCGGGATCGAGCCGCAGTTGATCGCGACAAACGGCGCCTTGCGGCGCGGCGAGCGTTCGTGAATCGCGAGTGCGGTCAGCTCCTTGCCGGTGCCGGATTCGCCGGAGATGAACACGCTTGCGTCGGTGTTGGCGACCTTGCGGATCGTGCGAAAGAGCTGTTGCATTGCTTCGCATGTGCCGACCATTTCGTCGTCGCCGGAAACCGTGACGCTCGCGGTCAGATCCGGATCGTACAGCGTGACCATGCCGAACGCGTGGCCGACCAGATAGTCGATCGTCGCGCTGGCAACCGGCGTTTTCACGTAGTCGAAGCAGTAGTGCCGGATGAGGCGACGCGCTTCCGGATCATTGAGCCGTTCAGCCGTGGCAAGCGCGATCCAGCCGACCTGCTGCTGGCGCAGGCTCGATTCCAGACCCGGCAGGTCGCGCAGCGCGAAGCTCGTCAGATCGGCGATGCCGGCGCACGCCATGTCCGGCTTCAGGAGCCGGCCGAGTTCGTGCGCCGAATGCGCCACCGCGACTGTCCAGCCGCGGCTCTTCAGATGGGCGATCAGCGTTTCGTCGGGGACGCGGGCCACGTACAGCAACGTGCGCGCGGCATGCGCATCGAGATTCATCGTGTCCGGCGCGCGCCCGGCGGCGCCTTCCTGCGCGCGGGCGTCGGGCAGCTCCTCCTTGTGGGGCAGCGCCAGGCGCCCCGTCTCCGGCTCGCCTTGCGCGGCGGCTTCCTTGCTGTCGGCAAGCGAAAGCCGCGTGCCGGCGCCAGCGAGCGGAGTGACGGTAGTCAGGTGGGGGGATTCGCGCACGATCGACCTCGTATCGGTGGCACGTCAGAAAGTGTAGGGAAATCGCACGCCGACCACAAAGTTCGGCGCGTCGGGCGTGAGGCCCACCGACACCGCGCCGTTGATCGTCAAATGCCTGTTCACTACGTGATTCAAGCCAAAATTCAATACCGACGCGGTGGTTTCGCTGCCCGGCACCTTGACGTAGTCCGAACCCGGCGACTTCGTCTTCGATGACGGCTCGATGGCCATCGTGTAGGAAATGCTTGCGGAATCCTTGTCCGAGAACGCGAGCGCGACACCGCCACCGAACTGGACGATGTCGCCGAGCTTGACGGTCGCGGGCTGGGTCTGGCCGGACACCGACGAGATATCCGCAAACGAGCGGGCGATGTTGTACGTGTAGGACACACTGCCGAACAGCACGACCGGGTCGTAGGTTTTCAATACTGACATGCCCGCCGTGATATTCCAGAAGCCCGTGCCCGTGGGCAGCTTGCTCGGCGCGACGAGATTCGTGTTGTCGGGTGTCAGCTGGACGACCTTGATGCCGAACGGCGACGTGCCCGTGGGCGCTTTCACGCGCAGACTGCCGACCACGTCGGGGAAGTTGTTGGTCTCCTTCAGGAACTGGTAGTAGATCCCGAAATTGACGTCGCCGATCGCGTTCGAGTTGACCGACGCGTCCGACAGCGTATTGGCCGCGCCACCCGCGCCCCCGACGATGAAGTCGCTGTGACGGTAGATGTACGGCACGTCGACGTCGACGCTGATGCGGTCGGTGAGACCGTAGCGCGTGTCGAGGTCGGCGATCACCTGATGCGATTTCGTCTGGCCGAGGTTGATGTTGCCGAGGAAAATCGCGTCGAGCGCGAGGAACCCGGACAGCTGCAGCTGGCGACGGTCGTAATAGGTATCGCTGATGCCCCAGTCGAGGGTCAGCTTGTGGTCGAAGAGCGGCGCGTGTTCGCGCTGCATGACAGCTTCTTCGGCCGGGGTGCGCACCGGCTCGGCCGCTTTCTGCGTCTGGCCGATCGTGCCATCCGTGCCGGCGGTGCCCGCGGGTCCCGAGGTGCCTGCCGTGGCCGGTGTCGTGCCCGTACCCGCCGGCACGCCGGATGAGCCGCTGTCGGGTGCCGGCGGATTGACGGGTACGCCGGTCGCCGTGCCCGTGGAGCCGCCCGGCGCCGGTGCGCCCGGTGTCACCTGCGCGAGCGGCGGCAGCGGCACGGGCAGGCCATCCGCGCCCGGCTGTTCGGCCACCGCTTCAGAACCGGCCGGGCCGCCGTAACCCGGCGCACCGCGTCCGCGCTGCGCCATTTCGAGGTTCGTGACCTGCCGTTCCAGCGAGTGAATCTGTCTTTGCTGTTCGTCGACGACACGCATCAGTGTATTGAGCCGCTCTTCTACCGACTGCCCCGCGAGCGCCTGCGCGCCCGCCCCCTGCGAGAGCGCGAGCAGCAGCACGGCGGCCGGAATGGCCGCCAGTGCGCTGCGGGGCGCCCTGGCCCCTGAATCGTTCTTCATTCTTCTTTCCCCCGGGAAAACAGCCGCACGCTGCAGGTCTCCTTGTTGCAACGCGTAGCCGCTGGTACTGCCTGAGTCTCTTTTTCCTACGGTCCCTTGTGGCGGGTGGCAGCCCGCATCATCTCCTTGAGTTCTGCAGTGCCTGCAGGACGCCGAGTTGCCGCTGCATCGCCGGTGTCATCTGCTGGGTCTGAAGGTGCAACTGCAACTGGTTCGCGACCTGCTGGTTATTGCCGGCAATCTGCAGCAACTGCGCGATTGAACTGGCCTGCTGTGCGGGACCCGGCGCGATGGTCTGCGTCGCGAGTCCGGCGGGGGTCTGCAGCGCGACGGTGACGCCGCCCGTACCGAACGAGATCCCGGCCTTGACGGTGCCGGTTGCGTTCGATGCGCTCGAAGTCGCCGAATTCGTGCCGCCCGGCAGATTCGCCACTTGTGCCACGTTATTGTTGAAATCGATCGTTGCTGCGTTCACGCCGATGTTACGGTCGCCTGCTACCTGCGTTACCTGCGACACGCCGTTTACCGAGACGCCCTGTCCGCCGCTGGTCGTTGCGTTCGGATTGGCATCGCTGCTGGCGGCGGTGGTCGCGTTGTGTTCGATGACTTTCGTCATCGTGCTCACCCTGGCGTTGATGTCGTTGGTCAGATTCCTCGAGACGGTAAGAGCGCCCTGGGCGATCGCTGCTGCGCCATTAGGCAACTGCCATTGTGAAAGGATACTCAGCACGAACCCGGAAATCATCGGTGCGCCAGCGTACCTGCCGGTCTGATGTTCCAGGACGTCGTCGTCCACCATTTGCCACTTGAGTTGTTGAGGGGCAACATCGTGCGCCGACAGAAAGTCGGGAACGGGCGAAGCGCCCATCCCGTCGGCGGCAAAAGCCCCGCTCGCGAAGACGCAACCCGATGCGCACAACGCAAAGCCGAACCGGGTGAATGTATGCTTCATGGTCGGGTCAGAACAGGTCTGCCTTGGTCAAGCCAAATTCGACAAAAGGAGTCGCCGCCGTCCCGTTTGCCAGCGCATGGGTGCGCAGCTTCAGCGCCAGCGACTCGTTGTCCTGCAACAGCGGTGAATCCTCCAGAAATGGTTTCCCGAGGACGGCGAACACGAGACCGTTCCAGGTCTGCGCGAAGTCCTCTTCGAGCACGATGCGATTGCCGAGGGCAGGATCCGCAATGAAGATGCGGCTGTCCTGCGCGTGCTTGACGATCACGAAATGCTCGTACCCTCCGATATTCATCAGAACCATGACGGGAATCTGCAGGTGATACAACGCGTCGACATTGACCCGATACCCTCTGCCGCGCAGCCCGATCGTCTCGACGAACTTCTTCATGTCGAGCATCGAAAAACCGTTCTTCACGACGACTTCGGGCGTTGAAAACACCATCATGCGACGGATGAGTTCCGTCTCGGGGATGTCGATGCCGTAGCCATACTTGAGAAGGGTGGCGAGCGCAGCTGCTCCGCAGCTGTAATCGAACTGCTGGCTGACGATGTGGCCGTAACGAATGTCTTTCATCGAACGAACCGTTTTGGTGAGCGGAACGCCCGTCAGGGTAGACGTATCGATGACTGCCTGTGCGTGGCCTGCCGCACACATCGTGCAACTTGCCAGCGCAGCGGCGAACCTGACTGCGCGCCGCAACACGAGAGGTGGGACAAGCCCGGACATGCTGGTCTCCTGCTGATTCACGCCGGCCGCTTCGGTGGCGGCCGGCGCGTTCCCCACTGTGGTTCGATCAGTGACCGCTGTTGAGCGCAGCGATCGCCAGACCGTTGTGCTGCAGGTTGCCCGCGCCACCGGCGATGTTCACGCCGATGTTGCCGCTTGCGCCGGCAAGCGCACCTGCGCCCAGCATTGCCGTACCCTGGAACTGACCCTTTACCGACATCGAAGCGTTTTGCGAGTTTTCTTCCGTGGCGACCATCGCCGTGGTCTTCGCAGCGCCCGGCGACGTCGTCGTGACCGCGCCAGCAAGGCTGTTGTTCTGCGCATTGCCGATACCGGACGCGACGTTCACACCCACGTTGCCCGAGACGCCTTGCAGCGAGTTATCGCCGATCGAGGCATTCAGGTTGAAGTTGTTGATTTTCGCGTGGCCGGAAGACGACTGTTTGTTGAAGATCTGCGCATTGCCGAACACGTTGCCGACGTCGACCGAAGCGAGCGACGTATCGTTGCTCTGGGCGTTGTCGATGCCTTCTGCGATGTTGATACCGAGGTTGCCCGACACACCCGAGCCCGCGCCCGTGCCCGTCGTGGCGGTCAGCGTGCCGGCGACGCGCGTGTCATAGACCTGCGTGACATGGCCGGTCGTCTTCACGTCCGTGCTGGTCAGCGTGTCGTTCACGCTATAGCCCCATGCGTGCGAAGCTTCCGACGACTTGCTGAACGACTCCGAGCTCGCGCTTGTGTGCGTATGCGTGTCTGAGTCGTTGTGCGCCCAGGTCGACGTCGAGTTCTTCTGTTTGAAGCCCGAGCCGCTGTCCGTTGCGGTTGCGGCATAGCTTTCGGTTGCGTCGGCGTAGGCTGCGTGGTTGGCATCGGCAGATTTCGACGAGGTCGACGTGTCGTGCGAGTTGTAGCCGTGCGAGGCGGTCGTCGCGCTGCCTTCGTTGTGGTCCTTGCTGTAGCCGGCCGACGTGCCTTCCGAGCCCGAGAGCGTCACGCTCGCGTAGCCGTTGTCGACGTTGCCGCCGCTGGAGGTGGAGATGCCGACCGTTACCGAGCCGGATGCGCCTTGCGACTTGTTGCCGTTGGCGTAGCTGGAGTGCGCGCTGTTCGCCGAATAACCGTCGTTGTGCGTCTTCGTCTTGTCGCTTGCCGAGGCGCTGTTGCTGGCCCAGCCGGAGTCGCTCGTGCTATGCGCCTGGCTGGCTTCCGCGACGCTTGCCGTGTTGCCGTAGGCGTAGTTGCTCGATGAACTCTTCGTCGTGGTCGAGTTGGCTGCGTTCGTCGTGGTCGTCGTGTACATGCGCGACGAGTCTTCGTTCGACTGATACGACTTGTTGTTGTACGTGCTGTTCGTGCCGGTGCCGACGAGGCTGGTCGAACGGTTGTTATAGGTCGTCGTCACAGCGCCCTTGATATAGCTCTGTGCCTGCGGATCGAGCGAAGCGTAGACGCTGGTGCTCTGGTTGTTGTTCACGACGGCGCCGGCGGTGCTGGACACGTGCACGCAACCGAACAGGGTGACCCAGCCCTCGATGCCGACCTGTTCGCCGATCAGCGTGGCATTGAACAGGTAGGGGTTCGAGGGCGATGCGAAGGCGGAACCCGTAGCTGCCGCAAACACCGCCGCTGCAATAATTGTGCGTTTCATTTTTTCGCTCCGATACGAGTGTGGCTATTTAGAAAAGAGTGCCCGCCGGGGGACGGAGCACAAAACTGTTTGCCGTTGCATTACCCGCTCCGGCAGTCTGGTTGATCTGGACGATCCCGCTGACGTTCTTGAAGGCCTCCCCTGAAATGTTGGCCTCCCTGACGCTTTGAACCCCGATGGATTGACCCGAACCACCGTTTTTCGCGGCCGCCGCGGATAGCACCCCATCCGCGACGGTCTCGACTCCGAGCGCCGCAGTGCCGAGCTGCACACTGTTTTGCTGGAGATTCCCTGCGCCCGCAGACTGGTTCAACATCACCGCTCCGGAGGTACTGGAAAACGCGTTGCCTTCGATCGAGGCGCGCGCGGCCTTGACCTTCGCGGCTACCGTCGAGCTCTGGGCGCTGGCGTTGTCGTTCGCCACTGCGCCGCCCGTCGTGATCGTCAACTGATTGGCCTGGACATTGTCGAGGCCTGCCGTTTCGTTCATCGCGATCGCGCCGTGTACGCCGGTCGCTGCGCCGTTCGCGATCGTCGCATCGGCGGTGACGCGCGGAACGGACTGCGCGTGTGCGGTCTCCGGGAGGAAGCCGCCGAACGCCGCGGCGCCAGACAGGGCGCACGCGACGAGCGATGCGCGCAGGCTCAGGCGGCTGATGCGGCGCGGGCTCATTTCAGGCCTCCCAGCGCCCCGCCGAGGGCGGTCGACAGCGGTGCCAGTGCGCCCGATACCGATGAGGAAATCGTGCCGCCGATGCCCGGTGCCGGCGTACCGATGTTGCCGTTGTTCAGCGCGACGTTACTGCCGGTCGTGTTGCCGCTGAGGATGCGCGTGACCGCCTGCAGGCCGGCTGCGCCGACGCCGCCATCAGCGAGTCCGGTCGAGCCGTGCGCGGACGTCAGGTCTGCGTCGGACACCAACGTCGCCATCATCGGATTGAAGCTGTTGGCCGGGAACGTCGTGGCCCGCACCAGCACCGGGTCCTGGCTCTTCGGCACGTTGTCGTAGGCGATGCGCGGGGTGATCTGGCGTTCGACGATGATGTCGCCCGGATTCGTGACCTGCTGGGCGTTCGCGAGCGTCGCGGCGCCGGCGGCCAGCGCGCCGAGCAGCAGGGCTGCAAGGCGCGGCGCATGCAGGCTGCGGGCATGCGTCGTCTGGGTTGGAGCGGTCATGTCTGTGTCCCCGATATCGAACCGAAATGCCGGCGCAGTGCAGCGGCGATCGCGTCCGTTGTTACATTCGCGTTACTTTCTCGTGTAGCTCGCCACGTTGCTTTGCGCTGCCCGGGCCGCATCCACCGGAACCGGCAGTGGAGTGGGCGGTGCAATCTCATCCCACAGCGTCACCGAACCGCCGCGCATCTGCGGCGTTGCCGCGACCATCACCATGCCGACGGCGCCGCCGCGCTGCCGCGACAGCATCTGGTCGTCGAGCATCAGATCGTTCGAGGCGGCAACGTCGGGCGTGTCGGCGGGAATGGTGAGCGCCTGCGCGGTCACAGCGCCGCCGTCAGCCGGGGCGTCCGCTGCGGCGGACGAGGGGTTCACTGCGATTTCGGTCGGACTGAGGGGGGCCACGGATGCAACGGGTGTCGTGCTGCTGTCGGATGCGGGAGCAACCACCTGGGCGATGACGTCGAGCGGCAGCGTCATCGACGCCAGCGAGACGCAGACTGCGGCGCCCAGCGTGGTCAACTTCATGTCGATGCGGAAAACAGGTCGCATGGTGTGTCTCCTTGATGCATGACATTTAGCGAAACGTGTGCCATCCGCCGCAATCCGTTGACAGGGCTGGACAGCTTCTAATTGATGTGACGGCTGAATTAAGAAAACGCGCGAAAACGTTTCAGACCTGAAACGGGCGGAAGAAAATGCCGGGGATTTCCGAAAGTCGAGATGAGAAGTGAAACGGGGTGGAAACGTTTAATCGTGTGAGGGAAACGGTTTATTAGCAGGTTGCAGACAAGCTGAATCGGCCGCCCAGCCTTGCCTGTGGCGGAAAAGAGATTTAATTTGCATAAATGTTTTCTGGGCGGCGCGCGTATAGTAAGCTCTCGAAAACAGATACACACTTTAAAAAAGTCCGGACCACGGACGTCTCATAACACACGCGCCGCTTTTCGGGGATCCGCTGTCCGCACGGAATGGAATGGCCGTTCGGTTTTTGCCAACGCGAAATCCCGACGTGAACCAGCGTGTCTGAAAACAACTGTTCAGGTACGTGCCGTCATCCTTAACGTTCGTTGACGAGAGGATCTGAATAATGGAATCCGCACCGCGGCAATTGATTTACGTGACTCGCGATCCAAGCGCGGACCTGAACACGCGCTTTCATCAGCGCGGCTGGCATGTGGAAGTAGTCAATTCGGCTCGAGACGTTCGTCGCGCAGTGCGCGCTGGTACGGCAGCCGGTGGCCTGCTCGATCTGTCGAGCCGCTTTCAGCCGCATGAAATTGTCGGCTTCGAGTCGTGCCTCACGATGCCCAATGTCGGCTGGGTTGCCGCCACCACACCCGGCCAGTTGCAGGACGCGGCACTGCGCCGCCTCGTGCGCGACTACTGTTTCGATTACGTAACGGTCCCGTATGCGGGCGACCGCATTGTCGATTCGGTCGGTCACGCTTATGGAATGATCTCGCTGGGCGAGCCCGCCTCGAACGATTCTTCGACCGCCGGCACTGAAGGCGAAATGGTCGGCTCGTGCGACGCGATGCTGGCGCTCTTCCGCTCGATCCGCAAGGTTTCGATGACCGATGCGCCGGTGTTCATCTCCGGCGAATCGGGCACGGGCAAGGAACTGACGGCGATTGCGATTCACGAACGCTCGGGCCGCCGCGCGGCGCCATTTGTACCGATCAACTGCGGCGCGATTCCACCGCATCTGCTGCAATCCGAACTGTTTGGCTACGAGCGCGGTGCCTTTACCGGTGCGAACCAGCGCAAGATCGGCCGCGTTGAAGCGGCCAACGGCGGCACGCTGTTCCTCGATGAAATCGGCGATCTGCCGATGGAAAGCCAGGCGAGCCTGCTGCGCTTCCTGCAGGAAGGGAAGGTCGAACGGCTGGGTGGCCATGCGTCGACGTCCGTCGATGTGCGGATCATTTCGGCGACGCACGTCGACATGCATACCGCGATGATCGAAGGACGCTTCCGCGCCGACCTCTACCACCGTCTGTGCGTGCTGCAGATCGACGAACCGCCGCTGCGTGCGCGCGGCAAGGACATCGAACTGCTCGCGCGCCACATGCTCGAGCGTTTCAGGAAGGATGCGAGCCGGCGTCTGCGCGGTTTTTCGCCGGATGCAATCGCGGCGCTGCATAACTACAGCTGGCCGGGCAATGTGCGCGAACTGATCAATCGGGTGCGCCGCGCGATCGTGATGTCCGAAGGGCGCGCGATCACGGCGCGCGATCTCGAACTCGCGGACTACGTGGAAATTGTGCCGGTGTCGCTCGCGCAGGCACGCGAAGCGGCCGAACGGCAGGCGATCGAACT
Source organism: Paraburkholderia sp. GAS42 (assembly GCF_050436565.1). Lineage (NCBI taxonomy): Bacteria > Pseudomonadati > Pseudomonadota > Betaproteobacteria > Burkholderiales > Burkholderiaceae > Paraburkholderia > Paraburkholderia sp. GAS42. Next base: position 273,417 of record NZ_JBNDML010000007.1, on the reverse strand, counting down.
CGCGCTGCTGCGACACCGCGGACGTCTCGGCGATGCGGCGCAGGAACTCGGCATCTCGCGTGTGACGCTGTACCGTCTGCTGTGCTCGCACGGCATGCGGCATATCGATGGCGAACCCCTCACGCAGAATCCCGATCTGCCCGTGACTATTCCGCATCTCTGAAGCGCGTTCGACGTTTCTTTCAACTTCATCCAGGGACTCGCCGGCTGGCTCCGGTGGTCGCTGGATCGACGGCAAAGCGGCGCGGCCGGACGGGAGTCCGCCGCGCTTGCTAAAATCAGGGATTCTCCGCCAAAAACGGGTGCGTCCGCGCCCGGCCGAAGGAACCCGAATGAAACAATACCTCGACCTCGTCCGCCAGATCCTCGACACCGGTACGTGGCAGGAAAACCGCACGGGCATCCGCACGATCAGCATGCCCGGCGCGATGATGCGCTTCGATCTGCAGCAGGGTTTCCCGGCTGTCACCACGAAGAAACTGGCGTTCAAGTCGGCCGTGGGCGAACTGGTCGGATTCCTGCGCGCGTCTCGTAGCGCGGCGGAGTTTCGCGCGCTCGGCTGCAAGGTCTGGGACGCGAACGCCAACGATAATCCGCAATGGCTCGCGAACCCGTATCGCGAAGGCCCGGACGACCTCGGCGACGTGTACGGCGTGCAGTGGCGCAAGTGGCCGGCCTACAAGGTACTGGACGCGGGCGCCACCGCGCAGATCGCCGACGCGACCTCGCGCGGCTTTAGCGTCGTTACCCGGTTCGACGAAGCGGGCACGCCGAAAGTGCTGCTTTACAAGGCGGTCGATCAATTGCGGCAGTGTCTCGACACGATCATGCGCAATCCGTCGGACCGCCGCATTCTGTTTCACGCCTGGAACCCGGCGGTGCTCGACGAAATCGCGCTGCCCGCGTGTCACCTGCTGTACCAGTTTCTGCCGAACGCGGCGAAGCGCGAGATTTCGCTGTGTCTGTACATTCGCAGCAACGATGTCGGTCTCGGCACGCCGTTCAATCTGACCGAGGGTGCGGCGTTGCTACATCTGGTCGGCCGGCTGACGGGTTACACGCCGCGCTGGTTCACGTATTTCATCGGCGACGCACACATCTACGAGAACCAGCTCGACATGCTGCAGCAGCAACTGACGCGCGAGCCGTTCGAAAGCCCGTCGTTCGCGATTGCCGACCGCGTGCCGGCTTATGCGCAGACCGGGGTCTACGAGCCGGAATGGCTCGAGAAAATCGAGCCGTCGGATTTCTCGCTGGTCGGTTACCGGCATCACGAGCCGCTGACTGCGCCGATGGCCGTGTAGGCTTCGTTTCGTTTTTTTATGTCGCTTCGTTTGGCGTCGCGTCAAAAAAAGCCCGCAGCGATGCGGGCTTTTTTGCGTCTGATTGCGATCGGAAAAGACTTTAAGCTTTGTGACGCTCCTCATGTCCGCCGCTCGTGGCGTGCTGGTCCGGGCGCGGCTGAGGCTGCGGATGCGGCTGCGGTTGCTGGACCTGCTGCGGCGGACGCGGCTGCGGCTGGGGTTGTGGCGCCGGCTGGGGATGCGGCTGCTGCGCCTGCTGCGGATGAAATTCCTGGCGCGGCTGAGGCTGGGGTTGTGGCTGCGGACGCGGTTCCGGACGCGGCTGTTGGGCCTGCGGCTGTGGCTGCGGGCGCGGCTGCTGGACCTGTGGCTGGGGTTGCGGGCGCGGCAGCTGGGCCTGTGGCTGGGGTTGTGGTTGCGGGCGCGGCAACTGGGCCTGTGGCTGGGGTTGTGGTTGCGGGCGCGGCAGCTGGGCCTGCGGCTGGGGTTGTGGCTGCGCGTGCATTTCCGGCGCCCGCGGGGCCTGTTGCGCCGGCTGAGGCTGCGGACGTGGCATCTGTTGCGCCTGCTGTTGCGGTTGCTGCTGCGGCTGCTGCGGATGGATTTCCGGACGCGGCTGCTGGGCGACAGCCGCGTTCTCCGGACGGTTCGGTGCAGGCGGCGCGCCATGTTCCGCCTGTACCGGACGACCCTGCATCGCGCCGCCAGACTGTTGCGGCTGAGGCTGCGGCTGTCCATGGGACTGCTGCGCCATCGGCACGTGCGGCTGCGTCCACGCTGGCTCGTGGCGCGGCTGACCGGCTGCGGCGCCTTGTTCCGGATGCGGCTGTCCGCCATTCGGAGCATTGCCCCAGACCTGTGGCGGACGAGGCACGCCATTACCCGGCTGCGGATGTTCGTTAGCCATCTGCGTGGGCGCGCCCGGCCGTGGTTGCGCCCCCTGAACGGGTTGTCCGGGCTGACCGGGCCGTCCCGCCTGTTCTAACTGGCCAGGCTGTCCGGGCCGTCCCGCCTGTTCTAACTGTCCAGGCTGACCGGGTCGTCCCGGCTGTTCTAACTGACCAGGCTGCCCTGGCCCCCGCGGCCCGCCTTGCATCCCAGGCGCGCCCTCAACGACCGGACGTCCCACGTTTGCAGCAGGCTCACCCGGACGCTGCGCAACCTGACCTTCACGACCCGGCATCGCGCCCGGCCCGTGTGACTGCACAATACGCACGTTCTGCTGCGGCATACCCGGTTCACCGCGTCCCGGCCCGTTACCCAGATGCGCCGGCACGGAAGTGCGCACGACCGGACTACCCGCGTTCGGCACGCGGCCGCCGCTTTGCGCAAAATGTTGCGCGAGGTTGTCGCGATACGCCGCCGGCATCGCCGGACTACGCGTTGCGATTACCGGCCGTTCCGACACGTTCGACGGCGGGCGGTAGTTCGCGTTGCGCATTCCCGGGTTGAAGCTCTCGCGCACCGGCGCGATGCCGGGGCCGCCCGAATTGATCTGCACGTTTTTCCACTGACGCGGATCAACCTTCTGCGCAAAGCGTCCCACTGGCTGACCGTGGACGAATGCCGTCGCCGGGACGGCCGTCACGCCACCTGGCGCGCGATAGTTGATGTAGGTGTTGTGGACGTTGATGTTCGTCACGTTCACTTCCCGGTTGTAGTTGTTCACCACCACCGAGTTGTTGACGCGATCGTAATAGTGCGGACTCCAGCCCCCCCAACGCGGATGCCAGGGCTCGCCCGGTCCCAGCGGGAACCACGCGCAACCCGCCGCCACCGCGCCGCCGATCGCCAGATTCACGCCCCAGTTGAAGTGGCTGTCGCCGCCGCCCACAAACGCGACGAGCGCCGGCGCATACACCGGTGGCTCGCTGACGACAACCGGTCCCGGCGCCCACGCCCATGAATTGTCGACGTAAGCCCAGCGGCCGTAGTGATACGGCGCGAAGCCCCACGGTGCGTCGTCGATCCATGTCCAGCCCCACGGCGCCTGCCAGACCCAGTGGCCGTCGTGATACGGCGCCCAGTCCGTCGGCACCGAATTCGGCACCCACATTTCGCCGTATTGCGGGTCGTTGCGCCACGTGCCGTTCGCATCGAGATCCTGGTAGCCAGGGATGTCGCGCGACACATAGCGCGCCGAGACCGAGCGGTCCTCAGCGGCGTCGCGTCTCAATGCCCATCGATCGAAAGCGTCAGGGCCCGGTGCGCCGTTATCGGCAACCTGCTGCAGGTTCGTGCCGGAGAACGTCACCTGCTGGCCAGCCTGAACGGGCACCTGTCCGCCGTCGCCATAGACCGTCGCGGCGCCATTGCGCACTGTCACGGTCGTGCTGCTGCCATCGGGTGCGACGTCGACGCGATAGTCGCCCGCCGCTGTCACGCCGAGTGCGAGATTCGGTGTGTCGATTTCGTACGTCGAGCCGGGCGGCAACGAACGCACGCGCGTCGAGAGCGTGCCCTGCGCGACCTTGAGCTGCGCATTGTTGTCGTCGAGATTGAGGACGTCGAGGCTCGTCGATTCACCGAGGCGAACCGCCGTCGAACCAAGGTGCATTTCGGAGCGCGCGCCCTTGTCGTTCCAGAGCTGGTCGCCGGTCGTCAGCGGACGGTTGATCTGCGCGTACGACCAGTCGGTCGCGCCGGCGGGTTCCGTCGTGACCGCGCCTGAGGTGTAGTTCAGGCGCGCGACGCGTCCCGGCGGGTCGACGTTCTGTCCTGTTGCCGCCTGCGGCGCGTACGGCGGGGCAGCCTGCGCGAACGCAGTCTGGGCGGCAAGCGAAAACGGAGCAGCAGCGATCAGGGCATAGCCCGTGAGACGACGGAACGTAAGCAGGTGTGTGGTGAGTGTTTTCATGTTTTCTCTCCGTCAGACGCGGCCCTCTGGCTGCATCCTGTGAAATCACTCTACCTGCCGTGCCTGTATCAAGGCGCGCTCATTTGTAAGCCCTCCGGGGATGCGTGTAACAAAAATTGTCGTTTGTGACGTGCCGCGGGAAAAAGCTGGAGCCCGCGGGTCATTCCGTCAGGAAACTGTCGAAATGACGGCGTCCAGCGGGCGTGATTCGCAGGATGCGCGGCCGGTCCGTGCGTTCAACCCAGCCGTGTGTCTTCCACGCATCGAGCAGCGCCGCGCCGAGCGCACCGCCCAGATGCGGCCTGCGCTCGCTCCAGTCGAGGCAGGTACAGGCGAAGCGTCGGCGCAGCGCCTGCTGGCCGCCGACGTCGATGCCCCAGCCGGCGAAGCGGGCCGCGCCGGCGGGCGTCGCGTCGAGCGTGTCGCCGTGTTGCGTGAGCATGCCGTCGCCGACCATCCTTTCAAACACGCGCACCGCCAGTTCACCGGCCATATGGTCGTAGCAGGTGCGTGCGTAACGCATGTCGACCGGTACCGTGCGCGCGGGCCGCAGCACCGGACGTTGCGGCGCGGCGGCCTGCGCGACATTGGCGAGCGCTTCGATCGTGGCGGCGATCTCCGGCGTGGCGATCCGGAAGTACCGATGCCGGCCGCGGACTTCGAGCGCGAGCAGACCGCCGTCAGTCAGCCGCGCCAGATGTGCACTGGCGGCGGACGGCGAGAGCCCCGCGATCAGCGTGAGTTCGCCGGCCGGCCGCGCACTGCCATCCATCAACGCCCACAGCATCGCGGCGCGGCCGGGATCGGCGAGCAGCGCGCCGAGGCGGCTGAGGCCAGGAAAATGGCTCTGGTCACGATCGTCGAGGAGCGGATTGGACATGAGTGTCTCCATATGGGCGGCAGCCGGAAAGGCACGCGATGACATGACTTTAGCGCGGCATCGGCATTCATGTTTCAGCGCGACCTGAAATATGGAGTGCGGTCATGCTTCCGGATGCGTGATCCTCGCCAGGCTAGAATCGGAATCTCCTTCCGGTGTACAGCAAGGCAGTCATGAAACTCTTCTTCGCCATTGCGGCGCTCGCGACCATGGCGCTATGCGCCGGCTGCGCGCAGGGCGGCGCGGGCCCGTCGCAGTCAGGTTCGAGCGGCATCACGATGTACGGCACCATCGACGAAGGCGTCACTTTCCATAAATAACCTCTGCCGCATCGGCAGCATTGGCGGGAATTGATGCATCATTGGCATTCCTGCCATGAGCGGACGTGTGACGATCCAGAACATCGCCACTTCTACCGCGTGAGGCCTGTCGATGTCGTCCATTGGTGCTCCTTCTTCCGCTGTTCCCGATCCGCTTCTGCCTGACGCCGGCGGCCGGCGCGCCGCACGCGTGCTGGCCGTGTGTCAGGCGCTTTACACGTCGTCCGTTTCCATCGATCTGACATTGACCGGGCTCGTCGGATACACGCTCGCCGACGACAAGGCGCTCGCCACGCTGCCGTTTTCGCTGATCACCGTCGCTGCCGCGCTGACGACGATCTTCGCGTCGTTCCTGATGGCCCGCATCGGGCGACGCGCGGGCTTTGTGATTGGCGCGGGTGTCGGTGCGGCGGGCGGCGCGATCTCCGTGTATGCGATCTTTCATCACAGTTTCTGGGCGTTCTGCGCGGGCACGGCGACGGTCGGCGTATTCCAGGCGTTCGCGCAGTACTACCGGCTCGCCGCCGCCGACGCGGTCGGCGTCGAAGCGAAAGGCCGCGCGATCTCGACGGTGCTGGCGGGCGGCGTCGTGGCCGCCGTCGCCGGCCCGGCGCTTGCCGCCTGGAGCCGCGACTGGCTCGCGCCGGTGGCGTTCGCCGGCTCCTACGTGATGGTGACGGCATTCGGGCTGCTGTCGATCGTGCTGCTCGCGCTGTTCTATCGCGATCACGTGCCGTCGGCCGCGAGCGCTGCTGTGGCGGCCGAGCCCGCGCGAGCCCTCGGACGCATCGTCCGGCAACCGATCTTCCTCGCCGCGCTCGCGAACAACGCGCTCGGCTATGCGGTGATGACGTTCGTGATGACCGCGACGCCCATCGCCGCCGTCGCCTGTGGACACACGATCGGCGAAGGCGCGCAGATCATCCAGTGGCATCTGGTCGGCATGTTCGCGCCGTCGTTCATTTCCGCGCGATTGATCCAGCGCTTCGGCGTCCTGCGCGTGATCGGCACGGGAATCGTGCTGTCGGCGCTGTGCGGCGTGCTCGCACTTCGCTCGACCGACCTGCCGCACTTCTATGCGGCGCTGGCGTGCCTCGGCGTCGGCTGGAATTTCATGTTCGTTGGCGGCTCGACACTCCTGTCGCAATCGTACCGGCCGTCCGAACGCGCGAAGACGCAGGCCACCAGCGAATTCACGACGTTTGCGTTTTCCGCGCTCGGTTCGCTGTTCGCCGGGCAACTGCTCGCGCACTTCGGCTGGACGCTGGTCAACGCGGCTATTTTTCCGGTGCTCGGCATGGCCGCGCTCGCGACGCTCGCTTTCGCGTGGTCGCGCGCCCGTGTTGCCGTTGCCGTGGCTTCCTGAGTCTTTCTGTTTCGACTGGACGATTGCCTGCTCACATGACCGGTTCTGTTTCTAATCCTGTTGTCCGTCACGTTGTGATCGCGGTCGCGCCGGATCTCGTGCTGCTCGATGCGTGCGGTCCGCTGGAGGCATTCTGGCGCGCCGAGTTGACGTTGGCTGAAGCGGGGCACAAGGCTGCAGGTTCATCCGCTGGCCATCGTCCGGGTGAGAAGCCGGTGGCGTATCGGGTGACCGTGGCTTCGATCGAAGGCGGTGTTTTGCAGACGTTTCCGGGCTTGCCGGTTGTCACGCAACGGCTCGATACGCTCGACGATGAACGCATCGATACGCTCATCGTTCCCGGTGTGCCGATCGACGAGCGGATCGCGCTGCAGTCCGAACTCGTTGCGTGGATCGCGCGCCGCGCGCCGGATGTGCGGCGCGTGTGCTCGGTGTGCACCGGCGCGTTCTATCTGGCGGCGGCGGGTATCCTCGACGGACGCCGTGCAACGACGCACTGGCGCGACGCTGATCTGCTCGCGCGGCATTTTCCGAATGTGCGCGTCGATGCTGATCCGATTTTTATTCGCGATGCGCGAGACTGGCGTGAAGCCGACGATTTACGTCAGGCGCCTGATGGGCGCGATGCACACGACGCAGGTAACGGGCGTGGTTTGGGCGGCTCCCGCGCGGGTGACGCGCGCGACCTGAAGGAAGAGCGCGCGGTGTGGACTTCGGCGGGCGTAACAGCGGGCATCGATCTCGCCCTGGCGCTGATCGAAGAGGACGTCGGACACGCGGTCGCGATGCAGGCTGCGCGCCGGCTGGTTGTCTTCATGAAGAGGCCGGGCGGACAGTCGCAGTTCAGCGCGGCGCTGGCGGCGCAGGCTTCGGCAGGCGGCCCATTCGACGCGCTGCACAGCTGGATGGCCGTCAATCTGCGCGACGACCTGTCGGTTGAGCGGCTCGCCGGACAGGCGCGGATGAGCCCGCGCACTTTCGCACGACGTTATGTCGACGAAGTCGGGCGCACGCCGGCCAAAACCGTTTCATCGATGCGGCTCGAGGCGGCTGCGCGCTCGCTTGCCGCTTCGCGCTCGCCGCTCAAGCGGATCGCGCTCGACTGCGGTTTCGGCAGCGAGCAGAACCTGCGACGTGCATTCCTCAGGAGATTCGGCGTGTTACCGCTCGATTATCGCGAGCGGTTTGCGTCGGCTTCGTGAGGGGTTTAACGCGTGCAGGTTTCCCGCGCCGGCAAGCCGGCCCCACCGGGCTTCACACCGCGCTGTTTCTGGCACTCGTATAATCGGCTCCTTTCGATAATCTCAATCCGAACGGAGTCCAGGATGAGTAGAGTGAAGACCCACACCCCTGCGGCCCCGATGGACCGTTCCGAAACCACCTTCCGCTTTCTCGCCGAGCCGACCTCGGTCAACTTCGGCGGCAAGGTTCACGGCGGTGCGCTGATGAAGTGGATCGACGAAACCGCTTACGCCTGTGCGGCCGTCTGGTCGGGTCGCTACTGTGTGACGGTGAGCGTCGGCAATATCCGCTTCCGCCGTCCGATCCTGGTCGGTAACCTGGTTGAACTGCGCGCACGCGTCGTCGCGACAGGACGCACCAGCATGCACATTCATGTGTCCGTGCAGGCGGGGGACCCGAAGGGCGGCGAACTGTTGCAGACGACTGACTGCCTCGTCGTGATGGTCGCTGTCAACGAGAACGGGCACCCGGTCGCGGTGCCGTCGTTCGTACCGGAAACCGACGAGCAGAAGCGCCTCGCCAAATACGCAATGGACGTCAAGGAAGCACTCGATGCCATCGTCGAGCTGAAGCCGGAAGAAGTGGTGAAAGGCGAGGTTTGAGATTGCGGGCGGCGTGAGGAAACGCTGCGCCGGCTGACGCCGACGCAGCGTTTTTCACATCCAGCCGCGATCCGGCATCAGACCTTGACCGTACCGACCATCTCGGCCGGCTTGACCCATTCGTCGAACTGCTGCTCCGTCACGTGGCCGAGCGCGAGCGCCGCGGCCTTCAGTGTCGCGCCTTCCTTATGCGCCTTCTTCGCGATCTGCGCGGCCTTGTCGTAGCCGATGTGCGGATTCAGCGCAGTGACCAGCATCAGCGATTCGTTCAACAGCGTGTCAATGCGATCCCGGTTCGGCTCGATGCCGACGGCGCAGTTGTCGTTGAAACTGTGCGCGCCGTCGGCGAGCAGCCGAATGGATTGCAGCACGTTGTGCGCAATCATCGGACGGAACACATTGAGTTCGAAATTGCCACTCGCGCCGCCGAAATTCACCGCGACGTCGTTGCCGAACACCTGACAGGCCAGCATCGTGAGCGCTTCGGACTGCGTCGGGTTGACCTTGCCTGGCATGATCGAGCTACCCGGTTCGTTCTCTGGAATCGACAGTTCGCCCAGACCGCAACGCGGGCCGCTCGCGAGCCAGCGGACGTCATTGGCGATCTTCATCAGGCTTGCTGCAACCGTTTTCAGCGTGCCGTGCGCGAAGACGAGGGCGTCGGCGGCTGCCATCACCTCGAACTTGTTCGGTGCGGACACGAACGGCAAGCCGGTGAGCTTGCCGATGGCGGCCGCGACCTTGTCCGCGAACTGCGGATGCGCATTCAGCCCGGTGCCGACCGCCGTGCCGCCCTGCGCGAGTTCGTACAGATGCGGCAGCGCCGATTCGACATGCTTTGCGCACTGATCGAGCTGCGCGACGTAACCCGAAAACTCCTGGCCGAGCGTGAGCGGCGTGGCGTCCTGCAAATGTGTGCGGCCAATCTTGACGATGCCGGTGAATGCCTTCGCCTTCGTATCGAGCGTATCGCGCAACGTCTTCAAAGCCGGCAGCAGATGCTTGACGATGCCGACGGCCGCTGCGATATGCATTGCCGTCGGGAATACGTCGTTCGATGACTGCCCGCGGTTCACGTCGTCATTCGGATGCACCTTGCGCGCTTCGCCGCGCTCGCCGCCGAGCAGTTCGCTGGCGCGGTTTGCGATCACCTCGTTGAGGTTCATGTTGCTTTGCGTGCCGGAACCGGTCTGCCATACGGCTAGCGGGAATTCGTCGGGGTGCTTGCCATCGATGATCTCGTCGGCGGCCTGGATGATTGAGCTGGCCTTCTTTTCGTCGAGGACGCCGAGGCCCTGATTCACCTCAGCCGCGGCGCGCTTGATGAGCGCCAGCGCCGTGATCAGTTCCGGCGACTGTTTTTCGGTCGAGATCCTGAAGTTCTGCAACGAGCGCTGCGTCTGCGCGCCCCAGAGCCTTGCATTCGGCACGGCAATTTCGCCGAACGTGTCACGCTCCATTCGTACATCTTCGGTCATGGTTCAACTCCACTTGAGAAAGTGCTATCGCGCCGCGTTCTGCGGCTGGCGAACATCAAAGCTGGCTGTCGACTGGCAGCAGCATGAAAACTCCTGTCATCAGATTCCTGTAAAAACCTGCGTCCGGATCCAGGTTCCACGTTCGCAACTGTCCATTTTCTTCACCCGTCCAGATGAGTTCGCTGGGCGGCGCGCTTGTTGCCTTGAGCCGCGCAAGCTGCTCGGGCGTGACCAGCGTCACGCGATAGCTGACCGCCGGCGCCGTTGCATGATCGAAAATCCTCGCCAGTTGATCCGCGATCGGCGCGCTATGAATCACGAGCACCAGTTCAGTGTTGAGATTCGCGGACCGCGGATCGAGATTCATCGAGCCGATCACGGCCGTCTGGCGGTCGATCACAAAGGTCTTCGCGTGCAGGCTCGTCCGCGATGTCGAACCGGCGAAGTCGACCCGCGTACGGCCTTGCTCCTGTTGGGGCATGAATTCGTAGAGTTCGACGCCACGTTCCAGCAGCGGCACACGATAGGGACTGTACCCGGCCGCCACGACGACTGCATCGGTGGCGGCAAGCGAGTTGGTCAGCACGGCGACGCGCACCCCGCGCCGCGTCATTTCACCGAGCGTCTTGACACCCACATCGTGAGGCACGAAGTAGGGTGATGTGATCAGCACTTCCTTTTGCGCCGCGTTCGCGAGCGCAATCACGCGTTCCAGCGGCGGACTTTTGTAGTTCGGCGAAGGATGCGTGATCTTGTCCGGCGTGTCGGCCTTGAATTCGGCGTGCGCCCACGTGAGTCCGAGATCGCCATGTGTAATCTGCGATGCAAGCGGCGTCGCATTCAGCGGCTTCGCGTTGTACGGGTCGGCGTTGGTGCGCCAATGCGCGCGCAGTTCGTCGCGCATTGTGTCGAGTTCACCAGCGTCGAACCGCTGCTTGTTGAGCACGCGTAGCGGGTACGACGCGCTGCTGTTCCAGTATTCGTCAAAGCTTGCCGAAATGTCGGCTGTGACCGGGCCTGCAGCCAGCACGTCGATGTCGCGAAACTGCAGCGTTTCGCTCGCACTGAAGTATTCGTCGCCAAGATTGCGGCCGCCGACAATTGCCAGCTGGTTGTCCGCGATCATCGCCTTGTTATGCATGCGCCGCGTGAAGTGGCCGAGCTGTGTGAATACGTTGCTCGTGCGCTGGAACAGGCTTTCCTGCGCGGAACCGAACGGGTTGAAGACACGGACTTCGATGTTGTCGTGCGAGTTGAGCGCCGCCATCACGCGATCGATGTCCTTGAAGTTCAGGTCGTCGACCAGCATGCGCACCCGTACGCCCTTGTCGGCCGCATAGAGCGCGGCCGCGAGAAGCAGCTTGCCGGTGGTGTCCTCATTGGCGGTGTAGTACTGCATGTCGAGCGTTTTTGTCGCGGCGCGGGTGAGCGCGATACGCATCTGCAACGCGTCGGTGCCGTTCGCCAGCACGCGGAAGCCGGACTCATCAGGGTGGGCGCGCTCGAGCGGCGCCAACGCCGCGCCAAGCGCGGTGGGTTCCGACGCCGGCAGGGCATGCGTGATGTCGCGGTGAAGATCGGTAGCCGGTGGGCGCGTTGCGCAACCGCTGACAAGCGCCACGACCGCGCACGCGAAGGCGAAGCGGATGCCCGCAGTCCACGTGCCATGCAGATGGAGCCAAACCAGATTGTTTTTGCTGTTGTATGCCGGCACCTTCACTCTTTCTCCCGTTGAATCGACTGCCACCGATAGCAAGCGGCATACCGCGAACAATTCACGCGGCCTGGAAAGCATTCTAGGTGGAATCCGGCACGCAGGCCGACTCGGCCATTCGGCATATTGTTTGCACGAGCGGGCCACTTCAGAATGTGTGGAAGCGTTCGGCTGGCTGGCGCGGCGGCACGGTGACGGATGCGCCATAGCGAGTGGCGGAGGGCAGGGCGAGGGTTGGGCAAACACGCGGCGAGCGCTCGGGAGAGCGTGAGCTGCCGCGTATGCGCGGTCATCGGGACGATGGCCGCGCGAAGCGAATAACGACGCGGGTATCGACCCGGGTGACGAGGTGGCTCAACTGCGTTCGGGCGTCAGCGCGGGAGCGCCGTCGGGATGCGTCGAGCCTTTTGCCGGGCGGCCGGCCCAGTAGCCCGCGAGCAGCGAACCCGACAGGTTGTGCCACACCGAGAACAGCGCGCCTGGGAGCGCGGCGATCGGCGTGAAGTACAGCTTGCCGAGCGTCGCGGCGAGGCCCGAGTTCTGCATGCCGACTTCGATTGCAAGTGTGCGGCAGACGGCTTCGTCGAAACCGAGCACACGGCCGCCCCAGTAGCCGCCGAGCAGGCCGATGCCGTTATGCAGCACAACGCCGAGCATCACCACGAGGCCGACCGATGCAATGCTCTTCTGCGTGCCGCCCACCACCGCCGCGATGATCAGCAGGATTGCGACCATGGAAACCAGCGGCAGCAGCGGCTCGATCCTGCGCACGACGCGACCGAACAGATGATTGACGATCAGGCCAACGACGATCGGCAGCGCGACGATCTGCAGGATGCTCATCAGCATGCCGTGTACGTCGACGGCAATCGAAGCGTCGACGTAGAGACGCGTGAGCAACGGCGTCGCGAACACGCCGACGAGCGTCGACAGTGCGCTGATCGTGACAGATAGCGCGACGTCGCCACGCGCCAGATAGATCATGACGTTCGACGCTGTGCCGCTTGCCACACTGCCGACGAGCACCATTCCGGCGGTGAGATCGGGCGGCATGCGCAGCGCCTTCGCGATCACCCACGCGGCAAGCGGCATCACGAGGTAGTGCAGCACGATGCCGGCAACAACCGGAGCCGGCCGCGTAAAGACGCGCTGGAAATCGGCAGCAGAAAGCGTGACACCCATGGCCAGCATGATGATCGTGAGCAGGGTCGTGACGTGCGGGGCGATGCCCGTGACGGACGTCGGCGAAAAGTACGCCGCAAGTGAAACGAGCACGGCCCACAGAGGGAAAAGACGGGTAACGCGGGCGAGCATGAAAGGTCCTGTTTGCCTGGATTGACGGTAAAAGCAGCGCCGCTATGTAGCGGACGCTTATTTTACTGGTCAGCTTCCAGTCAGACAGCCGTTCCCGGCTACGTATTCAGCGTTTACCGGGTAAGTCCTGGGTCGGTCGCCGGATCAGCGGCCGGGATGGCAGCGGGCACGCGCCGGAGGCTCATCCGGTGAAAACGGAGCGTCATCAGCAGCGCCACGCTGGCGAGGCCGGCGGCGAGGCCCCACCACAGGCCGCGCGCGCCCAGACCGAAGTGAAACGCCAGCGTGTAGCCGGTGGGAAAGCCGATGCCCCAGTAGCCGAAGGCAGCGACGATCATCGGCACACGGGTGTCTTTCAGACCGCGCAGGCAGCCGGAGCCGACCGTCTGCATGCCGTCGACGATCTGGAAGATGGCCGCTACGCGGAGCAGGGAAGCGGCAAGCGAAACGGTCGATGCATTCGCCGGGTCGTCAAGGTGCAGATACAGGCCCACGATCGCATGTGGCGCAATGATCAACACAAGGCCCGACAGCACCATGAAGCCGACGCCGAGCGCGAGCGCAACGAACCCGGCATGTCGCGCGGCAAGCGGTTGCCCGGCGCCCGACCAGTACCCGACGCGCACATTCGCCGCCTGGCCGATCGCGAGCGGCACCATGAAAGCCACCGAGGCCACGTTGAGTGCGATCTGGTGCGCGGCGAGCTGCGATTCGCCGAGCAGGCCGACCATCAGGCCGGTCGCGAGGAAAAGCGTCGACTCGACACCGTATGTGATCGCCACCGGCCAGCCGATGCCGAACAGCTCGCCCATCAGCGGCATTTCGGGCCGCGTCGCCGTGACGAAATGCCTGTAGCGCGGGCGCAGATGCAGCAGCGCCAACAGGGTGAGTGCGGTCAGCCAGACAGTGATGGTCGTCGCAGCGGCCGAGCCGAGGAATCCGAGTCGCGGTAGACCGTACGCGCCATGAATCAGGCCGTAGTTCAGGAAAGCGTTTACGAAGACGCCACCGATCGACACCCAGAGGAGCCGCTTCGCCGCCCCGATAGCCGGCAGAAACGAGCGCATCAAGCCGATCCCGATCAGGCTGGCAGGCGCCCCCCAGCGCAGCATCGCCGCGTATTCGCCGACGTTGTGCGCGAGCACGGCGGGTTCGCCGAACGCGAGCAGGATCGGCGTCGCAAGTGACAGCAGCGCGAACGCCGGAGCCGCGAGCAGGATCGAGAGCAGAAGGCCTGTCCAGTAGATATGCGGTACGCGGTCTTCCGCCTGCGCGCCGCGCGCATGCGCAACGCTCACGCTGACGGACGTCAACACGCCCTGCAGCAGCGTCACGACGACGAAGAACAGGTTGGCGCCAAGGCCACCGGCCGCGAGTGCGTCCGGGCCGAGCGAGCCGAGCAGGACGGTATCGGTGACGGCCATCGCCATCTGCGAAAGCTGTGCAATGGCAAGCGGGGCAGCGAGACGGGCGGTGTCGGCGGCATGGCGCGACAGCGAGGGCGCCGCCGTGGCGACGCGGGAAAAACCAGGTTGGGTCATGAACGAGGAACGGCGCGCGGAACCGGGGTCCGCGCCGTTTTCTTCTAAAAGAGACAGCTTATTGTGTCGCGGTGCCGCTGTCGATCAAGAAGCACATTTCTGGTGCGGTTTCTTTCGCTAGCCTTCATGGACGGCGATGCGCGTATCGCCCAGCAGGACGACCTGGCCCGCGCGGATCTTGCAGGTCTTGCGTGTTTCGACCTGGCCATCGACCGTTACCGCACCCGACGCGACGATCAGCTTCGCCGAACCGCCACTGTCTGCGAGGCCGGTGATCTTCAGCAGGTTGTGGAGTTCGACGTAATCGCCGGTCAGCGTGAAATCGAGGTTGGGCATGGCGCGCGCCGGTCAGAAACGACAGAAGGGAGGGGCTCGAATCATAAGCCAGAAGTGCGATGCGCGCACCCCGCGTGCCTGCACGACGACGCATGAACGTTCCGGACCGTTTTATTTGTCCCTCGATCGCCATCGGTCGGCTCGCTGGAAGCAGCAAAGTGCAACGTCCGGCGCACCGAAAAAAGGGCGCTTGTCGGCGCAGGTTGTATGGATATACAGTATGCGTCGCCCCGTCACTTCGCGTTGCTGACCCCTGTGCTTTCTGTCGCCGATTCCCCGCCATCCGATGCCGCCGCTTATCTCGCGCAGCTCAACGAAGCGCAGCGCGAGGCCGTCGAATTCGGGGCGGACAATCCCGGGCACACGCCCGGCGCGCTTCTGGTGATCGCCGGGGCAGGATCCGGCAAGACGAACACACTGGCGCATCGCGTCGCACATCTGGTCGTGAAGGGCGCAGATCCGCGTCGCATCCTGCTGCTGACGTTTTCGCGTCGTGCTGCGCAGGACATGACCCGGCGCGTCACACGCATCGCCGGCGCGGCGCTCGGCGCGCGGGCAGCGCTCGTGCAGGGTCTGACGTGGTCGGGTACGTTTCACAGCGTCGGCGCGCGCCTGCTGCGCGAATATGCCGATCTCATCGGTCTGTCGCCCACGTTCACGATCAATGATCGCGAAGACTCGGCCGATCTGATGAACCTCGTACGCCACGAACTCGGCTTGTCGGCGAAGGAGAAACGGTTTCCGTCGAAGAACACGTGTTTCTCGATCTATTCGCGTGTCGTGAACACCGGCGCTTCACTGGCCGACGTGCTAAACACCGCGTTCCCGTGGTGCCGCGAGTGGGAAGCCGACCTGCGCATGCTGTTCGCCACGTATGTGGCCGCCAAGCAGGCGCAGAGCGTGCTCGACTACGACGACCTGCTGCTCTACTGGTCGCATATGGCCGCAGAACCGTCGATCGCCGCCGACATGTCGGGCCGCTTCGATCACGTGCTGGTCGACGAGTATCAGGACACCAACCGCCTGCAGGCGTCCATCCTGCTCGGGATCAAGCCGGACGGTCGCGGACTTACAGTGGTCGGTGACGACGCGCAGTCGATCTATTCGTTTCGCGGCGCGACGGTGCGCAACATCCTGGATTTCCCGGCGCACTTCAATCCGCCTGCAAAGCAGGTCACGCTCGAACGCAACTATCGTTCAACGCAGCCGATACTCGCTGCATCGAACGCGGTGATCGACCTCGCGGCGGAGCGCTTCACGAAGAACCTGTGGACCGATCGCGCTTCGGCACAGCGGCCGCGTCTCGTCACCGTTGCCGATGAAGTCGATCAGGCGCGTTATGTGGTCGAGAAGGTGCTGGAAGCGCGTGAAGACGGCATGAAGCTGAAGTCGCAGGCCGTCCTGTTTCGGGCGTCGCATCATAGCGCGGCGCTCGAGATCGAACTGACCCGGCGCAACATCCCGTTCATCAAATTCGGCGGCCTCAAGTTTCTCGATTCGGTCCATGTGAAGGACGTGCTCGCGGTGCTGCGATGGGCGGAGAATCCGCGCGATCGGGTCGCGGGTTTTCGCGTTGTGCAGTTGATGCCCGGCGTCGGCCCGGCGACGGCCGCGCGGGTGCTCGATCAGGTCGCCGAACGCGCCAGTGCGGGCGCTATCCCGGACACTCACACAGACGCATGCGGTAGCGTGCATCACACAGTCGACGCGCTGGCGTCGTTCGCGCCGCCGGCCCGCGCAGTGGAGGACTGGCATCCGTTCGTCGAACTGATGTCGAAGATATGCGGCCGGCAGTCGTCGTGGCCGGTGGAGTTCGAACAGGTCCGCCGCTGGTACGAGCCGCATCTCGAGCGTAACCACGAAGACGCCGCGATTCGCCAGGGCGACCTGCTGCAGATGGAAAGCATCGCGGGCACCTATCCGTCACGTGAGCGTTTCCTGACCGAACTGACGCTCGATCCGCCCGACGCCACCAGCGACGAATCCGGCGTGCCGCTGATCGACGAGGATTATCTGATCCTGTCGACGATCCATTCGGCGAAAGGGCAGGAGTGGCGCAACGTGTTCGTGCTGAATGGCGTCGATGGCTGCATTCCGTCCGATCTCGCCACCGGCAACGACGCGGAACTCGACGAGGAGCGGCGTCTGCTCTATGTCGCGATGACGCGCGCGAAGGAAGACCTGCATATCGCCGTGCCGCAGCGCTTCTACGTACACAACCAGACGCAGCTGGGCGACCGCCATGTTTGGGCGCAACGCACGCGCTTCATTCCGGCGCACCTGCTGCCGTTGTTCGACGCACACGCCTGGCCGTATGTGCCTGTGCCCACGGCGCCGACGGCCGCGGGGCTCGCGGCGGCCGCGCACGCGAAAATCGAGATCGCCGCGAAGCTGAGAAAGATGTGGGATTGAGCGAGGGATTAACTGCTGCAGGCGCGCCTTAAATGTGAACAGCAAAGGTGCACCGCAAAGGCGCACCTGCAGCCAGTCGCCGTGCGTTACCGCGATTCCCGCTGTTGCGGGCGCGGCGGCGGCGTGAAGAAATTGCGCAGCCACGCGGCGAGCCGCGTGAACACGTCGTACGGTTCTTCGATGAAAATCTCCGGCTTCAAGAGCCGCAGGTATTCCATGATCTGCTGCGCTTCCTGCTTCTGGAACGAGCCGTGCGAAATGCCAAGCCGCAGCAGTCCGCGCAGTTCACCCAGCTTTTCGCGCGCCATGCTGCCGACGCTCGTCTCACAGCCGATCTTCGCTTCGTACACGCGCTGGCGCAGCGACTCCGCGAGCCGCCATGCCGGCGTCTGCATCACTTCTTCGAGCGCCTGAATATCCTGCGCCGCCGACTTGATCTGCGCCGCGAGCGGATCGATCAGCGACGGGTCGCCCTGCGCCTCATTGACGATCGCCGTGGCCCAGTCGCGGCACTGTTTCACGAGCTCTTCGGGCGTCCACTCGGAACGCGCCGCGAAGCCGAAGCCGAATTCGTTCGCCTGACGCATCAGGATCGCGACCACGTCCGGGAATTCCTTGTCGAGCGTGCGCTTCGCCCACGCGTACTGGCCGCCCTGCAACATACGCTGCACGGCGTGCTCCGTCAGCGGGACCATGTTGTCCAGCAGCTTCGCGCGCAGAAAATCTTCGAATGAAGGCGTTGCGAACTGCGGATCGAGCTTCAGCGATACCCGCAGAAACGCCTCGAAATCCTTGCGCAATGACGCAACGGTCTCGTCTTTCAGTGAGAGGGTGATGTGACCCATATCTTCCTGTCCCGATTGGTCGTCCCGCGTTGCATCTGTCTGGCGTCGCCGGCGGCCCGCGGTGAGCGGCCCGCCAGACGCATTGCGCGGCTGGTCCCTGTTTTCTGGCGAGACCGGCAATTGCGCCAGCCCGACAAGGGGACGTCGACTGTTTATCGGCGGGTGACGCCGAAACTTGAGCGGGATTTATGGAGGGGGCCACCCTGGCTGGACTGTCACCGGCTACCGGCTGGGAGCGCCGGCGGCCAGGTGGCCGGAAGGGCAGGAACCGGCTATTTGAGCACCACGCCTTGCCACAGGAAGAACACCGCAAGACCGACGGCGATTGTCAGTAGCGGCCGGCGCGTCAGCGCGCTCACCAGCACGGCGGCGAGCGCGCCGACCAGCTGCGGATTGCGCCACGTAAGCTCGGCGTCACCGCCGTGCGGCGACACGGCCATCGGCACGATGATGGCCGTCAGCACGGTGACCGGCACAAAGCCAAGCGCGGTGCGCACGAGCGGCGGAAACACCAGCCGGTCGCCGACGATGAAAACCGTAGTGCGGATCAGCCAGGTGATCAGCGCCATCCCCAGAATGATCAGGACGTAATTCATTGCGACACCTCCGCGGTGCGCTGACGCTGCACGTCCGTCCGCGACAGCGCCACACCGATTGCGACGCCCGCGATCACCGCGCCGAGCAGGCCGAGCTTGTACGGCCAGCCCTGCCAGAAAAAGGCGAGCGCGCCGGCGGTCGCAGCCGCGGCGATGTAGCGGAACGCGACGAGCTGCGGCACGACGATCGCGATGAACGTCGCGACCATCGCGAAATCGAGTCCAAGGGACTGCAGGCCGGGAAAGGCCGCGCCGAACAGCAGGCCGGCGAGCGTCCAGATCTGCCAGTTGACGTACATCGAGACGCCCGAGCCGAGAAAATGCCACGGGCCGACCTCGCCGGGCGCGTGACGCCGATAGTGCGTCCACGCGACGGCAAACACTTCGTCGGTGAGAAGGCCACCGAGGACGACGCGCCAGCGCATCGGCAGATGGGCGACGTAGGGCGCGAGTGTCGCGCTGTACAGCACGTGCCGCAGGTTCACGACGAACGTCGTCGCCCACAGCACGATGAAACTGGCATTGCCCGCCATCAGGCCGACGGCGATGAACTGCGCGGACCCGGCGAACACGGCAAGCGACATCAGCTGGCCATGCCACAGGTGCAGCGGCCCCGATGTCACGAGCGTGCCGAAAATGACGCCGAATGGCGCGGCGCCGACCATCATCGGGATCGTGTCGCGGGCCCCTGCGACGAATTCACTGAAACGGCTGGACTGGCTCAATCTCGCTTCTCCTTTGAAGAAGGAGCGTAGCTGTCCCGCGTGGAAGTGGCTTGTACGTTCTTGCTATGGGCGTCGGGGTGACGTTTGTCTGCCCAGTGTTCGCGCTGTGTTTGCGCTGCATTTGCGTTGCGCCGGCTTCGGTTCGCGTAACCCGCAACGAGGCATCGCACCGCGAGGGCCATCACGGCATCGCACGTCAGGTCACGTCCGAAGATTACGCCGACTGCCAGCGCCCCGGCGGCACACCGAACATGCGGCGAAAGTGGCGCGTGAAATGGCTCTGGTCGGCGAAGCCGCTGGCGGCGGCAACATCGGCCACCAAAGCGCCCGCGCGCAGTGGCCCCAACGCGCGCTGCAGCCGGATCTGGTTGCGCCACGCGTGCGGCGGCATGCCGGTCGCCTGTGCGAAAAGCCGTGCGGCGTGAAACGGCGACAACCCGACGGCGCCGGCCAGATCGGACAACAGCACCGGCACCGCGAGATCCCCGCTCAGCTGGGCCTGCATGATCGCGACACGCGGATCACTCGCTGCGATCCTTTGTGTTTCAGGCTGCGTGCGACCGTAGCGAACGAGCAGCGTCGAAAGCGCGTCGATCATCGCGGTTTCGGCGGCGAGCAGATCGGCGCCGGCTTCCATCAGCTGGTGAGCGAGCCGCAGCCTGTGCGCAAGGTCCGGGTCGCGAATGACGGCCGGATCGAACCACGGCAGGGGCTGTGGCCTTCCGGCGAGCTCGTCGGCGATCTGCTGGAGGAAGTCGACCGGCGCGTACATCACGCGATAGCGCCAGCCCGCATCGACCGCCCGGGAACCGGTGTGCAGCTCGCCGGGGTTGATGACCGGCACGCTGCCGGCTTCGGCGACGTAGTTCGACCCGCGATAGCGATAGGCTTCCGCGCCCGCTTCGATGACGGGAATCGCGTACGCATCGTGCCAGTGGGGCGTGAACGCCTGGTCGTAATACTCGGCCGTGAGCATCTCCGCGCCGGGGATGAGCGGCGTGCGCCAGTAGCGGGGGCAATCGCGGAAACGGGTGGAAGTCATGGGCAAAGTCCGGCTGGACCCGTCAGTCTAGCGCGAGCGCGGCTTCGATGGGCCGCCTCGTTACTTCACCGGAATCGCCGTGCCCGCTGGCATCGGCACGGCGGTCACGCTGTTTTTCGGGCTGCCGGTTGCCACGCGGTCGCTATACGTCAGATAAACCAGCGTATTGCGCTTCGGATCGACCACCCGCACCACGTGCAGCGTCTTGAAGATCAGCGACATGCGTTCGGAAAACACGTCCGACTGCTGTTTGACCGGCCCGTTGAAGTGGATGGCACCGACCTGCCGGCAGGCGATCGACGCCTCGGTCGGATCTTCCGCGATACCGAGCGTGCCCTTGATGCCGCCGGTGCGTGCCCGCGACACATAGCAGGTGACGCCGGCGACATCGGGATCGTCATAGGCCTCGACGACCACGCGATCGGAGCCCGTCAGATGGAAGTTGGTATTGACGCTGCCAATTTCCTCGCCGTGGGCGAGCGGTATGACGCAGGCCACCGATGCTGCCGATGCGGCTACGAGCGACGCCCGCAACAAAGTATGTTTCATTGCAATCCCGCGGAAAAAACCGTCATCGTATACCGTCGACCGGGCGCGCGGACGAGGTTTGACAGTTGTTTGCGTCCCTTTTATATTTCGTGGTCAGACCAACTTTACCAATTTCGACAGGTGGCCGGATTCTGCGTTGTCGCCGCATGGCAGCGTCTTGTTCAACTTCTCTGGTTTCCCCATGAAAGTCGCGCTTTTCATTCCCTGTTTCATCGATGCGTTCTATCCCGAAGTCGGCATCGCGACGCTCGAACTGCTCGAGCGTTTTGGCATTGAGGTCGATTATCCGCAGGAGCAGACCTGCTGCGGCCAGCCGATGGCCAACAGCGGCGCGCAGATCGAGGCGGCCGGCGCCGAGCGCGTGTTCGCGCGCAACTTCGCGGGCTATGACTACATCGTCGGGCCGTCGGCGAGCTGCATTCATCATGTGCGGGAACACCTCACGGCAATCGGGCAGACCGACGAAGTCACCAAAGTCCGCGCAAACGCATACGAACTCGTCGAATTCCTGCATGACGTGGTCGGCGCGCGGGCGTTTCCGTGGGCCGAGTTTCCGCACCGCGTCGGGCTGCACAATAGTTGCAGCGCGTTGCGGCATCTGCGGGAAGGATCTGTCTCCGAGATCGCCGGCGTGCCGTCTTCGAAGCCGCGCACGCTGTTGCAGGGCGTGAAAGGCGTCGAGTTCGTCAGCCTCACGCGGCCCGACGAATGCTGCGGCTTCGGCGGCACGTTCTCGGTGACCGAAGAGCCTGTCTCGGTTCGCATGGGTCAGGACAAGGTCCGCGATCACCTGAACGCGGGCGCGCAATACATCGTCTCGGGCGACATGTCGTGTCTGATGCATCAACAGGGCTGCGCCGAACGGATGAAGGCGGACGCCCGCTTCATCCATATCGCGCAGGTGCTGAACGGAGCGCGCGAATGAAGCGGATCGATCATGCGAAGGCGGCCGGCGACTTCATCGCGAAGTCAGAGCACGTCGCGTTTCACGACAGGCGCCTGTGGGATTTGCGCCAGAAGCGCGACGTGCAGGCGCACGGCATCGCCGAATGGGAAACGATGCGCGAACTGGCGTCGGGCATCAAGGAGCACACGCTTTCGCATCTTTCGGCGTATCTCGAACAGTTCGCCAGCGCGGCTGAAGCCAACGGCGTCGTGGTCCACTGGGCGGCGACGGCGGAAGAGCACAACGAGATCGTCTACCGGATCATGTCCGAACGCGGCATGACGGCGCTCGTCAAAAGCAAGTCGATGCTCACCGACGAATGCGCGATGCGTGACTATCTGGAGCCGCGCGGCATCACGGTGATGGAGACCGACCTCGGCGAGCGCATCCAGCAGCTCGATCATCAGGATCCCAGCCACATGGTGGTGCCGGCGGTGCACAAGCTGCGCGGCGACGTGGCCGAACTGTTCGGCCGCACGATCGGCACCGATCCGGAGAACAGCGACATTCACTATCTCGCCGAAAGCCAGCGCATGAACACGCGGCCGTACTTCGTGCGCGAAAAGACGGCCGGCATGACCGGCTGCAACTTCGCGGTGGCGGAGACGGGCACGGTAGTCGTCTGTACGAACGAGGGCAATGCCGATCTGTCGGCGAACGTGCCGCCGCTGCATATCGCGTCGATCGGAATCGAGAAGCTGATCCCTCGAATATCCGATCTTGGCGTGTTTGTGCGGATGCTGTCGCGCAGCGCGCTTGGCTCGCCGGTCACGCAGTACACGTCGCACTTTCGCGCGCCGCGGCCGGGCGCGGAGATGCACTTTATCCTCGTCGATCACGGTCGGGCCGAACGGCTCGCGATGGAGGATTTCTGGTATTCGCTCAAGTGCATCCGCTGCGGCGCCTGCATGAATACGTGCCCCGTGTATCGGCGCAGCGGCGGTCTGTCGTATGGCGGCACGTATTCGGGGCCGATCGGCGCGATCATCAATCCGACGTTCGATCTGAAGCGATATAGCGCGTTGCCGTTTGCGTCGACGTTGAACGGCAGCTGCACGAACGTGTGCCCGGTGAAGATCAACATCCACGAGCAGATCTACAAGTGGCGCGAAGTGATCGCGGTGCGCCACGAGGTGCCGTTCGTGAAGAAGGAAGTACTGAAAATGGCGGGGCGTCTGCTCGCGAGCCCCACGCTGTATCGCGCGACGATCGCGTCGCTGGGCGGCGCGCTGCGGCGGTTGCCGAATTTCGTGCTGTATAACCCGCTCAATATCTGGGGCCGGCAGCGTGAACTGCCGGACGCGCCGAAAATGACTTTCCACGAGTGGTACAAAAAAAATCGCGGAGGCCGTGATGGCGACGCGTGATGCTTTCCTCGCCAGAGTGCGCGCGGCGCAGCCTGCGGCGCGCGCGCTGCCTGACGTGCCGCTGTTCGCTTCGCCCGGTGGCGACCTGTGCGAGCGTTTCACCGCGGCGCTTGGGGCGATGGGCGGAACGTGCGTCGAGGCGGCGTCGGCCACGGACGTGCACGCGCTGCTCGATGCGCGCTTCGGCGCGAACGTGGTGATCTGCAGCGCGACGCCCGAAGTGCAGGGCACGCGCGCGATGGATGCAAACACGCCGCCGGCTTCGCTGGAGGACGTCGACGTGGGCGTCGTCCGCGCGCGCTTCGGCGTCGCGGAGACCGGCTCGGTGTGGTTCAGCGAGAAAGAGTATGTCGTGAATGCGCTCGGCTATCTGACGCAGCATCTCGTCGTGCTGCTCGACCCGGCCCAGATCGTCGACGGCTTGCAGGACGTGTACCGTCAGCCGGATTTTCGTGATGCGCGTTACGCGGTGCTTGTGACCGGCCCGTCGGCAACGGCGGACATCGAAGGCGTGCTGATTCGCGGCGCACAGGGCGTGCGATCGTTGACGGTCGTGTGGATGGCGGCCAGCGGCGCGTCGAGCTGATGATCGAGGCTGCCGCGAAAACCAGTGGGCGCAAAAACAAAAAGGCCCGCAACGATGCGGGCCTTCGCAATTCTTGGCTCCCCGACCTGGGCTCGAACCAGGGACCTACGGATTAACAGTCCGGCGCTCTACCAACTGAGCTATCGGGGAACAGCAGTGCAACGATGCGGTACTACTCTGCGGTACTACTTTTACGCAAAAAAGCCCGTTATGGCTAACGGGCCTTTGCAATTCTTGGCTCCCCGACCTGGGCTCGAACCAGGGACCTACGGATTAACAGTCCGGCGCTCTACCGACTGAGCTATCGGGGAACAACAACAGCAGAGAAGGGAAATTGTATGGGGTGCTTCAGGGCCTGTCAATAGCTTTTGCTCATCCTGGCCGCACTTCCATTACGCCTGGCGTACGCCAGGGCGGGCCGCAAACCCGCGCCGCTCAACGCTCGAGCAGTGCCAGCTTTTCCTTCACATCCTTGAATTCGTCGGCTTCCGGCAGCGGTGCTTTCGTCTTTGTGATGCTCGGCCAGCCCTTCGCGAGATCGGCGTTCAGCGGAATGAAGTCCTGCTGGTCGCCCGGCACGTCCTCTTCGGCATAGATCGCATTCACCGGGCACTCGGCGACACACACAGCACAGTCGATGCACTCGTCGGGGTCGATCGCGAGGAAGTTGGGACCTTCGCGAAAGCAGTCCACCGGGCACACATCAACGCAGTCGGTATAGCGGCACTTGATGCAGCTTTCGGTCACAACGTGAGTCATTCAGGCAGCTCCTGCATGCGGTATCTGGGAAGGCGAAACGCCAAAAGCGCTATTGTAGCGTAACGTCAAGAGGCGCATAGGGTAGCGGTCAACAGGGTTTATATCGTTTCGTGATTAGTTTATGGCGTGCGCGGGTTGTCGTCGCCGTCGTGGCTGTGGCTGTGGTTGTGGGGGCGGTTGTGGCTGCGATTGCCGCTGCGGTCAGACTGCTCCGGACGCCACTGCGCTGGCCATTCGGCGGAGCGCACTTCGGGCCGTGGGGCGACGCGCATTCGGGTAACATGAGACAGGTCGGCCCGTCCGAGGCATGGAGCGCCCGCTGTGGCCTTCTCCGATTATTAGCAGTCCGGCTTGCTCAATATGATTATTAATTCGCTGCTCGATACTGATCTGTACAAGTTCACGATGATGCAGGTTGTTCTGCATCATTTCCCCGCAGCGAATGTGGAATACAAGTTCCGCTGCCGGACACCTGATGTCGACCTTGTGCCGTATATCGACGAAATTCGCGATGAGGTTCGCCAGCTCTGCCATCTGCGTTTCTCGGACGACGAGCTCGATTACCTGCGCCGCATGCGCTTTATCAAGGGCGATTTCATCGAGTTTCTCGCGCTTTTCCACCTGAGCGAAAAATACATTTCGATCAAGCCATCGGAGAAGGGCAATGGCGAGATCGACATTGAGATCAAGGGGCCGTGGCTGCATACGATTCTCTTCGAGATTCCGATGCTCGCCATCGTCAACGAGGTGTATTTCCGCAATACGCAGCAGAAGCCGGATTACACCGAAGGTCGCGAACGCCTGCGCGAGAAGATCAAGCTGCTGGGCGCCCGTCCGGAATTCGCGGAATGCAAGATTGCCGACTACGGCACGCGCCGCCGTTTCTCGAAGCAGTGGCACGAAGAGGTGATCCTCACGTTGAAGGATGGCCTCGGGGAGCAGTTCGCGGGCACGAGCAATGTGTTCTATGCGCTGAAACACGGCCTGACGCCGCTCGGCACGATGGCGCATGAGTACCTGCAGGCGTGCCAGGCGCTGGGCCCGCGCCTGCGCGATTCGCAGATCTTCGGCTTCGAAATGTGGGCCAAGGAATATCGCGGCGACCTCGGCATTGCACTGTCGGATGTCTATGGCATGCGGGCGTTCCTGCGCGACTTCGACATGTACTTCTGCAAGCTGTTCGACGGAGCGCGCCACGATTCGGGTGACCCGTTCGACTGGGGCGAACGGCTGCTCAAGCATTACGAGGCGAACCGCTGCGACCCGCGCACGAAGATTCTCGTGTTCTCGGATGCGCTCGATATTCCGAAGGTGCTGCAACTGTACGAACGGTTCCGCGGACGCTGCAAGCTGGCGTTCGGCGTCGGCACCAATCTCACTAACGATCTCGGCTATAACCCGCTGCAGATCGTGATCAAGATGGTCCGCTGCAACGGTCAGCCTGTCGCGAAACTGTCCGATTCGCCGGGCAAGAACATGTGCGACGACAAGGCCTATCTCGCCTATCTGCGTCAGGTGTTCGGCATCGAGACGCCCGAAGAAGAAGCCGCGAAGTAAAGCGATATCGAAGTGCGCGAACATGGCCGTCCGGACGGGTGTTCGCGAGAAGGGCGGCCGGTATAATTCTGTCGATACCGCAAGGTCATGGTCATCGACACGAGGATTGCACATGGACACATCGGTTGCCCGCCGCAACATTCTGGCTCGCATACGTGCAGCGCAGGGCCGCCCGGCCGAGCCTGCCGCATCCGAACGCGAGGCCGCCGCGGATTACCTTGCGCGCCATCCTGAAGGTCCGCGTCCACCGATGCCCGATGACCTCGTCGCACGGTTCGTCGATGAAGCGCGCAGGATGTCGACCACAGTTGAAGAAATCAATACGTTGAACGACGTTCCCGCTGCCGTGCATCGTTATCTTTCGGAGCACGGCCTGCCGGTGCAGGCCATCGCGTGGCAGACGCTGCGCGACCTCGCGTGGGCCGATGCTGGCATGACGGTGGAATTCCGCAAGCCTGAGGATCCCGATCTCGTCGGCATTACCGGCTGTTTTTGCGCGACGGCGGAGACCGGCACGCTGGTACTGCTTTCCGGACCTGAAACGTACGCATCCGCTGGCCTCCTGCCGGAAACGCATGTCGCGATCGTCCCCGCATCCCGCATCGTCGCGGGTCATGAGGACGCGTTTCGCCTGATCCTTGCCGAACGCGGCGAGTTGCCGCGCGCGGTCAATTTTGTGTCCGGACCGTCGCGTACCGGCGATATCGAACAGACCATTGTGCTCGGCGCACATGGCCCTTACCGGGTTCATGCCATTGTCGTACGTGGCGCGTGAAGCGCCGCGCGGCTCGCCCGCAGATCTCAAACCGGATTCTGATATGAAAAGACGTACCGCGTCCCACGCGGGCATGGCGCTTGTCGCCATGCTTGCGACGTTCCCGCAATTCGCTTCTGCTGCCACGCCAGACGGCGCGACGCTTTCCGCGCTCTGGGGCGTGCCGTTTGCTGGCGTGCTGCTTTCGATCGCGATCTTCCCGCTCGTCGCGCCAGCGTTCTGGCATCACCACTTTGGCAAGATCGCGGCGGCGTGGGCAGCCGCATTTCTCGTACCGTTCGCCGTGGCCTTCGGCGCGGACGCCGCGTTCGGCACGCTCGTACATGCGCTGCTCGAAGAATACATACCGTTCATCGTATTGCTTGCCACGCTCTATACCGTAGCGGGCGGCATCTGCGTGCGCGGTAATCTGCATGGCTCGCCACGGCTCAATACGGGCATTCTCGCGCTCGGCACCGTGCTCGCCAGCATCATGGGCACGACGGGCGCGGCGATGCTGCTGATTCGCCCGCTATTGCGCGCGAACGACAACCGCAAGCACGTCGTGCATGTTGTTGTGTTCTTTATCTTTCTGGTCGCCAACGCCGGTGGCTCGCTGTCGCCGCTCGGCGACCCGCCGCTTTTCCTCGGCTTCCTGAACGGCGTGAGCTTTTTCTGGACTACGACGCATCTCGCTCTGCCGATGCTGTTTATCTGCGTCGTCCTGCTTACCGTGTTTTATGCGCTCGATTCCTACTATTTTCGTCGTCGCGAAGAAGCGCGCAAACCGTTCCTCGATCCAACGCCGGATTCGGCGCCGTTCGGTCTCGACGGCAAGATCAATTTCGTGCTGCTTGGCGCGGTGATCGCGCTGGTGCTGATGAGCGGCCTGTGGAAACCGGGCACCGAGTTCAACGTGTTCGGCACGCACGTCGCGCTGCAAAACGCCGTTCGCGACGCCGCGCTGATCGTGGTGACGCTCGTGTCGCTCGCCATCACGCCGCGCGCCGCGCGCGCGGGCAACGATTTCAACTGGGCACCCATCGAGGAAGTGGCGAAACTGTTCGCCGGTATCTTCGTGACGATCGCGCCGGTCATCGTCATCCTGCGCGCGGGCGAGGCCGGTGCGTTCGCGGGCATCGTTCATCTGGTCAACGACGCGTCGGGCCAGCCGCACGACGCGATGTATTTCTGGGCGACGGGTGTGCTGTCGTCGTTTCTGGATAACGCTCCAACCTATCTGGTGTTTTTCAACCTGGCCGGCGGCGACGCGCAGACGCTGATGACCACCGGCGCCACGACGCTCGCGGCGATATCGGCGGGTGCGGTGTTCATGGGCGCGAACAGCTATATCGGCAACGCGCCGAACTTCATGGTGAAAGCGATCGCGGAGTCGCGCGGCGTGCGTATGCCAGGTTTTTTCGCGTATCTCGGCTGGGCTGTGGTCGTGTTGATGCCGGTGTTCCTGGTGACGACCTGGCTGTTTTTCTGATTCCGTGTCGATTCTGTACCTATAGCAACGTAATGAGGCCAGCGCCCGGTACAGGCGGCGCCGGCGGGAAACCCGGAGAATGGCAATGCAGAAGATTCTTGTGGCGCGTCCGATCTTTCCGGACGTGATCGATCGGCTCAAGCAGTATTTTGATGTCGACTGGAATAACGGCGATGTACTCAGCGTCGACGAACTCGCGCGTCGGCTCGCCGACAAGGACGGCGCGCTGACTGCCGGTGACCCGGTGGGCGCGGCCGCACTCGCCGCCGCGCCGCGGCTGCGCGTGGTGGCCAACATGGCCGTCGGCTATAACAATTTCGACATGGCAGCGTTCAACCGCGCGAACGTGCTCGGCACGAATACGCCCGACGTGCTGAACGAATCGACGGCCGATTTCGGCTGGGCGCTGATGATGGCGGCTGCGCGCCGCGTTGCCGAGTCGGAACACTGGTTGCGCGCGGGTCACTGGCAGAAATGGAACTACGACAGTTTCCTCGGCGGCGATGTGTACGGGTCGACTCTCGGCGTCATCGGTATGGGACGCATCGGCCAGGCGCTCGCGCGCCGCGCGCGCGGGTTCAACATGCAGGTGATCTATCACAACCGTTCGCGCGTCGCGCCGGAGATTGAAGCAGATTTGAATGCGCAGTACGTATCGAAGGAAGAACTGCTGCGTCGCGCCGATCACGTCGTGCTCGTGCTGCCATACACGAAGGAAAGCCATCACACGATTGGCGCATCCGAACTTGTCCTGATGAAGCCGACCGCGACGCTGACCAATATCGCCCGGGGCGGTATCGTCGATGACGCGGCGCTCGTGGAAGCATTGCGCGCAAAGCGCATCGCGGCGGCTGGCCTCGACGTTTTCGAAGGCGAACCGAAGCTGAATCCCGACCTGCTCACCGTGCCGAACGTGGTGCTCACGCCGCATATCGCGAGCGCGACGGAAGCCACGCGCCGCGCGATGGCGAATCTCGCGGCGGATAACCTCATCGCGGCGCTCGGCGCGGGTCCGCGCGCCGGCCGGCCGCCCAATCCAATCAATCCTGAAGTGCTGGGGAAAGTGCGTACATGACCACTATTCTGCTCGCGGCCGTCGTCATTCTGGCGGTTGCGCTCGTCATTGCCCTGCTGGTGTTGATGCGCGGCCGTAACGCCGCAAACGGGGAAGATCGCTTCGCCGAACTCGGCGAACGCATGACCGATACCGCTGGCGCGCAGACACGCGCCTATGAACGGCTCGAACGTGAATTGCGCAACGAGATCACAGAAACGGCACGCACATCGCGTCTGGAACTGGCCGGCGGCTTTTCGCAATTCCAGCAGACGCTTGCTTCGCAGCTCACGAGTATCGCGACTGTGCAGAACAGCCAGATCGACGGCTTTGCGCAGCAACTCGTGAAACTCACCGAGTCGAACGCGCAGCAGCTCGAAGCCGTACGGCAAAGTTTGCAGCAGCAGTCGCTGCAGGCGCGGGAAGAGCAGGGTGTGACGCTGAAGCGTTTCGGCGATACGCTGACCATGCAGCTTGGGCAACTGACCGAAGCGAACGACCGGCGCTTTGCCGAAGTGCGCGCGACGATCGAGCAGCGCCTGAAGGACATCGAAGCGAACAACTCGACGAAGCTCGAGGAGATGCGTCGCACGGTCGACGAAAAGCTGCATGCGACCCTCGAACAACGCCTCGGCGAATCGTTCAAGCAGGTGTCGGACCGGCTGGAACAGGTGCATCGCGGGCTGGGCGAGATGCAGACGCTGGCAGCGGGCGTCGGTGACCTCAAGAAGGTGCTGACGAACGTGAAGACGCGCGGCACATGGGGCGAAGTGCAACTCGAAGCACTGCTCGAGCAGTTGCTGACGGCCGATCAGTATGCGAAGAACGTCGCGACGATTCCGAAAAGTGGCGACCGCGTCGAATTCGCGATCAAGCTCCCGGGCCGGCACGATTCGGGCGACGGCGTCGCCATCCCCGTATGGCTGCCGATCGACGCAAAATTCCCGCGCGAGGATTACGAGCGTCTGATCGAAGCGCAGGAGCGGGCTGATCCGGTGGCCGTCGAAGAAGCATCGCGCGCGCTCGAAGCACGCATTCGAGCCGAGGCGCGCACGATCGCGGAGAAATACGTATCGCCGCCGCACACGACCGATTTCGCGTTGCTGTTCCTGCCGACCGAAGGGCTCTATGCCGAGATCCTGCGTCGCCCCGGTCTCACCGATCTTTTGCAGCGTGACTATCGCGTGACGATCGCTGGCCCGACGACGCTGACCGCGTTGCTGAACAGTCTGCAGATGGGCTTCCGCACACTTGCCATCGAGAAGCGTTCGAGCGAGGTCTGGCAGGTGCTGGGCGCGGTGAAGACGGAGTTCGGCAAGTTCGGCGACGTGCTGGCGAAGACGAAGTCGCAACTGGAAACCGTCACGCGTTCGATCGAACAGGCGGAAACGCGCACGCGTGTCATGAACCGCAAATTGCGCGACGTCGAAGCGTTGCCAGGAGAGGAGGCGAGCGGTCTGCTGGGCGACGCGCTTTCAGGCGCGGATGCGGACGAACCGTGACGCAGGTCCATGCGCGCTGCGTCTGGTGAGCCGCGCGCATGAAACGCTTTGACGCCGGCGATCAGGCAGGGCGGTCAAAAGCGACCTCGCCATACGAGCGTGGGTGACGGAAATCAGCTTGCCCCGGCATTACCCGACGTCGCGAAAATCAGTCCGCCTTGACGCCGCCCGACGCCGCCAGCCGTTCGAGCGCATCGCCCGTCATGCGCACGATGCGCCAGTCGGGCATCACGCTTGCGCCCATCTTCTCGTAGAAGTCGATGGCCGGCTGGTTCCAGTCCAGCACGGACCATTCGAAGCGTCCGCACTGGCGTTCGACGGCCAGTGCCGCGAGATGCTGCAGCATCGCGGTGCCAAGGCCCGTACCGCGTTGCGACGGTTGCACGTACAGATCTTCGAGATACAACCCGCGGCGGCCGAGAAACGTCGAGAAGTTGTGGAAGAACAGCGCGAAGCCGACGATGCGTCCGTCCGCTTCCGCGACCAGCGCTTCCGACGACGGCTTGTCGCCGAACAGCGCATCGTGCAGACCTTGCTCGGTGGCGACGAACAGATGCGTGAGCTTTTCAAACTCGGCCAGCTCGTAGATCAGCGCGAAGATCGCGCTGATATCGGCGGGCGTCGCTGCGCGGATGTTCGCGGCCATTACGCTTCTTCCGGCGCGTCGGACAGATGGATCTCGATGCCGCCGAAGCGCGACGCAACCCAGTTGTACGCGTGGCAGGCAATCCACAGCAGGATGAAGCCGAGAATTGCGTTCAGAAGCAGTGCGCTGAACACGGTACTCAGTTCGACCGAGCCATAGCGGATGAACGCGACCAGTACGCCCAGCAGCACGATCGGCACGCTGAACGTCAGATAGACCAGGATCAGCGCCTTGGCGGTCTGTCCCGGCGCGATGAAGGAGATCTGCTTTTTCATTTGAATCAAACCCGCTGGTCGTAGTGGTTTCGTGGAGATGAGGTGTTCAGACGAGGCCGTCGAACAACATGATGTCGACGGCGTCGCCTGCATCGATGTCGGATTGCTCGTGAGCGAGCATGAGGAAACAGTTCGCTTCGCTCATCGAGCTGAGCACGCCGGAGCCTTGCGAGCCGGTTGGCGTGACGCGCCACTGGCCGTACTCATCGCGCGTCGCGACGCCGCGCTGGAACTCGGTGCGCCCCGCACGTTTGCGAATGGCCTGCGTGCTGGTTGCCGTGATCACCGGCTGCGGCGGCACCGTGGCGCCCGACATGACGATGAGCGCTTCGCGCACGATCTGGTAGAAGGTCACCATGACCGCGACCGGGTTGCCCGGCAGGCCGAAGAACAGCGCCGGCTGACCGGCGCCCGGCCGGCCGCCCGACCAGACGCGCCCGAACGCGAGCGGCCGCCCTGGGCGCATCGCGAGACTCCAGAACGCGACGTCGCCGAAGGTGCGCACCAGCTGCTTCGTGAAATCCGCTTCGCCGACCGACACGCCGCCGGACGTCAGGACGACGTCCGCGCTTTCGGCGGCGTTGCGCAAGGCCGCTTCGAGCGCGGCCGGTTCATCGCGGACGACGCCGAGATCGAGCGCGACGATGTTCATCCGGCGCAGCATCGCGAAAAGCGTGTGACGGTTGCTGTCGTACACGCAACCGGGATCGAGCGGCTCACCGAGCGAGCGCAGTTCGTCGCCGGTCGAAAAGAACGCGACACGCAGACGTCGGCGGACTGACACTTCACCGATGCCGAGCGACGCCAGCAGGCCGAGGTCGGACGCACGCACGACGCGGCCTGCGCGCAGCGCGGGCTGGCCCTGCGCGAGGTCTTCGCCGGCGAGGCGGCGGTTTGCGCCGCACGTCAACGCGTTCGCGGGGAAATGGATCGTCTCGCCTTCGCGAGTCACGACTTCCTGCGGCACGACGGTGTCGCAGCCGGACGGGATCAGCGCGCCGGTCATCACGCGCACGCATTCGCCTGTCTTGATCGTGCGCTCGAACGCGTGGCCTGCGAGCGCCTTCCCGGCGACCCGCAATCCGATCGTGCCCGGTTGGCCCGTAAGCGATGCGCCGGCGAGCAACGCGCCGTCGAACGCGTAGCCGTCCATCGCCGAGTTGTCGTGCGCGGGTACGCTGATCGGCGAAACGATGTCTTCAGCCAGCACGCGATCGAGCGCGTCGTGCAGCGGCACGCGTTCGACGGCCGTCACGGGGCTCGCCCACTCGCGCACGATTGCCTGCGCCGAGGAAACAGGCAGCGCGTGAGGGTCGTACTGGACGATACAACGTGAAAAGTCGTTAGGCGTGGTCATGGGTGGAGAAGCGTCGCGGCCGGATGCGGGTCCGGCGATCGTCTCGTGACGCGTGCGGCCGGAGGCGGCTTTTGCAGCTGCGCAAGGTCTTATGCCCGTTCGAGATCGGCGAGTTCCTGCAAGGAGTTGGCATTGTAAAACGCGCGCCCGTCCGCAAAGGCGACTTCGACGGTCGTGTGGCGCGCGTACCACGCGCGGACCTTGCGCTCGCCAGCCGCCAGAAAGGCCGCGAGATCGTCGGCGAGCGATGTGCGTAACAGCGCGATCACCGGGTGCATCGAGACTTCGCCATTCACATTGCGGGTCGTGGCTGTGGCAATGTCGGCCGTGTTGGCTTCGAGTGCCTCCGCCAGGTGCCGGGCGAGATCGGCGGGCAGATTCGGCGTGTCGCAGGGCGCACTCAGCACGAACTCCGTTTTCGCCGCGCGCAGCCCAGCCAGCAGTCCGGCCAGCGGGCCCGGGAAATCCGGCAACGTGTCGCCGATGACCGTCGCGCCGAATGGCTCGCCCAGTTCGGCGTAGCGGTCGGCATGGCGATTGGCGCTGATCAACAGCGGCCCGGTCTGCAGCGCGAGGCGTCTCAGCGCATGAAGCGCAAGCGGCTCGCCGTGCAGCCGTTGCAGGCCCTTGTCGAGGCCGCCCATGCGCGTACCGCGTCCGCCTGCGAGAACGAGTCCGGTGATCTGTCCGGTGGGGATCGACATGAACGCGACGGCCTCAGCCGCCGATGTACGACATTTCGACGCGCCGCTCGTCCGTCGCGTTCGGCGTCGCGCTGGCGCTGCCGCGCAGCTGCGAATAGCGGTCGGCGCGCGTGTGCCAGATACGGGCCACCGCGGTGGCGATGTCGGCGTCGCTGGCGCCATTGCGCACCAGCGCGCGCAGATCGTGTCCGGACGAGGCGAACAGGCACAGGTAAAGCTTGCCTTCGGTCGACAGCCGCGCGCGCGTGCAGCTTCCGCAGAACGCACGCGTGACGCTGGAGATGACACCGATCTCACCGTTGCCGTCGGCGTAACCCCAGCGCTGGGCGGTCTCAGCGGCGCTATGCGCTTCGAGCGGCACAAGGGGAAGGTCCGCATCGATGCGCGCGACGACGTCGGCGGAAGGCAGGACTTCGGCCATATTCCAGCCGTTCGACGTGCCGACGTCCATGTATTCAATGAAACGCAGTACCGCGCCTGTGCCCCTGAAGTGGCGCGCCATCGGGACGATTTCGGTGTCGTTCGTGCCGCGCTTCACGACCATGTTCACCTTGAGGGGCGCGAGGCCGACCCCGTGCGCCGCTTCAATGCCTTTCAGCACGTCGTCGACCGAGAAGTCGGCGTCGTTCATCCGGCGGAATAACGCATCGTCGAGCGCGTCGAGACTGACGGTGACGCGCGTCAGGCCCGCGTCCTTCAGACTTTGCGCCTTGCGGGCGAGCAGCGATCCATTGGTGGTGAGCGTGAGATCGAGCGGACGGCCATCGGCTGTTTTCAGCGCGGCGAGGCGTTCGATGAGGAATTCGAGGTTCTTGCGCAGCAGCGGTTCGCCGCCCGTCAGACGGATTTTTTCCACGCCATGTTCGACGAATATGCGCGCGAGGCGCTCGATTTCCTCAAACGTGAGCAGGGCGCCGTGCGGCAGGAACGGATAGTCCTTGTCGAAAACCGCGCGCGGCATGCAGTAGACACACCGGAAGTTGCAGCGATCGGTGACCGAGATGCGCAGGTCGCGTAGCGGCCGGGCAAGCGTATCCGTCAGCTCGCCACGCGGCGCGTGCGCGGGACCGGAGAAATCCGGAATCGCGCTGACATCGGCAACAGGGATGATGCGTCGGGACATGATCGCTTTTATGTCGGCTAGATATTCATTCTAGCGGAAACGGGGTGCTCGCTGCCCCCGGCCTGCGCGACATGGGGACATACCTGGTATCGGCGCTGGCGCACGCCAGGCGCGCGTGTCCTGCCCAAAAAACAAAAAGCCCGCCGGTGAGGGCGAGCTTTCTGTATCCAGCGGTGAAGCTTACTGCGAGTGCTTTGCGGTTTCGACCTGCTGCATCGGCGCGCTGTCGACCGGCGGAAGCGGCTTGCGCTCGCGTGCGACGCGTGCTGGCTTGACGGTCTGGGCCGCCGCTTCCTGCGCGGCGCGCAGCTTGTCGGCGTCCGTGTTCACCCAGACGAGACCGGCCTTTTCGAGCACGGGCTGGAGGGCTTCGGCCGACAGACCGTTCGAGCGCGATGCTTCGCGTGCCACGACCGGGGCTGCGGCTACCGGCACCTGAACTGCAGCGACGGGCGCTTCCACTGCGGCAACCGGCACTTCAACAGCGACCGGTTGCGGTTCGGCGCGGACCTCGGCTTGCGGCGCCGGAACGACAGCGACGGCTTCGATACCTGCGTCGTGAACCGGCGCGGGCATTGGTTCAGCTTGCGTTTCGACGACCAGCGCTGCCGTGTGCGCAACCTGCCCGGCCTGCGCGACCGCTTCGCTGACAGCCGGTGCAACGGGCGCCGCGGGTGCAACCGGAGCAACCGGAGCAACCGGAGCAACCGGAGCAACTTCCACCGGAGCCGGTTCGACGTAAGCCGCTGCCGGCGCTTCAACTGCTGGCGCAGCATGAGCAACCGGTGCTTCATCGGCTGGCACGACCGTCTCCGACTTCACAGCTTTTTCGACAGCGAGAGCCGGTGTTTCGGCCGACGCGTGCAGTTCAGAGACGACGGCGGTTTGCGTCGCGACTGCTGCGACGGCGGCTTCCACCGGCGTCACATCGTTTGCTTCGCTACGTTCGACGCGCTGTTCCGGCATACGCACCGGGGCATCGGCTGCGGCGCCGACAGTATCGCCTTCTGCTTCGGCGACATCGGCGGCCAGATTGACGTTCGAGCCGTCTTCCTCGCGCTCGCGACGACCACCGCGACGACCGCGACGGCGACGGCGACGCTCTTCGCCATCGCGCGCAACCGCTTCCTGATCGACCGGAGCACCGCCCTCAGTGACATCTGCCTGTACCGGCAGGGCCGCTTCCAGTGCTGCGTCCTGATTCAGCGCTTCCACGCCTTCCTGCGGCTGGCGGGTGCGACGCTCGCCACGCTCACCCCGTTCGCGGCGCTCGCCGCGTTCCTGGCGTTCGCCACGCTCGGCGCGCTGTGCACCTTCGTTTGCTTCTACGCGTTCGCCGCGTTCCTGACCACGCTCGCCACGGCCATCGCGACCTTCGCGCGGCTCACGGCCTTCACGTGCCTCACGCGGCTCGCGACCGTTGCGCGGCTCACGCGGCTCACGTGCTTCACGCGGTTCACGTTGCTCGCGCGGTTCGCGTGCCTCACGGCCTTCGCGACCTTCACGCGGCTCGCGGCCTTCGCGTTCCTGACGCTGCGCCGGTTGACCCTGACGGCCACCGGTCGCGCCTTCACCACGGCCGGCCGCATCGCGACCCCCTGCGCCACCGCGACGATTGCGGTTGCGATCGCCACCACGCTCACCCGTACGCTCGCCACGCTCCGCACGTTCACCACGTGCCGGACGCGTCGGCTTTTCGGCCTGAGCCGGTGCCGGAGCAGGCGCTGCCGGCGCCACGCCGAACAGGTTCTTCAGCCAGCCGATGAAACCGCCCCCTGCCGGCGTCACGGCGACAGGCGCCGGAGATGCCGCTGCCGGCCTGACAGGCGCGCTCGGTGCCGGCTTTTCGGGCGTGATGCCCTTGACCGCTGCTTCCTGCTTCGGCTTCACTTCTTCGGTGCGCTTGCTGTAACCGGTTTCCGATTCCAGTTCACGGGCCGCTTCTTCGGCCATCTTCCACGAAGCACGCGGATCGTCGAGGCGCGCATCGTCGTGACGCAGGCGCTCGAGCTTGTAGTGCGGCGTGTCGAGGTGCTTGTTCGGGATCAACACGACGTTGACCTTGAAGCGCGATTCGATCTTGTTGATTTCCGCGCGCTTTTCGTTCAGCAGGAAGGCGGTCACTTCGACCGGCACCTGGCAATGAATGGCCGCGGTGTTTTCCTTCATCGCTTCTTCCTGAATGATCCGCAGCACCTGCAGCGCGGACGATTCGGTATCGCGGATGTGGCCCGTGCCGTTACAGCGCGGGCACGTCACGTGGCTGCCTTCCGACAGCGCCGGACGCAGACGCTGACGCGACAGTTCCATCAGGCCAAAGCGCGAGATCTTGCCCATCTGGACACGCGCACGGTCGTGCTTCAGCGCGTCTTTCAGGCGCTGCTCGACTTCGCGCTGGCTCTTGGCCGATTCCATATCGATGAAGTCGATCACGATCAGGCCGCCCAGGTCGCGCAGACGCAACTGGCGGGCCACTTCGTCGGCGGCTTCGAGGTTGGTGCGCGCGGCGGTTTCCTCGATGTCGGCGCCCTTGGTGGCGCGGGCCGAGTTCACGTCGATCGCGACGAGCGCTTCGGTGTGGTCGATCACGATCGCGCCGCCCGACGGCAGCGGCACCGTACGCGAGTACGCCGTTTCGATCTGGTGTTCGATCTGGAAGCGCGAGAAAAGCGGCACATCGTCGTGATACCGCTTCACCTTGCTGACATTGTCCGGCATCACGATGTCCATGAAGGCGCGTGCCTGGTCATGGATTTCGGTGGTGTCGATCAGGATTTCGCCGATATCCGGCTGGAAGTAATCGCGAATCGCGCGGATAACCAGGCTCGATTCGAGATAAATCAGCATCGGTTGACCCGACGAGCCGCT
The DNA here is from genome assembly GCF_050436565.1 of Paraburkholderia sp. GAS42. NCBI lineage: Bacteria > Pseudomonadati > Pseudomonadota > Betaproteobacteria > Burkholderiales > Burkholderiaceae > Paraburkholderia > Paraburkholderia sp. GAS42. Next base: position 235,304 of record NZ_JBNDML010000007.1, on the reverse strand, counting down.
TTGCGACGCAGCTTCGATCGCGCGCCACAGCTGCATCAGGTAGTTCAGGTCCCACTGCAGCTCTTCGGCGGAACGGCCGATCCCGGCCGTGCGCGCGATGATGCTCATGCCTTCCGGCAGTTGCAGTTGCGCCATGGTTTCGCGCAGCTCCTGACGGTCGTCGCCTTCGATCCGGCGCGAGACGCCGCCGCCGCGCGGATTGTTCGGCATCAGCACGAGGTAACGGCCGGCCAGCGAGATGAACGTGGTGAGGGCTGCGCCCTTGTTGCCGCGTTCTTCCTTTTCGACCTGAACGATCAGTTCCTGGCCTTCGCGCAGCGCATCCTGGATGCGTGCGGAGCGCATGTCGACGCCGTCACGGAAATACTGGCGGGCGACTTCCTTGAACGGCAGAAAACCGTGGCGATCTTCGCCGTAGTTGACGAAACAGGCTTCGAGCGACGGCTCGATGCGGGTAATGACGCCCTTGTAGATATTGCCTTTGCGCTGTTCGCGGCCGGCGGTTTCGATATCGATATCGATGAGTTTTTGCCCATCGACGATGGCGACGCGCAGTTCTTCCTGCTGCGTCGCATTAAACAGCATGCGTTTCATTGAACGGCTCCAGAGCGGCTCTGCCTGCCCGCGTTCCGGTTGTCAGCCAGAACGTCGAGGACAGCGGCATGCCGCGCCTTATTGTGTTTTCACAAGCACGCTGGAGCGGGAACGATGGTGGGAGAATTGCCAGATACGGCCGGTCCGGCATACGGACACGGAGCCGCTGGGCACACGCGAATACGGCTTCAAATAACGGCACGACACGCCGCGGGTTCTGGCAGTCCGACCTGCATCGCCTTCATGTGTCCTTCCGGCGCGCCAGCTATGCGCAGGACCATCCGGACGAAGGCTGCGGCCATGCCGCAGCGGGAAGCTTGCTCAAAACGCCCGACTTCCCACTCGGGGTGTCTCACCTCATTTTGACGTCGCCATGTCCCGCACTCTCTGCAGGACGCGCTCGGGCGCACGCCGTATATTCGCAACCAGGAGCATCACGCGGGGCCATCAGACCGCCCGCGACCTACGCTCACCGGATAAATTCTTTTTTACCAACATTCCGTTACCGTCGGAACCGACCGTGACCGAACGCGCCTGTGGGCGCCGTCCCTGCCGGGTGCTGATTCCGCGCGTGCAACTCGCTGCATCTCATTTTCAGGGTGAGCAGCCAGACCCCGGCGCAAGTAAAATAACGGTTTATCGCTTGCACCTGCGCAATCCGCCCGCATTCCGGCGCGATACGCCGGTTAAATGCACCGGTCCAATGCGCCGGCCTTGCAGACTGCTGGGCAAATTATATTCATAATGAAAGAGTTAGGCAAAATATCCCAGAAATCGCTCAACAGCGGGGTCGCAAGCGACCAGGTCTCGATGGTCGAGATCGACGACGGCGCGGCCGGACAGCGCATCGACAACTTCCTTTTGCGCGTCTGTAAAGGCGTGCCCAAAAGCCATATCTACCGGATCCTGCGCAGCGGCGAAGTGCGGGTGAATAAGGGTCGGGTCGATGCCCAATATCGCCTGCAACTGGGTGATCTGGTCCGTGTGCCGCCGATCCGGATCGCGCAGGGCACCGAAGCTACCGCGCACGCGCCGGTGCCGTCTGCGGACTTCAAGATCCTCTTCGAAGACGATCACATGCTCGTGATCGACAAACCGGCCGGCGTCGCCGTCCACGGTGGCAGTGGTGTTGCCTTTGGCGTCATCGAACAGATGCGCGAGGCGCGTCCGCAGGCGAAATTCCTCGAACTGGTGCATCGGCTCGACCGGGAGACGTCCGGCGTGCTGATGCTCGCGAAAAAAAGGGCGGCACTCGTCGGCCTGCACGAACAGATTCGCGAGAACCAGATGGACAAGCGGTACTATGCGTGCGTCCACGGCGACTGGGCGAGCGACTGGGGGCGTCGGCGCGCGGTGAAGGAACCGCTGCACAAATATCTGACCCCGGAAGGCGAGCGGCGCGTGCGCGTGCAGCCGGACGGCCTGCCGTCGCATACGGTGTTCAATCTGATCGATCGCTGGCCTGAATACGCGCTGCTCGAGGCGGAACTGAAGACGGGCCGCACGCATCAGATTCGCGTGCATCTGCAGCATCTGGGGCTGCCGATCGTCGGCGACGCCAAATATGGCGACTTCGCGCTGAACAAGGCGCTGGCGCGCTCGAACGCGAATCCGGGGCTCAAGCGTATGTTTTTGCACGCTTACCGGCTGAAGCTCAAGCATCCCGCCACCGGCGACACGCTGCAGTTCGATGCGCCGCTGCCGGCGGAATGCCGGCGCTTCGTCGACCAGCTGACTGCATTACGTGATCAACCACATAACGAGACGAACACGCATGGCTCGAGAGCAATTTGACCTGATCGTTTTTGACTGGGACGGCACCTTGATGGATTCGACCGCCCACATCACGCGCAGCATCCAGGCAGCGTGTCGCGATCTTGGTCTGCCCGTGCCTGGCGACGAGGCCGCGAGCTATGTGATCGGTCTGGGCCTGCGCGACGCGCTCCAGATCGCTGCGCCGACGCTCGATCCGGCTGACTATCCGCGCCTTGCCGAGCGCTATCGCTTTCACTATCTGGTCAAGGATCAGATCACCGAGCTGTTCGACGGCGTGCGCGAAATGCTGCAGGAATTGCGGGAGACAGGTTACCTGTTGGCCGTCGCGACGGGCAAAAGCCGCGTCGGGCTGAACCGTGCACTCGACCAGAGCCGCCTGACGAGCCTGTTCGACGGCACGCGCTGCGCCGACGAAACGTTCTCCAAACCGCATCCCGCGATGCTGCATGAACTCACGCGCGAACTGGGGCAGGATCTGGCGCGAACCGTCATGGTGGGCGATACGACGCACGATCTGCAGATGGCGATCAACGCGGGTGTCGCAGGGATCGGCGTGGGATATGGCGCACATCCGGCCGCGTCGCTGACGGCGCTCACGCCGAAATTTGTCGCCGACAGCGTCGGCTCCCTGTCTTCCTGGCTGCGCGAAAACGCATGAGCTGCGCGACGAACGATCCGGTCAGGATCTGTGCCTCCGATGAGCTGGTCGACGGCGGCGCCGGCGTGCGTCACGCCGCGACCTACGGCGGTGGGGAGGCAATTGTATTCTTCGTACGTTACGATGGCCGCGCGTACGGCTACCTGAATCGCTGCGCGCACGTACCGATGGAGCTCGACTGGTCCGAAGGGCAGTTCTTCGAATCGTCCGGTTTATACTTGATGTGCGCTACGCACGGTGCGATTTATGCGCCGGACACCGGTCGGTGTGTCGGCGGTCCGTGTCGTGGCGGCAGGCTGCGTCCCGTCGAGGTCGACGAACGCGACACGCCTGAAGGCCGCGCCGTGTTCTGGCTTCCGGACGACCATTTGCGTCCGGTCACCCCTTGACCCTTCTTCCTGCGACGCATGGCCGACAATCAAAATCCTGACCCCATCGAACCCGCTGGTTCGGAGCGACGCCCGCCCGGGTCGGAGCCCGGCTGGGAGCGCGCCGCGCTCGAGCGCATTGCGCTCGCCGCCATCACTGAACAGCGCGCGGCACGGCGCTGGAAAATCTTTTTCCGCTTCGTGTTTCTCGCGGTGCTTGCGCTGCTGGTGTGGGGCGTGTTCGACTTCAGCGGCGAACATGTGTCGACGACCGGGCGGCACACGGCGCTCGTGTCGCTGGACGGCGAGATTTCGTCCGATACGAACGCGAACGCGGAAGACATCGACACCGCGCTCGCTAACGCATTCGACGACGACGGCACGGCCGGCGTGATCCTGCGCATCAACAGCCCGGGCGGCAGCCCGGTGCAGGCGGGCATCATCAACCGCGAGATTCGCCGTCTGCGTGGCAAATATCCGTCCATTCCGCTGTATGTCGTGGTCGATGATATGTGCGCGTCGGGTGGCTATTACGTGGCGGCCGCGGCGGACAAGATCTATGTCGACAAGGCGAGCATCGTCGGTTCGATCGGCGTGCTGATGGACGGATTTGGCTTTACCGGGCTGATGGACAAGCTTGGTGTGCAGCGCCGGCTGCACACGTCGGGAGAGAACAAGGGATTTTTCGATCCGTTCTCGCCGGAGACGCCGAAGATGGACGTCCATGCCCAGCAGATGCTCGACCAGATCCATGCGCAGTTCATCGACGCGGTGCGTCAGGGCCGCGGCAAGCGTCTTCATGAGACGCCGGATGTGTTCTCGGGCCTTTTCTGGACGGGCCAGGAGAGCATCGAACTGGGTCTTGCGGACGCCCTTGGCGATACGGACTACGTCGCGCGCGAGGTGATCAAGGCGCCGGATATCGTTGACTATACGGTCAAGGAAAGCATCACCGATCGCGTCGCGAAAAAGTTCGGCGCGGCCGTGGGTGCGGCGGGCGTGCACGCGATGATCGCGGGCGGGAAGTTGAGCCTGCGCTGATCGACAGGCGTGTGGACGGCGCGGTCTGGTTGACTGGCGTGCGCCCCGACCGCCGTCGCGCTTGTCGCTTAAACCGCCAGCAGCAGGAAAATTGCCGGACGCTTGTGCAGATCGATGGCCGGCGCCTTCTTCCAGTCGGCTACCGGGCGGCTCGCGATGGTTTCCTCGGGCAACGTCAGATCGACCGCAACACACACGAGCGTCGAGGGCGCGCAGGTCGCGATCAACGTATCCAGCAGCGCGCGGTTCCGGTAGGGCGTCTCGATGAAGATCTGCGTCTGCTTCGCCTTGCGCGACTGCTGTTCGAGTTCACGCAGACGCTTCGCCCGTTCCGCCGCATCGACCGGCAGGTAGCCGTGAAACGCAAAGCTCTGGCCGTTCAGGCCGGACGCCATCAGCGCCAGCAGAATCGAACTCGGCCCGACCAACGGCACGACCTTGACGCCGCGCTCGTGCGCGCGCCGCACGAGCAGCGCACCGGGATCGGCGACCGCCGGGCATCCCGCTTCGGAAACAAGACCGGCATCCGTGCCGGCGAGGATCGGCGCCAGCAGCTTTTCGATCTCGCCAGCCGGCGTGTTGACGTTCAGTTCGCGAATCTCGATTTCCTGAATCGGCCGTTCGGTGCCGACTTTCTTCAGGAATGCCCGGGTCGTCTTCGCGTTTTCGCCGATGTAGTAGTGCAGTGCGGCTGCCTGCGCGCGAACCGGCGCGGGAAGGACCGCTGCGAGTGCGTCCGCGTCGCCTTCGCCGAGGGTGTTGGGGATCAGGTAGAGAACGCCGCTCATCGTGCACCAAAAAGTGGGTAACCGGCCGCGAGGAGCATGCGGGTGAGCGCGATCAGCGGAAGGCCGATCAGCGCAGTCGGATCGTCCGACTCGATCGCTTCGAGAAGCGCGATGCCGAGCCCTTCCGATTTTGCGCTGCCCGCGACGTCGTAGGGCGTTTCTGCTCGCAGATAGGCTTCCAGATCGGTGTCCGGCATGTTCCGGAACCGCACATGCGTGACGACGTCGAGCGTTTGGGCTGCGCCGGAACCGCTGTCGAACAGGCACAGCGCACTATGAAACAGCACTTCGCGGCCGCGCATCGCCTGTAGTTGGGCGAGCGCTTTCTCGTGCGTGCCTGGTTTGCCGATCTGGAGGCCATCGTAAGTGGCGACCTGATCGGAACCGATGACGAGCGTGCGCGCCTCGCCCGCAGCATGAAGCGCCACGACGGCGCGCGCCTTGGCTTCGGCGAGCCGCAACGCGGTTGTCTCGGGGCTTTCGTCGGCAAGCGGCGTCTCGTCGATATCCGGCACGATGACATCGAACGGGATCCGCAGGCGTTCAAGCAGTTCGCGGCGATAGCGTGAACTCGACGCGAGAACGAGGCGGGGCGGGCGATTCAGGGAATCTGACATGTTCAACCAAAGGCTGGAATGGCGGGTCGCAAACGGGATTCCGGATGCGGACTTAAGTGTTTGACTCGAAAAGACAAAACGGATAAGATCTCGGGCTTTTCATCGGTATGTTATTTGCGCGTCGGTTGAACGGTTGCGTAGCATGACATGCCGGATCTTCCCGGCCGAAAGCCTCGCCGACGCAGGAGCGCACATGACTGAACATCCTGGCAAACCTGCAGGTCCCGCTGCCATTCTCGATCCGCGCGAACTCGATCTGTTCGAATTCGCGCGCAGTGGTCGGCAGGCTGCGGGTGTGGTGCGCGTCTCGCAACTGCCGCGCATGTTAAACGAAGTCCCGTCCGAGGCGCCAGATCGCGATACCGCGTTCACCTGGCAGGCGGAAGGGTCGACGCAGCCGGAATTGCAGGACGACGGCACCGAAGGGCCGCAGCCTTACCTGCGGCTCGCGCTTCACGGTGCGGCCTGGCTGGTTTGTCAGCGTTGTCTGGCCCCGTATGAGCAGGCGTTCAACGTCGATGCGATATACCGGGTCGTCAACACTGAGGAAGAAGCGGAGGAATTTCCGCTTGATGAGGATGAAGTCGAGGTGATCGTGGGCTCGCGCCAGTTCGATCTCGTCGAGTTGATCGAAGAGGAATTGCTGCTTTCGCTGCCGCTGGTGCCGAAGCACGATGTTTGCCCTGAGGTTCACGAAAGTCTGGTCTCGGGTGTAAGCGGTGCGGATGCTGAGGGCGACGAAGCGGCGCGGGACGAAGCTGAAGAGGGTGGCGAACCCGAGCGGCCGAATCCATTTGCGGCGCTCAAAGGGCTCAAGCGGGGCGGCCCGGGCGGCGAAAAGCACTGAACAGTTGCATGGGAGCGCGACGGTATATCGGCGTTCTGGCCATTCGGCCAGTGGCGATTGCCGTATCGGGCTGTGTTAGAATTCGGAAAATTTTTAGGAGTTATCATGGCAGTTCAACAAAACAAGAAGTCGCCGTCGAAGCGCGGCATGCACCGCTCGCACGATTTCCTCGGCGCAGCACCGCTGGCTGTCGAACCGAGCACGGGTGAAGTGCATCTGCGTCACCACGTTAGCCCGAACGGCTACTATCGCGGCAAGAAAGTCGTCAAGACGAAGAACGACTAATCGTTCTCGACTCGTCGCTTCATCGCGTTGCGTTCAATGACGTGTCGCATGGCGATCAGCTCGCTTGACATTTTCCCGGCTCGACAAAAAGGCGGCATTCAACTGCCGCTTTTTTGTGCCTGAAATTCGTCGCATTCCATGACTGTAAAGCTCACGATCGATTGCATGGGAGGCGACCACGGCCCGTCCGTGACCGTTCCCGCGGCTGTCAACTTCGTTCGTTCGCATCCCGACGCGCACCTGATGCTCGTCGGCATCGAAACCGCGATCCGGGCCCAGCTGAAGAAGTTGAAGGCGCTGGACGAGCCCGCGCTGACGGTCGTCGCGGCCAGCGAGATCGTCGCCATGGATGATCCGGTTGAAGTTGCGCTGCGCAAGAAAAAAGACTCGTCGATGCGCGTTGCGCTGAACCGGGTCAAGGACGGCGAAGCGCAAGCCTTCATCTCCGCGGGCAATACCGGCGCGCTGATGGCGGTTTCCCGTTACGTGCTGAAGACGCTTCCGGGCATCGAGCGCCCGGCGATCGCGTTCGCCCTGCCGAACCGGACAGGCTACACGATGATGCTGGACCTTGGCGCCAACGTCGATTGCGAACCGCAGCATCTGTTGCAGTTTGCCGAGATGGGTCACGCACTCGTGTCCGCGCTTGAAGGCAAGGAGCATCCGACCATCGGTCTGCTCAACATCGGCGAAGAAGTCATCAAGGGCAATGAGACGATCAAGCGCGCCGGCGAACTGCTGCGCGCAAGCACGCTCAACTTCCGCGGCAATGTCGAAGGTGACGATATCTATAAAGGTACCGTCGATGTGATCGTCTGTGATGGCTTCGTCGGCAATGTCGCGCTGAAGACGTCGGAAGGGCTCGCGCAGATGCTTTCCGATATCATCAAGGAAGAGTTCGGCCGTTCGTGGCTGACGAAGTTGATGGCTGTTCTCGCATTGCCTGTATTGATGCGTTTCAAGAAACGTGTCGACCACCGGCAATACAACGGCGCGGCGCTTCTCGGGCTGCGCAGTCTCGTGATCAAAAGCCACGGTTCGGCGGACGCCTACGCGTTTGAGTGGGCGATCAAACGCGGGTATGATGCCGTCAAAAACGGCGTGCTGGAACGCCTTGCGTCCGCGATGGAAGAGAATGCGGGTCCTCTCGAACAGGCGGTGCGCGGGGTTATCCCCGGGGTTACCCCGGAAGCAGGCGGCGCAGGTCACACAAGCCCGGTCGCCGGCCAGCCAGCCGAGCCCTACGCTCCGCAATCCTCGAAGGCATAATGGCTCAATCGACTATTTATTCCCGCGTGCTGGGCACCGGCAGCTATCTGCCGCCTGGCCGCGTCACGAATCAGGATCTGGCTGAACGTCTCGCAAAGCAGGGTGTCGAGACGAGCGACGAGTGGATCGTCGCGCGCACGGGTATCCATGCCCGCCATTTCGCTGAACCCAACGTCACCACCAGCGATCTCGCCCTGATCGCCTCGCAACGTGCGATCGAGGCCGCTGATGTCGACCCGCAGTCCATCGATCTCATCATCGTCGCCACGTCCACGCCGGATTTCGTGTTTCCGAGCACGGCGTGTCTGTTGCAGAACAAACTCGGCATCAAGAACAACGGTGCGGCGTTCGACGTGCAGGCCGTGTGTTCCGGCTTCGCCTACGCAGTGGCCACTGCCGACAGTTTCATTCGCAGCGGCCAGCATCGCACGGCACTGGTGATCGGCGCGGAGACGTTCTCGCGCATTCTCGATTTCAATGACCGTACCACCTGCGTGCTGTTCGGCGACGGCGCCGGCGCCGTCATCCTGCAGGCGTCCGAAGAGCCAGGCGTGCTTGCAAGCGCGCTTCACGCTGACGGTAGCCATTCGAACATCCTGTGCACGCCGGGCAACGTGAATGGTGGCGTGGTCGCGGGCAGCGCGTTCCTGTATATGGATGGCCAGGCGGTGTTCAAGCTTGCCGTCAATGTACTGGAAAAGGTCGCCGTCGAAGCGCTGGCCAAAGCCAACCTCACGCCGGACCAGATCGACTGGCTGATTCCGCATCAGGCCAACATCCGCATCATGCAGAGCACGTGCCGCAAGCTCGGCCTCCCGCAGGAGCGCATGGTCGTCACCGTCGGTGAGCATGGCAACACATCGGCGGCATCGATTCCGCTCGCGTTCGACGTCGCGGTTCGCGACGGGCGCATCAAGCGCGGACAGAACGTGCTGATCGAAGGTGTCGGCGGCGGCTTCACGTGGGGCGCATCGGTTATCCGCTACTGAGCGACGGTTTCGCGTCTGCGGGCGGCGTATCGCTGCCGCGCGCAACGTCCGGTAGCGCGGTCCCGATCGCGTCAGCCCACCTCTCATCGAATTTTGAGGACGATATGAAATTTGCGTTCGTTTTCCCTGGCCAGGGCTCGCAGTCGGTCGGGATGCTCAATGCGTTCGCCGATCACGCCATCGTGCGCGAGACGGTCCAGGAAGCGTCCGACGCGCTTGGTCAGGATCTCGGCAAGCTGATCGCCGAAGGTCCGGTCGAGGATCTGAATCTCACTACCAATACCCAACCGGTCATGCTGACCGCCGCGTACGCGATCTACCGCGCGTGGCAGGCGGCGGGTGGCCCGGCGCCGGCGATCGTCGCGGGCCATAGTCTCGGCGAATACACGGCGCTCGTCGCCGCGGGCGCGCTGTCTTTCCGCGACGCCGTGCCGCTCGTACGTTTCCGCGCACAGGCTATGCAAACAGCAGTGCCGGTCGGGCAGGGCGGCATGGCCGCGATTCTCGGCCTCGACGACGACACGGTGCGCGCAGTGTGCGCAGAAGCGTCGTCGGCAGGCGTCGTGGAGGCGGTGAATTTCAACGCGCCTTCGCAGGTGGTCATTGCCGGTCACAAGGCGGCCGTTGAAAAGGCGTGTGAAGTTGCGAAGGCGAAGGGCGCGAAACGTGCGTTGCCGCTGCCGGTGTCGGCGCCGTTCCACTCGTCGCTGCTGAAACCTGCTTCCGACCAGTTGCGCGCGTATCTGGCGAACGTCGAAGTTCAGGTGCCGAAGGTTCCGGTCATCAACAACGTCGACGTTGCTGTGGTCATGGAACCAGCCGGCATCAAGGATGCGCTCGTGCGTCAGGCCGCAGGCGCTGTGCGCTGGGTGGAATGCGTGCAGGCGATGGCCGGTCAGGGCGTCACGCACGTGATCGAATGTGGCCCGGGCAAGGTGCTGGCAGGTCTGACGAAGCGCATCGACGGCAACCTCATCGGCGCTTCGATTGTCGACCCGGCATCGCTCGACGAAGCGCTCAAGCTCGCAACGGCGTAGTCGCTCTCTACACGCCACGCCAGGTCACTCAGATTCAACGATTTCAGCCCGCAACCCGCGGGCCATCCGGACACCAAGATGGAAAAGACTCTCGACAGGCAGATCGCGATTGTGACGGGCGCCTCGCGCGGCATCGGCCGTGCAATTGCGCTTGAACTGGCGCGCCAGGGCGCGACCGTGATCGGCACGGCCACCAGCGAATCGGGCGCGAACGCGATTACCGAAGCGTTCAAGGCTGAAGGCGTGAATGGCCGAGGCGCTGTGCTGGACGTGAACGACGCATCGGCAGCGGAAGCGCTGATTGAGGGCACGGTCAAGGAATTCGGCGCGCTCAACGTGCTCGTGAACAACGCCGGCATCACGCAGGACCAGCTGGCGATGCGCATGAAGGACGACGAGTGGGATGCGGTGGTCGACACCAACCTCAAGTCGGTTTTCCGTCTGTCGCGCGCGGTGCTGCGCCCGATGATGAAAGCGCGTGGCGGCCGGATCATCAACATTACGTCGGTCGTGGGCTCGGCGGGCAATCCGGGGCAGGTGAACTACGCTGCCGCGAAGGCTGGCGTCGCCGGCATGACCCGGGCGCTGGCGCGCGAAATCGGTAGCCGCAACATCACGGTGAATTGCGTCGCGCCGGGTTTTATCGATACCGATATGACGAAAACCCTGCCGGAAGAGCAGCAGACTGCCCTCAAGACGCAGATTCCGCTTGGCCGTCTGGGTAGCCCGGAAGACATCGCTCACGCCGTCGCATTTCTCGCTTCACCGCATGCTGGCTACATCACGGGCACGACGCTGCACGTGAATGGTGGCATGTATATGTCGTAAAAGTTTTCGTTTTTCATCCAGGGCTCATACCTTTCGGGTAAACGTGCTTTGGATGGCTGATCAGCAACCGTGCGCGCCGCTTTTTTAGAGTGTCAAACCTGATAAAATGCGCGCACCTGCATTTTTGAACTTCTTTCCCTTGGAGGGGTAATGGACAATATCGAACAGCGCGTCAAGAAGATCGTCGCAGAACAACTGGGCGTTGCGGAAGCAGAAATCAAGACCGAAGCATCGTTCGTGAACGACCTCGGCGCTGACTCGCTCGACACCGTCGAACTCGTGATGGCCCTCGAAGACGAATTCGGTATGGAAATTCCGGATGAAGAAGCCGAGAAGATCACGACCGTCCAGCAAGCGATCGACTACGCCCGCGCAAACGTCAAGGCCTAAGGTCATTCGGACTTTTGGCGGGATTTTGCCAGGTTAACAGCCACAGGGTTCACAGGGCATGTTCCTGTGGCCGCTGTGGCTTTTGCTTTTGTCATCTATGAAAACGAGGTTACCGTGAGCCGTCGTCGTGTTGTTGTTACAGGCCTGGGGCTGATTTCGCCTGTTGGCAATAATGTTGCCGACGGCTGGGCCAATCTGGTCGCCGGCAAGTCCGGCATTGCCGACATCACGAAGTTCGACGCATCGAACTTCTCGACTCGCTTCGCCGGCGAGGTCAAGGGCTTCAATATCGAGGACTACATCCCCGGTAAGGAAGCGCGCCACATGGATACGTTTATCCATTACGGCATCGCCGCCGGCATCCAGGCGATGAACGACAGCGGCCTCGAAATCACCGAAGAGAACGCGGAACGTGTCGGCGTTGTAGTCGGCTCGGGCATCGGCGGTCTGCCGATGATCGAAGTCACGCAGACCGAACTGCTGAATCGCGGCCCGCGCCGGATCTCGCCGTTCTTCGTGCCGGCGTCGATCATCAACATGATCTCCGGCCATCTGTCGATCAAGTTCGGTCTTAAAGGCCCGAACCTTGCAATCGTCACCGCCTGTACCACCGGCCTGCACTGCATCGGCGAGGCATCGCGTCTGATCGAATACGGCGACTGCGATGTCATGATCGCCGGCGGCGCGGAATCGACCGTGTCGCCGCTCGGTATCGGCGGCTTTGCGGCGGCGCGCGCGCTGTCGCAACGCAACGACGATCCCGCCACGGCGAGCCGTCCGTGGGACAAGGATCGCGATGGTTTCGTGCTGGGCGAAGGCGCAGGCGTGATGGTGCTCGAAGAGTACGAGCACGCGAAGGCACGCGGCGCGAAGATCTACGCGGAAGTGTCCGGTTACGGCATGAGCGGCGACGCTTACCACATGACCGCTCCGCTGGAAGATGGCGACGGCGCACGCCGCTGCATGCTGGCCGCGATGAAGAACGCGGGCATCAACGCAGATCAGGTCAGCTACCTGAACGCGCACGGTACCTCGACGCCGCTCGGCGATCTGGCTGAGACGACCGGCATCAAGCGCGCTTTCGGCGATCACGCGAAGAACATGGTCGTCAATTCGACCAAGTCGATGACGGGGCATCTGCTCGGTGGCGCGGGCGGGCTCGAATCGGTGTTCACGGTGCTGGCCGTGCATCATCAGATTTCGCCGCCGACCATCAACATCTTCAACCAGGACCCGGCCTGCGATCTCGACTACTGCGCGAACACTGCGCGGGAGATGAAGATCGACGTCGCGCTGAAGAACTCGTTCGGGTTCGGTGGCACGAACGGCACGCTGGTCTTCAAGCGCGCCTGATCGCTTGACGTCTCACCTCGGCACGGCTGATCCGGCGCATTTCGCCGGATCGGCATCGCCAGACGGCTCGCCGCCGCGTATTGCGCTGCGGTGCTCCCTGACGCTGCGCTGGGTGACAGCGGCTTTTATCCTGATCGCCGCGGCGACCGTCGTTGCCTGCGCCGCGCCGCGTCTCGGCGTCTGGCTGGCGTTTCCGCCAGCTTTAGCTGTATTCGCGTTGCTGGCGATCAGCGCGCTCGCCTGGGAGCGTCGTCAGCCGCGAGAACTGAAAATCGGGGCAAATGGTCTGTCGCTGTGGAAAGAAGCAGGCGGTGCGCCGGTTCAGGCCCGCATAACCGGCTGTTCACAGTGGAGTGACCGGCTCCTCATTCTTGCGCTTGCCGGTGAGAGCGGTCGCCTCAACCCCCTGTTTATTGCGGCCGACGCGTTGCCGGCCGACGTCTTTCGCGAACTGTCGGTCCTCGGCCGGCGTGGCTCTCCCACATCACTGTAAAGACTGTAACCACTGTTACCAGCGTAACGTGACGCGATGATGGGGACGCTACAATGGTGCCCCGCCATGCACCCTATAGTTAACGGATTTATCAGGTGAGCGAAAAAGAAATAGATCAGGTGCTGGTCGAGCGCGTCCAGAAGGGCGACAAGGCCGCGTTCGAGCTACTGGTCACCAAATACCACCGCAAGATCATCCGGCTGATCTCGCGCCTTGTGCGGGACCCCGCCGAGGTCGAGGACGTGGCTCAGGACGCCTTTATCAAGGCTTACCGGGCGCTTCCCCAGTTTCGGGGCGAATCCGCTTTTTATACGTGGTTGTACCGGATTGCGGTGAATACCGCAAAGAACTACCTTGCGACCCAGGGCCGGCGCGCGCCAACTTCGACCGAAGCCGATGCTGAAGAAGCTGAAACTTTCTCGGATGCTGACCAACTAAGGGATATCAACACGCCTGAGTCGATGTTGATGAGCAAGCAGATCGCTGAGACGGTCAATGCTGCAATGGCGGTTTTACCGGAAGAGTTGCGCACCGCCATTACTCTTCGTGAAATTGAAGGTTTGAGCTACGAAGAGATCGCTGAGATGATGGGGTGCCCGATCGGCACCGTCAGATCACGGATTTTTCGCGCTCGCGAAGCCATTGCGGCAAAATTGCGTCCGTTGCTTGACACACCTGAAGGCAAGCGCTGGTAATTGGCCAGCCGGCCTGACGGGCATGGATGCAGTATCTGGGTTAGGTGGTGTCACTACGGGATGTCTGTAAGATGGGGAGCATCATGGGGTCGGTCTCGATGCAATCGCAAGCAAGCTCGCGAGGCGAGCGTCTGTCCGCTTTTGTCGACGGTGAGCTGTCCGGCGAAGAGCATCTGAACAAGTTTATTGCTGATCTGAATCGCGACGATCGCGCAGCGTGGTCGGACTACCACCTGATCGGGGACGCCCTGCGTTCCGACGATCTGGCCGTGAGTCCGGTTGCCAGCAAAGCATTTATGGCTGGCTTTGCCGCGCGTTTCGAGTCGGAGGCGCACGTGCTCGCGCCTGCCGCGATTCCGGTCGCGCGGCGTTTGCTGGCGCTGCGCCGGCGGGTTGTGCCGGCATTTGCCGTCGCGGCCGCTGCGGCAACGTTGACGTGGGTCGTCGTGCCGCAACTGCAGGGCGTCGGCAGTGCGCCTGGTGGCGCGCAGATGGCAGCCGTATCGTCGGATTCGATGCAGCGTGTGGCGATGGCGTCTGTGCCGGCTGCTACCGCGCGGCCTGTCATGCAGGAGGCGAACATCATCCGCGACGCCAATCTCGACCAGTATCTGGAAGCGCATCAGCAGTTCGCGCAGCAACCGGTCGTCCCGGGTTCGATGCCGCTGATCCGTGCCGCCGCTGCCGTGACCTCGCAGGACCAATAGTTGATGCAGACTCCGTGGTTGAATAAAACGACAAACTGGGGGCGGCTGCCGGCATTTCTGTTCTGTGCGGCCGTACTGCTTTCCGCGACATCCCGAGCGTTCGCGCAATCCGAGGATCCCGCCGCCGTCCGCCGCACAGCGGCAGACTGGCTCAATCGCATCCATCAGGCCGCCCAGCAGCAGAACTACGAGGGCGCGTTCGTCTACCAGCGCGGCTCGTTCGTGCAGTCGTCGCGGATCTCGCATTACGCGACCCGCAACGACGGTGAATACGAGCAGCTGGAAAGCCTGGACGGCAAGCCGCGCAGGATGCTGCGCCATAACGACGACCTGTATACGTTCGTGCCGGAACGACATTTGTGCGTCGTCGAGAAGCGTCAGAACAAGGATTCGTTCCCTGCATTGCTGTCCGCGCCCGGTGACCAGGTGCTCGCGGTCTATGAGCCGAAACTGCTCGGGACTGATCGCGTCGCGGGTATCGATAGCCAGGTGATCGAACTCGATCCGAAAGACGCGTATCGCTACGCCTACAAGCTATGGGCCGATACCAAGACGGGGCTTCTGCTGCGTGCGCAGACGCTCGACCCGAGCGGCCAGGTGCTCGAACAGCTGTCGTTTTCGCAAATCCGTATCGGTGTTCCGGTCGACAAAACGGCGATCGTCAGCGGCATTCACAACACGGCTGGATGGACAGTGGTGCGTCCGCCGATCGAGTCTGTCGATATGGAAGCGCAGGGCTGGCTGATGTCGCCGACCGTTCCGGGCTTCCACAAGATCCGTGAGCTGCGTCGCCCAATGGCAGCCCGCGATCCAGGCGATCCGACCATTCCGGTCGATCAGGCAGTATTCTCGGACGGACTCGCGGCCATCTCGATCTTCGTTGAGCCTGTTGAAAAGAACACGCGCAAGGAAGGATCGGGGAGTAGTGGCGCTACGCATGTCCTCGTCAAGCGCCACGGCGATTTCTGGATTACCTTGCTCGGGGAAGTGCCCCAGGCCACGTTGCAGCAATTTGCGTCTGCCATAGAATACAAGGCTACAAAGTAATCCTCCGGCTCAAGACCTTATGACGAACTTCTCGGTGCGCAATTTTCTTGCAGCCGCGGTGGTGGCGGTATGCCTGCCACTCGTGCCGCACACTGCGCTGGCGGCGCCTGCAGCCAGTCTTCCCGACTTCACCGATCTGGTCGATAAGGTCGGGCCCTCCGTCGTGAACATTCGCACGACAGCGCGTGTGTCGAGTTCGACGCGGGGCCTGCCACCGGGCATGGACGACGGCGACATGTCCGAGTTCTTCCGCCGGTTTTTTGGAATTCCGATGCCGCAGACGCCGCAATCGCCCGGTACGCCGCCCCGCGGTGGTGGTGGTGGCGGTGGCGGTGGTGGCGGCAGTCAGGGCCAGCAGGACGCGCCCGACAGCGGCGGCGACACCGAGCAGAACAGTGGCGTCGGCTCGGGCTTCATCCTGTCGGCTGATGGCTACGTGATGACGAACGCACACGTCATCGATGATGCCGACACCATCTACGTCACGCTCACCGATAAGCGCGAGTTCAAGGCAAAGCTCGTCGGTGTCGACGATCGCACTGACGTCGCGGTCGTGAAGATCAGCGCCGCGAACCTGCCAGCCGTCACGGTCGGCGATTCGAACAAGGTCCGCGTCGGTGAATGGGTCGTCGCGATCGGTTCGCCGTTCGGGCTCGAAAACACGGTTACGGCGGGCATCGTCAGCGCCAAGGGGCGCGACACGGGTGATTATCTGCCGTTCATCCAGACCGACGTTGCCGTGAATCCGGGCAACTCGGGCGGTCCGCTGATCAATATGCAAGGCGAAGTGATCGGCATCAACTCCCAGATCTACAGCCGCACAGGCGGTTTCATGGGCATTTCGTTCGCGATTCCGATCGACGAAGCGATGCGCGTCGCCGATCAGCTGAAAACAACCGGCAAGGTCACGCGTGGCCGCATTGCCGTCGCGATCGGCGAGGTGACGAAGGACGTAGCCGACTCGCTCGGTTTGCCGAAGGCGCAAGGCGCGCTCGTCAGCAGCGTCGAGCCGGGTGGTCCGGCCGAGAAGGCGGGCGTGCAGCCAGGCGACATCATCCTGAAGTTCAACGGCCATCCGGTCGATACCGCGACGGACCTTCCGCGTATGGTCGGTGATACCAAGCCGGGCACGAAGGCGACGATCACCGTGTGGCGCAAGGGCCAGACGCGTGATCTGCCGGTCACGATCGCCGAGATGCAGCAGGATAAGACGGCGAAGGCCGACACGAAGAAAACGCCGCCGCCGAAGCAGCGCGCGACCAACGCGCTTGGCCTCGCGGTCAGCGATATCCCGTCTGACCAGCTGAAAGCGCTGAAGCTGCGCGGCGGAGTGCAGATCGACGCGGTAGAAGGGCCTGCCGCGCGCGTCGGACTGCAGAAGGGCGACATCATCCTGCGCGTGGGCGACACGGATGTCTCGAACGCAAAGGAATTCGAAGACGTCACGTCGCATCTCGACCCGCAGAAGATGACGGCGCTGCTCGTGCGTCGCGGCGACAACACGCAGTTCGTGCCGATCCGTCCGCGTTCGACACCGGCGCCGAAGTGACGATGGCGGCACGGCTGACACTCTACGGGCGCACGTGGTGTCATCTGTGCGACGACATGCATGCTGCGCTCGAGCCTTTGCTGGCCGAGTTCGGCGTGCAGCTCGATGTAATCGATATCGATGCTGACGCAGCGCTGGAAGCGCGTTACAACGAACGCGTGCCGGTTTTGCTCTGCGATGGCATCGAACTGTGCCACTATCACCTCGACGCAAAACGTGTCCGTGCCGCGCTCATCGCGCGCGCCGCTCTTGCCCGCGACGTGCGGTGAAAGGGGCGCAACAGTCCGCACGAGCCTTGGCCGACTGGCAGCCCGTCCCGCAAAAACCGCCGGGCGAGGGCCTTTTCGGCTAAAATAGTCCGGTTTTTCACCTACTTACAAGGCGTGCTCCGCAATCGTCCGAGCGCGCCTTTTTCGCTTGATCGGTACTGAATGGATCATATTCGTAACTTCTCGATCATTGCGCACATCGACCATGGCAAGTCGACGCTCGCCGATCGCATCATCCAGCTGTGTGGCGGTCTGTCCGACCGCGAAATGGAATCGCAGGTGCTCGACTCGATGGATCTCGAGCGTGAGCGCGGCATCACCATCAAGGCGCAGACGGCGGCGCTCTCCTATCGCGCGCGCGATGGCAAGGTGTACAACCTCAACATGATCGATACGCCGGGGCACGTCGACTTCTCGTACGAAGTCAGTCGCTCGCTGTCGGCGTGTGAAGGCGCGCTGCTCGTCGTCGATGCCAGCCAGGGCGTCGAGGCGCAGACGGTCGCGAACTGCTACACGGCTATCGAGCTAGGCGTCGAAGTCGTGCCAGTGCTGAACAAGATTGACCTGCCCGCAGCGAACCCGGAAGGCGCGATCGAAGAAATCGAAGACGTGATCGGCATCGACGCTTCCGACGCCACGCATTGCAGCGCGAAGACGGGCCTCGGCGTTGAGGACGTGCTCGAAGCGCTGATCGCGAAAGTGCCGCCGCCGAAGGGCAATACGGAAGCGCCGCTGCAGGCGCTGATCATCGATTCCTGGTTCGACAACTACGTCGGCGTCGTGATGCTGGTGCGCATCGTCAACGGCACGCTGCGTCCGAAGGACCGCATTCGCATGATGGCGACCGGCGCGCAGTATCCGGTCGAGCACATCGGCGTCTTCACGCCGAAGTCGAAGAATCTCGAGGTGCTGTCAGCAGGGCAGGTGGGTTTCATCATCGCGGGCATCAAGGAACTGCCGGCCGCGAAGGTGGGCGATACCGTCACGCTCGTGAACCGTCCCGCAGCTGAACCGCTGCCGGGCTTCAAGGAAGTGAAGCCGCAGGTGTTTGCCGGCCTTTATCCGGTCGAAGCCAACCAGTACGACGCGCTGCGCGAATCGCTCGAAAAGCTGAAGCTGAACGACGCGTCGCTGCAATACGAGCCGGAAGTGTCACAGGCGCTCGGCTTCGGTTTCCGCTGCGGCTTCCTTGGCCTGTTGCACATGGAGATCGTCCAGGAGCGGCTCGAACGCGAGTTCGACATGGACCTCATCACCACCGCGCCGACGGTCGTGTATGAAGTCCTGCAGCGCGACGGCACGACCATCATGGTCGAGAATCCGGCGAAGATGCCGGACCCGTCGAAGATCGAGGAAGTGCGCGAGCCGATCGTCACGGTGAACCTGTACATGCCGCAGGAATACGTTGGCTCGGTCATCACGCTCTGTACGCAGAAGCGTGGCAACCAGATCAACATGCAGTATCACGGCCGCCAGGTTCAGCTCACGTACGAAATCCCGATGGGCGAAATCGTGCTCGACTTCTTCGACCGGTTGAAGTCGACGTCGCGCGGTTACGCGTCGATGGATTACGAGTTCAAGGAATATCGCGCGGCCGACGTCGTGAAGGTCGACATGCTGATCAACGGCGACAAGGTCGATGCGCTGTCCGTGATCGTCCACCGTTCGCAGAGCCAGTACCGCGGCCGCGAAGTCGCGGCGAAGATGCGCGAACTGATCCCGCGCCAGATGTATGACGTGGCCATTCAGGCAACGATTGGCGCGAATATCATCGCGCGTGAGAACATCAAGGCGCTGCGCAAGAACGTGCTGGCAAAGTGCTACGGCGGCGACATCACGCGTAAAAAGAAACTGCTCGAAAAGCAGAAGGCCGGCAAGAAGCGGATGAAGCAGGTCGGGTCGGTGGAAATCCCGCAAGAGGCTTTCCTCGCAATCCTGCGTGTCGAAGACAAATAAGAGAGAAGAAACGGAACCCCATGAATTTTGCGCTGATTCTTTTTGTGCTCGTCATCGTAACGGGCATCGCCTGGGTCGCAGACAAACTGGTTTTCATCCCGCAACGACGCCGCGCCGCAGAGGCCGCGGTCGCCGAGTTCGACCGCCAGCAGGCGCGGGTCGGCGAGCGTTTCGCCGACGAAAACGCGGCGCAGACGCGCGCCCGTCTGCGTGACGACAAGCTGCGCCAGCCCTGGTGGCTCGAATATTCGGCGAGCTTTTTCCCGGTGATTCTCGTCGTGTTTGTCGTACGTTCGTTCGTCGTCGAGCCGTTCAAGATTCCGTCGGGTTCGATGGTGCCTACACTGCTGGTCGGCGACTTCATTCTCGTGAACAAGTACGACTACGGCATCCGTCTGCCAATTACGAACACCAAGATCACGCAGGGCCGTCCGCTCGAGCGTGGCGACGTCGTCGTGTTCCGTTATCCGAAAGACGAATCGGTCGACTACATCAAGCGCGTGATCGGCGTGCCGGGCGACGTCGTCGCGTATCAGGACAAGAAGCTCACGATCAACGGCAAACCCGTGCCGGAAACGGCGCTGCCGGATTACTTCGACGAAGAACGTATCGGCTACGCGAAACAGTTCGACGAAAATCTGAACGGGCGCAAGAACGCGATTCTGAACAACCCGGCAGTGCCGCCGTTTATCATTGGCGCAGAAGATTATCCGTATCGCGACAACTGCACGTACAACGCGCAAGGCGTGATCTGCAAGGTGCCAGCAGGCAACTATTTCATGATGGGCGACAACCGCGATAACAGCGCGGACAGCCGCTACTGGGGCTTCGCGCCGGACAAGAATATCGTCGGTCGCGCGTTCTTCATCTGGATGAACTTCAGCAGCCTCAAGCGCATCGGTTCCTTTAACTGATCGCGTAGCAACGGAGCCGCATAACACGCCGCGCACAACGCGCGGCGTGTTAGCACGCTACTTTAAGAACGTGCGGTAACGTCGCTTCACCACGCTTTTTCGTCGGCCGCCCCGCGTTTTCGCCCGGGCAGGCGCCCGCGTTATACTCTGCACATGCCCCTATCTCCGTTGGAAAGCCGTTTGCGCTACGAATTTCGCAATGCGGAATTGTTGCGTCAGGCTTTAACTCATCGCAGTCACAGTGCTACGCATAATGAACGGCTCGAGTTTCTCGGCGACTCCGTTCTGAATTGCGCGGTGGCTGCGCTATTGTTCCAACGTTTCAGCAAGCTGGACGAAGGCGATCTCTCACGCGTCCGGGCCAATCTGGTCAAGCAGCAGTCGCTTTACGAGATCGCTCAGGCCCTGAATATCTCCGAAGGCCTGCGCCTCGGCGAAGGCGAACTGCGTAGCGGCGGCTTCCGTCGTCCGTCGATCCTCGCGGATACGCTGGAAGCCGTGCTGGGCGCGGTGTTCCTCGATGGCGGCTTCGACGCCGCCCAGACGGTCATCAAGCGGCTGTACGTGCCGATTCTCGATCACATCGATCCGCGTACCCTCGGCAAAGACTCGAAAACGCTGCTGCAGGAATACCTGCAGGGTCACAAGATCGCTTTGCCGACCTATACGGTCGTCGCAACGCATGGTGCGGCGCACAACCAGCAATTCGAAGTCGAATGCACGGTGCCCAAGCTGGACGTGAAGGTGTCCGGCTCGGGCGCCAGCCGTCGCGCGGCTGAGCAGGCGGCGGCCAAGAAGGCGCTCGAAGAAGTCATGGCGGCTGCGCCCGCACTGGTTGCGAAACCGAAGCGCTCGAAAGGCGCGCGGGCCGCGAAGCATGCGGAGCCGGAGATCGTTCCGGGCGTCGCGGGCGTGCAGACGGCGTTGGACCTGCGCGCGCCGGACCATCGCAAGTCGTCTGAACGCGTCGGGCGCGGTGAAGCGAAGCCGACGCTGACCGCGGCGACGGGCGACTCCGATAGCGCAGCTGCTGCCGGGGAATCGCCGGCCAGCGCGCCGACGCCGCTGCCACTCGCGGTGATCCGTGCCGCTCATGTCGAATACAGCGAGCACGCGCAGTCGCAGGACAAAACCGACCGCGCCGACAAAGCCACGGAAAAGTCCGCCGACCGGCTGAATGACAAGCCCAGCGAAAAGTCCAGCGACAAGTCCAGCGAAAAGCCGTCCGACAAGCCGGACACGAGCCGCACCGTCACCGACAAGCCCACGCTTCGCAACCGCGAATCAGTGCCTGGCGTACCGGCATCGGACGAAGCCGAACTCGAACCTGGCGTTGCAGGCGCGGTGCAAACGCGCGCCGCCGACGCCGGCCATTGATGCAAAAAACGCGCTGCATGGGTCGCATCCCGCAGCGCGTCCACCCGAACCAGCCGTAGCCTGAATATGAACGCTCCCACTCCCACTGGTTTTCGCTGCGGCATGGTCGCGATCGTCGGCCGTCCCAATGTCGGCAAATCGACGCTGATGAACGCGCTCGTCGGCCAGAAAGTCAGCATTACGTCGCGCAAGGCGCAGACGACGCGCCATCGCATCACCGGCATCCACACGCTCGAAGACGCGCAGTACATCTTCGTCGACACGCCCGGCTTCCAGACGAAGCACAGCGGCGCGCTGAACCGCTCGCTGAATCGCGCGGTGACGTCGACGCTGACATCCGTCGACGCCATCCTGTTCGTGATCGAAGCCGGCCGTTTCGGCCCGGACGACCAGAAGGTGCTCGACCTGATTCCGCCGTCGGTGCCCACGCTCCTGATCGCGAACAAGCTCGATCGCGTTTCCGACAAGGACAGCCTGTTTCCGTTCATGCAGCAGGTCAGCGCGCTGCGTCAGTTCAACGAAATCGTGCCGCTGTCGGCCAAGAACCCTGACGACATCAAACGCCTGATGGTGACGGTCAAGCCGTTCCTGCCGGAAGGCTCGCCGATCTACGGCGAAGACGATCTGACCGACCGCAGTGAGCGTTTTCTCGCCGCAGAAATCCTGCGCGAAAAAGTGTTCCGCTGGACGGGCGACGAACTGCCGTACACGAGCACTGTGCTGATCGACAAGTTCGAGACGGAAGGGCGCCTGCGCCGCGTCTTCGCGACGATCATGGTCGAGCGCGACACGCACAAGGCGATGATCATCGGCCAGAAGGGCGCGAAGCTGAAGCAGATCAGCACCGAAGCGCGTCTCGATATGGAGAAGCTGTTCGACGGCCCGGTGTACCTCGAAACCTTCATCAAGGTGAAGAGCGGCTGGGCCGACAACGAAGCCGGACTTCGCGCCTATGGGTACGAATGACGCCTGGGTGACGTTGCAACCCGGCGCCGACCCCGACGACGACGCCGGCGACGGCGAACCGGCTGCGCCGGCGCCGTCCCGGGCAAAAAGATCTTCATCTGCAAAGAGCGGTGGCGAAGGCGAGGCGCGCAAAGCGCCCGCGCGCCGTCCTTCGCGCGCGGCCGCGTCCGACTATCGGGTCGCCGAACAGCCCGCGTTTGTTCTCCATAGCTATCCGTATCGCGAAACGAGTCTGATCATCGACGTGCTGTCGCGCGATCACGGCCGGCTCGCGCTCGTCGCGAAAGGCGCGAAACGTCCACATTCGGCGCTGCGCGGCGTGTTGCAGACGTTCCAGCCGCTCGCGCTGTCGTGGTCTGGCAAATCGGAGATGCGCACGCTGACGGGCGCGGAGTGGGTCGGTGGCATGCTGCCGCTCGCTGGCGACGCGTTGCTGTGCGGCTTCTACGTGAACGAGCTGCTCGTCAAATTCTGCGCCCGCGAAGATCCGCATCCGCAACTGTTCCATCACTATGTCGTCACGCTGACGCGTCTCGCGCACGACGAGCCGCCCGTGCAGGTGCTGCGTTCGTTCGAACGCGTGCTGCTGCGCGAAACCGGTTACGCGATGGCGCTCGATCGCACCGTGACGCGCCGCGCGGTCGTGGCCGAGGGGCGTTATGTGTTCGATCCGGAGCGCGGCGTGCGTGAAGCGTCCGATGATCTTCCCGAGCAATGGCCGGTGATCGCAGGACAGACGTTGCTCGACATGGAGCAGGACGATTACCATCGTCCTCAAACGATTTCGCAGAGCAGGACGCTGATGCGTTTTCTGCTTAACACTTACCTTGCCGGCACGCCGCTCGCGACGCGCCAGATCCTGATCGACCTGCAGAATCTATGAGCTTCTTTCTAACGTCGCCGGGCGTGATCGACCTGGGTGTGAATATCGATCACGTCGCCACGCTGCGCAACGCGCGTGGCACGTCCTATCCCGATCCGATCCGCGCGGCGCTGGCCGCCGAAGAAGCGGGCGCTGACGCAATCACGCTGCATCTGCGTGAGGACCGCCGGCATATCGTCGACGCCGACGTGCGCACGTTGCGACCGCTCCTGAAAACGCGCATGAATCTGGAGTGCGCGGTCACGCAGGAGATGCTCGACATCGCGTGCGAAGTGAAACCACACGACGTCTGCCTCGTGCCCGAAAAGCGCGCAGAACTGACCACCGAAGGCGGTCTCGACGTCGCCGGCCAGTTCGACGCAGTGCGCGCGGCGTGCCGCCAGCTGGCCGACGTGGGCTCGCGCGTATCGCTCTTCATCGATCCGGACGAAACGCAGATTCGCGCCGCACACGAAGCCGGCGCGCCTGTCATCGAACTGCACACAGGACGCTACGCCGAAGCGCACGACGCCGGCGAACAGCAGCGCGAATACGAGCGAGTGGTCCGGGGCGTGGAATTCGGCCGGTCGCTCGGCATCAAGGTCAATGCGGGCCACGGCCTGCATTACACGAACGTCCAGCAGATCGCCGCCATCGACGGCATCGTCGAGCTGAACATCGGTCACGCGATCGTCGCACATGCGATCTTCGCCGGCTGGGACAACGCGGTACGCGAGATGAAGGCGATCATGGTTGCCGCGCGTCTCGCCGCGCGCGCCTGACGCGCGTCACGCTCTCGTTACGCTTTCGTTACGAAAAGGCACGGCAATCACGTCATGGCGATCTATGGCATCGGCACCGATATCGTTCAGGTCAGCCGCGTCGCGGCGGTGATGGAGCGCACCAAAGGCCGCTTCGCCGAGAAGGTGCTCGGCGCGGACGAACTGCGCGTCTATCACGCTCGTCACGCGCGTTCGGCGGCACGCGGTCTCGCGTTTCTCGCGACGCGCTTCTCGGCGAAAGAGGCCTTTTCGAAGGCGATTGGTCTCGGCATGCGCTGGCCGATGACCTGGCGCGCGCTGCAGACGCTCAACGAAGCGAGCGGCAAGCCGATGGTGGTCGCTTCGGGCGAGCTGGCCGAATGGCTCGACGCGCGTGGCATCACGGCGCGCGTAACGATCAGCGACGAGCGCGACTATGCCGTCTCGTTCGTGATCGCTGAAGTCGCCGATCCTGTCGCTTCCTGAGCGTCACCTGAATTATTCCAACGCGGCGTCACGCTGCGCTTCCTTCCTGTTGCCAGAAATCAGATGAAATACGCTCCTGGACCCGTGATGCTCGATATGGTCGGCAAAAAGCTGACCGCTGACGATGTGCGCCGCCTCAGTCACCCGATGACCGGCGGCGTGATCCTGTTCGCTCGGCACTTCGAGAGCCGCGCACAACTGGTCGCGCTCACCGACGCGATCCGCGCGGTGCGCGACGATCTGCTGATCGCTGTCGATCACGAAGGCGGCCGCGTGCAGCGCTTTCGCACGGACGGCTTTACCGTGCTGCCCGCGATGGGCAAGCTCGGCGCGCTGTGGGACAAGGACGTGCTGTACGCGACGAAGGTGACGACGGCGGTCGGCTACATCCTCGCTTCGGAGTTGCGGGCGTGCGGCATCGACATGAGCTTCACGCCGGTGCTCGACCTGAACTACGGCCAGTCGCAGGTGATCGGCGACCGCGCGTTTCACAGCGATCCGCGCGTCGTCACGTTGCTGGCGAAGAGCCTGAATCACGGTCTTGCGCTGGCCGGCATGGCCAATTGCGGCAAGCATTTTCCGGGGCACGGCTACGCGGAAGCGGACTCGCACGTCGCGATGCCGACCGACGACCGTCCGCTCGAAACGATCCTCGCCGATGATGTCGCGCCGTATGACTGGCTCGGGATGGCGCTGGCGTCGGTGCTTCCGGCGCACGTGATCTATACGAAGGTCGACGCCAAACCGGCGGGCTTTTCGCGTGTGTGGCTGCAGGACATCCTGCGCGGCCGGCTGCGTTTTCAGGGCGCGATTTTCAGCGACGATCTGTCGATGGAAGCCGCGCGTCAGGGCGGTACATTGACCGAAGCGGCCACGGCCGCGCTACAGGCGGGCTGCGACATGGTGCTGATCTGCAACCAGCCCGAGGAAGCAGAGAAGGTGCTCGATGCGCTGCGTTTCACGCCGTCGAAGGAATCGCGTCAGCGGCTGAAGGCCATGCGCGCAGGCGGCAAGGCGCTCAAGTGGAGCAGGCTGATGGCCGACCCGGCATATCAGCAGGCAAAGACGTTGTTGCGCAACACGTTTCCCTGAGCCGATATCCGAACACAGGTGTTCAAAAATAAAGCCGCATTGTGAGTTCAATGCGGCTTTATTTTGTTGAGGGCGCGACGAATGCGCTCCGGCTCGGGTTTCAGGTGAGCCGCATGCGCTGCAGCTTGTTGTACAGCGTCTTCGGGCTGATACCGAGCAGTGACGCCGCGCGGTGCCGCGTGCCGCCGACGGCATCGAGCGTCGCGCGGATCAGCATTTCCTCGACGTCGGCGAGCGGCGTCCCGACGGTCACCTGCACGCGGCTGCCGTTCAGCTCGCGGGCACCCGGCGCGCCGGTCTCGTCGGCATGCAGCGACTCCAGCACATCGCCCGACGCAACATACGCGCGCTTCACACGATCCTGCAATTCGCGGACGTTGCCCGGCCAGTCGTACGCGAGGCATTCGCGGATGAAGTTCGGCGCGATCAGCTTCATCGTTCCCGTCAGGCCGCGAGCGTGTGCTTCCCGATTGAGTTCGTCGACGAGCGCCTCGGCGAAGAGCGCCGCATCGTCGCCCCGTTCGCGCAACGGCGGCAAGCTCAGCGCCGCCGCGTCCAGACGCAGCCACAGATCCTGGTTCAGCGAGCCATCCGCGACGGCCGCGCGCGGCACCTTGCGCGTCGACGCAATCAGGCGGAAATCCGTCACCAGTTCGTTGGTGCCGCCCACGCGCATGAACGTCTGCGAATCGAGCGCGCGCAGCAGCGCTTCCTGCTGCAACTGAGGCAGTTCGGCGATTTCATCGATGAAAAGCGTGCCGCCGCTTGCCTGTTCGAAGAGGCCCGGCTCGCGCTGATCCGCGCCACTGAACGCACCGCGTTCGTGGCCGAACAGCAGGCTGTCGAGCGGACGATCGCCCGCCGTCGCGGCCGCGGTCCGGCAGTCGAACACGACGAACGGGCCTTTGCGACGCCGGCTCATCTCATGCAGCGTGCGAGCGGCCACTTCCTTGCCCGCGCCGGATTCGCCGGAGATCAACACAGCGGCCTCGGTTGGCGCGGTGTGCTCGATCGTGTCGTAGACATGCTGGATCACGCTGCTGCGGCCGATCATCGGGCCAAATCGCCCTAAAAGGCGCAGCGTCGCGCGCAGCGTCTGCACTTCTTCGGTCAGTTCATAAGGGCGCGGAATGCGCGCCAGCAGGCTGCGTAGACGCGGAATATTGACCGGCTTCAGCAGGTAGTCCCAGATGCCGTGCCGCAAACCTTCGATCGCGCTTTCGACGGTCGCGTTCCCGGTCATCACGATGACGGGCAACGCGCCACCTGGCGGCTGCGCGGGCAGATGCTGGAGCAGATCGAGCCCGCTGCCGTCCGGCAGATTCAGGTCGACAAGGACGACATCGGGGATAAAACGCGCGAGCGCGGCCCGGGCTTCGGCGAGCGTAGTCGCGGTGTCGACGGAAAAACCGTCGGCGGCCAGAATCGCGGACAGGCCGGAGAGGCTATTGGGATCGTCTTCGACAATCAGGGCGTGTGGCATGGCGGACGCACTTTTTCAATTGATCGGAAAGCCTTGCCGATACGCGGTCGCTCGGGGCGCGTGTCGACAGGTGTGATGACATGCCTGGCCTCCATCTGGAAAAGGAAAGCCTCAAGGCCTTACTTCCTCTTAGCAGAGAGCGTGCCAAAGAAAAACATCAAGATTTATCAACGATCTGGCTGCGGCAGGCAGGTATCGGTTGCATGGACACCGGAAAATTTTCGCATCGAGCCGGTAAAGTTTGCTTAAACCATACACGGTCGTGCAAAAAAGAAAAAGCGCCCCGTGGGGCGCTTTTCGATCGCCGCTTCAGGAAAAAGCGGCGGGCAGGTCCGGCGCCAGATTAAGCGCGGCTGCGGTACTCGTGCGTACGCGTATCGATTTCGATCTTGTCGCCGATACTGCAGAAAAGCGGCACCTGCAGTTCAAAGCCGGTGTTGAGCTTTGCCGTCTTCAGAACCTTGCCGGACGACGTGTCGCCCTTGACAGCCGGTTCCGTGTAGAGGATTTCGCGGACCAGCGTGGTCGGCAGTTCGACCGAGATGGCCTTCTCGTTGTAGAACACGACTTCGCAAGCCATGCCGTCTTCGAGGTAATTCAGCGCGTCGCCCATCATTTCGGCTTCGACTTCGAACTGGTTGTAGTCGGCGTCCATGAACACGTACATCGGGTCGGCGAAGTACGAGTACGTCACTTCCTTGCGCTCGAGCAGGACGACGTCGAACTTGTCGTCGGCCTTGTAGACCGATTCCATGCCTGCGCCCGTCAGCAGGTTCTTGAACTTCATCTTCACGACGGCGGAGTTACGGCCCGATTTGTTGTATTCGGCCTTCTGCACGACCATCGCGTCTGCGCCGATCATCACGACGTTACCGGTGCGGAGTTCCTGTGCGATCTTCATAAAACTGTCCTGTACGAAATAAGTAGCTTCAACTTTTGTGCTCAACGGCACACGACGCAAGCGCGCTCGGTGCCTGCGCTCTAACCCTGCGCTTACCCATTCAGGCGCGTACGAATGGCGCCGATCCGGAAAATGCCCTTTCAAGCTGGAAGCATCGCCATGATCGGGCCGCGCTTGAGTCGTGCTTCGAGTCGTGCCTGACTCGTAGGCCGTTGGATAACCGCTTATTTTAACTGACTTTTTGCGAATCCGGCCAGATTTCCGGCGAGGTCGCCGACGTCCGCGAGTTCATGCGCCCAATCGACGGCGCGGGCGTCGAAGGCGGCCCGGTGACGCTGGAAATCGGCCCAGTCCGGTCTGCCGGCGCCGTTCCAGGCGTGCCAGAAGCGGGCGAGCGCGTCACGGGGGGCTTCCGGCAGCGGGCCCGCGTAGTGGGCGAGGGCGGCGTCGAGTTTCGGCAGATGGGCGTCGTCAGCCTGCGGATAAATGTGCCAGACGAACGGTTTCGCGGCCCATTGCGCGCGCACGAACGAATCTTCACCACGCACGAAGTTGACGTCGCAGGCCCAGAGCAGCGCGTCGTAGCCGCGCTGGTCGGTGAAGGGGAGCGAGTGGGCGGTAAGGTTGCCGCGCGCTGCGTGCGTGCCCGCCATGAACGACGAGAGGCCAAAAAAGCGCGCGACCGCGCCCGAAATACGCCCTTCTGGCGCGAGCAGGACGATTTCCCCTGCGTTATCGCGCCATTGTTCGAGGAGGCTGTCGGCGGCCGGGTTTTCGTAGGCGAACAGAGAGATGACCGTCGCGTTTTCACCGGGAGGCGGCGCGCCTGTCGCCTGACGCCACCATGCGGCGCGCTTTTCGTCTGATGCCTCGAAGGCGGCGCGGGCCGCGTCCAGCTCACGTTCCTTTAGTACGCCGCCGGTTCCCGGTCCGAGTCCCGGGAAAAAGAACGTCTTTTTGAGCGCGTAACGCGGATGCGGCGACGGCCGCAGATGAAAATCGGCGACCCAGTCTTCCGCGCTCAGATATTCGAGGTTCAGCCAGACCGGCGTGCGCTCGCGCTGCGCCATCGCCGCGACGTACACAGGCGGCAGTTCGCAGCCAAACGCTTCGATGACGACATCCGCGACTTCGAGCGTATCGCCCGCGTGCGACGGTTCGTGCCAGTGCTCGATCACGATGCCGGCGATGGACTGACGCGCCCGGTCGAGCGCAAGCGTGGGACACAGCGTGTGGAACGCGTGCAGATCGTCGACGAATACGCGCACCTGCCAGCCGTGCTCGTCGGCGAGCTGGCGCGCGAGGCGCCAGCAGACGCCAATGTCGCCGAAGTTATCGATCACCGCGCAGAAAATATCGCATGCGATACCGGCAGCCGGACGTTCACTGGAAACAGGCGGAGAGGACATGGCGGCCGGCGGGCGTTGTTCGGACGCGCGCGGAATGTTCTAAACTGGCGATTCTAAAGCACTTGCCCCCGATTCCGCGTGTCCCGCGCGGCGCCCAGCCTGATTCTGCATGACCGATTCCGAAGCTTTCGAGCCCAAAAAAATACTGACCCAACTGCCGCATCTGCCGGGCGTCTACCGCTACTACGATGCGCACGGCGCGGTGCTGTATGTCGGCAAGGCGCGCGACCTCAAGAAGCGTGTGTCGAGCTACTTCACGAAGACGCTGCTATCGCCGCGTATCGCGATGATGGTGACGCGCATCGCGCGCATCGAGACAACGGTTACGCGTTCCGAAGCCGAAGCGCTGCTGCTTGAAAACAATCTGATCAAGGCGCTCGCGCCGCGTTACAACATCCTGTTTCGCGACGACAAGTCGTATCCGTTTCTGAAGCTGACGGGCCACAAATTTCCGCGCATGGCGTACTACCGCGGCGCCGTCGACAAAAAGAACCAGTATTTCGGACCGTTCCCGAGCGCGTGGGCGGTGCGCGAAAGCATCCAGATCCTGCAACGCGTGTTCCAGTTGCGTACGTGCGAAGACTCGGTGTTCAACAATCGTACGCGGCCTTGCCTGTTGCATCAGATCCAGCGGTGCACCGCGCCGTGCGTCAACGCGATCAGCGAAGAGGATTACGCGCGCGATGTCGCCAATGCATCGCGCTTTCTGCTTGGACGGCAGAAGGAAGTGATGCAGGAACTCGAACAGAAGATGCACGCGTTCGCCGTCGATCTGAAGTTCGAGCAGGCAGCGGCGGTGCGCAACCAGATGAGTTCGCTTTCGACGGTGCTGCATCAGCAGGCGATCGAAACCGGGAGCGAGAGCGACGTCGATATTCTTGCGGTGGTCGCGCTGGGCGGACGCGTGTGCGTGAATCTGGCGATGGTGCGCGGCGGCCGGCATCTCGGCGACAAGGCGTATTTCCCGACGCACGTCGAGGCCGCGCTGACGCCGGATGAAGGCGGCCTTGAAATCGAGGCAGCGGACGCGCGGGTCGATGCGTCTGCTGCGTCTGCTGCATCGATCGACGATGATGCGACGGACGTGTCCGATGCGCTGGCGATCGCGCAGGCGCTTCCTGCTGAGACCAGCGCTGAGAGCAACGATGAAGCCGAAGCCAGCGACGAAGCGGCCGCCCCCGGCGCGCCGCGTGGCACAAGCATCGAAGCTGAAGTGCTCGAAGCGTTTATCGCACAGCACTACCTTGGCGATCGCGTGCCGCCCGTGCTCGTCGTGAGCCATGCGCCGGCGAATCGCGAACTGGTCGATCTGCTGACCGAACAGGCCGGGCACAAGATCGCGCTGCTACGACAGCCACAGGGTCAGAAGCGCGTGTGGCTCGCGATGGCCGAACAGAATGCGCGGCTCGCGCTCGCGCGTCTGCTGTCGGAGCAGGGTTCGCAACAGGCGCGCACCCGCGCGCTCGCGGACACGCTCGGTCTCGAATGCGAGGACCTCGCGCATCTGCGCATTGAATGCTTCGACATCAGTCACACGATGGGCGAGGCGACGCAGGCGTCGTGTGTGGTGTATCACCATCACAAGATGCAGTCGGGCGAGTACCGGCGCTACAACATCACCGGCATTACACCCGGTGACGATTACGCAGCGATGCGCCAGGTCCTGACGCGCCGCTACGAAAAAATGGTCGCACAGGCCGCGCAGAATGCCACCGACGAAGCGACCACGCTGCAACCCGAAGACGCCGCTGACCCGGCCGTCACGCCCGATGCCGCCGAGCCTGTCGCCGCAGGCGGCACGTTGCCGACCATCGTGCTGATCGACGGAGGCAAGGGTCAGGTCGAAATCGCGCGCCAGGTCTTCACCGAACTCGGGCTCGACACCGACATGCTGGTTGGCGTCGCGAAGGGCGAGGGGCGCAAGGTGGGCCTCGAAACGCTGATCTTCGTGGGCGGCCGCGCGCCGCTCGAACTCGGCAAGGAAAGCGCCGCGCTGATGCTCGTCGCACATATCCGCGACGAAGCGCACCGTTTCGCGATCACCGGCATGCGTGCGAAGCGTGGCAAGACGCGGCAGACGTCGCGGCTCGAGGAACTCGAAGGCGTCGGCGCAAAACGTCGTCAGCGGCTGCTGGCGCGTTTCGGCGGGCTGCGCGGCGTGGTGGCGGCGAGCATCGACGATCTGGCGGGCGTCGAGGGCATTTCGCGTGCGCTCGCCGAGCAGATCTACCGTCAACTGCACTGATACCGGCGCCGCGTAGCCGCCTCAGCGCAGCCAGGCGCGAGCGCGCGGCGCAAGCCCCGCGCGCCCCTTTGCTTGTGGCATATCCGGCGACACGGCACAATTGCATCTCCCTTGTCTGACGTGGCCCCCGCCCATGCCGTTTAATTTTCCGATTTTCCTGACGTGGCTGAGGATCGTTCTGATTCCGCTCGTCGTGGGCGTCTTTTATCTAAGCGACTCGATGATGAGCCTCGCGCACCGCAATCTCGCGGCCGCGGTGATCTTCATCCTGGCGGCGCTGACCGACTGGTTCGACGGCTATCTCGCGCGCAAATGGAACCAGACGTCGGCCTTCGGCGCGTTCCTCGACCCCGTCGCCGACAAGCTGATGGTGACCGCCGCGCTCCTCGTGCTGGTGCAGCTCGCACGACTCGACGCGGCGATCGCGCTCGTGATCGTCGGTCGCGAGATCGCGATTTCCGCGCTGCGCGAATGGATGGCGCAGATCGGTGCGTCGAAAAGCGTCGCGGTGAATTCGCTCGGCAAGCTCAAGACGGTTTGCCAGATGGTCGCCATTCCGATGCTGCTGTTGTGGGAGCCCGTGCCGCTCATCGCAGGGCTCGCGATCGACACGCGTGTGTGGGGCACATGGCTCATCTATCTCGCGGCTGTACTGACGATCTGGTCGATGCTGTACTACATGAAGCTCGCGTGGCCGCAGATTCGTGAGCGGGGCGGGATCGTTTAGACAGTTTAGACAGTGTTCAATCTCCCGACTAAAAGGGGTTGACACGTTTCAGAGCCTTGTACATAATCTCGTCTCTCCGGTGCATGCGGTTCTGCAGCGGGGCAGTAAAGAAGCAGCAAAACGGAAGCAGCAAAACGGAAGCAGCAAAACGGAAGCAGCAAAACGCGGGAGTAGCTCAGTTGGTAGAGCGCAACCTTGCCAAGGTTGAGGTCGCGAGTTCGAGCCTCGTCTCCCGCTCCAGATTTTTGAAGCAGCGTTTTGCCGGGGTTGTGCAGTAGTGAAATGGCAGGGCGTTGTCAGGCAGCACAAAGAAGTACAACGCGGGAGTAGCTCAGTTGGTAGAGCGCAACCTTGCCAAGGTTGAGGTCGCGAGTTCGAGCCTCGTCTCCCGCTCCATACACAAGGGGAAGCAACGCTTCCCTTTTTGTTTGGAAGGCCGGTTGGCCATCGCACAAATCTGCGAATCGTCGAAATGCAGTTCGTTATCACGGTTCGGCAGTCCGCTTACGGCGCGATAGCAAAGCGGTTATGCAGCGGCCTGCAAAGCCGTTTAGGCCGGTTCGACTCCGGCTCGCGCCTCCAGCAGTGAAAGAAAAGCCCCGACCTGTCGGGGCTTTTCTTTTTTCTACGCGCCTTAAGCGCAACGCGTCACATTCGCTTCGCACGCGCATCAGGCAGTTCACACATCTAACCTTTCGCCGTTGCCCCAAAAGCACCACGGTCATACGCCTCGGAATAGACACGCCAGTCCGCTTCGACCTGCGTCTCGCATTGCACGGCGAGCTGGATGAGCGGTATCTGCCAGTCCGTGCGACTGCCGAACGCAATAAGCTCGTCGGCGATGGCCGAACCCTGGCGACCACCGCTGCGCAACTGCGACCACGCACTCAACTCCGCCATGTTGTTCACGACGGACTCGAGCCGCGACAGTTTGCCGTTCCAGTTAGCGAGCGCCACGCGATCTTCCGACGGCTGGAGGCTTCGCAGCACATACGGTTTGCCAGCGAATTCGACGGCGTGCAGAAACGCCTGCGAGACGGCCTGCGCGCGCTGCTGGACCGCGACCACGCGTTGCGCTTCGGTGCCCCACACGGGCTGCGTCGTCTTCACGTGCGGTGCGACCGAAGACGGCAACGCTTCCTTCAGATCGAGCAGATAGTTGCCGTCCGGCGATCCTTTTCCTTCCGCGAGGATCACATATCGATCGACGCCCAGACTGCCCGTGCCCGCGATGCGTCGCGCGACGTCGATCATCTTGTAGAACGCCGGATCCGGCTCGCTGGCCGCGAATGCGCTCATGAATGCAGTCACGGCCGCACGCGTTTCATTGTCGACGGGGAGGGCCCTTTTCCCGTCGACCTTCAACGTGCGTTTCTTGCCCTTCAGATCCGTTCGCCGGTTCAGGTGATCGACGCGCGTGCGGCCGTGTAGCGCGTCAAACAGTTCACGCACCATGCCGACCGCCAGTTCCTCCTCGATCCAGCGCGCCTTGCCGAAACGAAGTGCCGCGCTGTATGCATCGATCGCCGTATGGCACAGCGCGAGCGCTTCGGCGCAGCTGACGTGCAGGCCATCCGCGGCGACCAGCACGCTCGCGAGCAGGCGCACGAGTTCCACGAGGCACGGCGCGAGGCAGGCTTCGTCGAAGTCGTTGATGTCGAAATAGATGAGGCGATTGTCGGCTTTGTAGCTGCCGAAATTTTCCAGATGCATATCGCCGCAGATCCACGTCTGCGGTATGCCGTCGAGCACACCGCCCTCGGGCAGCTGCGTGTAAAACAGGTGACACGTGCCACGCAAAAAGACGAATGCCGACGTGCGCATGCTCGCGTACTTCATCGCGAGCCGTTCGGGATCCCGCCCAGCGTTGAAATGTGCGATCTCGGTGATGATGTCGGTCATGGCGGCTCCCGCTTCAACCCGATGGGCGGGGGCGCGCCTGCCGGCCCGGTTACCCGCTCGAAGCGCGGCCGCCTGAATCAGGTTGCATGAGTGCGCATCAGCTTGAGCGCACCCACTTCATTCGCAGCAGATCCGATGATCCGCCGCGATGCTTCAGTGATGTTCCTTGTACTCGGTTCGCGGTTCCGGCGTGGTGCGCACCTTCGCGTACTGGAACTCCGGCAATGCCTTGATCGCGGCCTTCGTCGCGCCTGGCAGCGTCAGCTTGCCGTCGACGAAATCGAGCTGTTCAATCGGAATGGCCACGTCGTGATGCGACACACCGAGGAACTGCTCGGCCGCAATGATCGCAAACGAAACAGAAGCGTCCGGTGCGACGATGATGTCGTGGATCACACCGACGCGTTTTCCTTCTTCGTTATAGACCGGTTTGTTCAGAATCGATTTCCGGACGCTCCAGCCCTGCAGAATCGCTTGCGAGACTTCCACGCTGACGCCGATCGGCTGCGTGCCGGCGACTTGCGCCTGCGATTGCGTTGCAGCCAGCCCAAGCGAGGACACGATGAGTGCAGCGACGAGTTTCGATTTCATGATTTTCCTTGTTGGTGGAGTCGGACAAACGGGGACCGTTCAGGCCTTCAAGGATTCTGACGTGTTTTTTTGTTTTCTGCAGTTGGGCGGCCATCGTCGCGTCAAGTGTGTAGCCTCGCGTATCGCTCAACCGGTTCGACACCTGGTACGCGCGCAGCCGCATAACGCATGATCATTCGCCAGAAGCGTTCCCCGCCGTCCGCGCTGCCGCCAGCAGTTCACGTCTGGTTTCGAGAATGTGCTGTGCGAGCAGCGCCACCACTTCATCGACTGCTCGCCGCCTGCACGCGTCGACGATCGCATGGTGATCGCGCTGCACCTCGTCCTTTCGCGCGTCGAGCGACATCCGCAGATGCGGGTAGCGATTCGTCGTGCTGAGGCAATACTCCTCGATCAGTTTGCGCAGCCGCTCGTTGTTCGACGGCGCGCACAGCGCCAGATGGAACTGACGGTTGCATTCGGCCCATTCGGCGGGCGTCGTCGCGACGTCGTACGAAGCGAGTATGCGCTTCATCAGGTCGATGTCGGCCGCCACCATGTTCGGGACGGCGAGCTTCGCCGCGTAGCTTTCGAGCGCGGCGCGAATGTCGAGCAGTTCCAGGATTTCGGTCGTCGACATCGCGATCACGACGGCGCCGCGGTTGAGCTGATAGCTCACCAGCCCTTCCGCTTCCAGCTGGCGTAACGCCTCGCGCACGGGAATCCGGCTCGCGCCAAAGCGCTCCGCAAGGTTTTCCTGGCGAAGCTGCGTGCCGGGCGGAAGCGTCCCGCGCAGGATTTCGTCGCGAAGTTGATCCCGGATGATTTGCGGCAGCGAACGCCGATCCGTCTTGACCTGCACTTTCGTCATGAGGGAAAGCCGGTCGTGCGCCGACCGACGAAAAGGTCGTCTTCAAAATTCGAGGCTGTCAGGATTGGATCCAATCGACGTGACAATGGATAAATTGCCGTCTATCTTGAATCCGCTGAGCCGGTTTGATCAGTTCAAAAGCCAGTCCAGTCCGCGGGTTGCATGGCGATGGCCGCAGGTCCGCAAGACGAATCAATCTTAGCTTATTCGCCCGGCTCGCGGCGGCGATCCGCCCGGCGAGCGACGCGCAACGCGACGGGTCCCGGTGGTCGTTCGAGGACCGTGCAGCGGTGTTTCTGAAGGCGGCGGATCTGCTGGCCGGGCCGTGGCGACAGAAACCCAACGCGGCCACGATGCTGGGGCAGAGCAACATTGCCGACCAGGTGGAATTGCGACGCAGCCGCACCGGCCGATAAGGCACGGAATTGGCCTTCAGGAGCGCGGCGCGGCATAATTCGGCTTTGATGTGCGCGCAAGCGCCTCCTTGAAGCAGATTGATATGGATCAGCCTTTGTCCTCCCTGTCGCAACCGATGATCGAATGGCGCTGGAAAGCCTTCGACGACCTCACCACGGCCGAGGTCTATGACATGCTGGCCGCGCGCAGCGAAGTCTTCGTGGTCGAGCAGAACTGTGTGTACGGCGACGTCGACGGCCTCGATGCCGAGGCATGGCATCTGTTTGCGTACGGCCCGGGCGAGCCGCGCGCGAAGCTCGCCGGCTACCTGCGTGTGCTGTTGCCGGACGACACGGAAAGTGACATTCGCATCGGCCGCGTGCTGACGACGGCCGATTTCCGCGGTCAGGGGCTGGGCACGCGGATGCTCGAACGCGCGCTCGAACATATCTCGTCGCAATGGCCGACCACGCCGATCCGTCTGCATGCGCAGGCGCATCTGCAGCCGTTCTACGGCGCGTTCGGATTCGAAGCGATTTCAGATGTCCACGAAGAGGACGGCATTCCGCATATCTGGATGCGCTCCGCCTGAGGGCGTCTTCGGATGTGTGCAGTCCCGCTGAGTGCCGGCAGGTCAGCGCTGACTGGCTGCTATCGGGTGCGAATTCAAGGCCGTCTCCGCCGGCGAAGGTGCGACGCGCTCGCTGCGCAGCGCGCGGGCTGACAGCCGCATCCAGTGACGCAGCGCGAGCAGCGCGCCGATCACGCTCATCATCGAGCCCGGAATCCACAGCAACAGCCCGCCGATCTGCTGATCGCGCATCGGGCTGAGCCAGGTGAACGCGCGTCCGCAGATCGAATACACCGGATAAAGCTCGCGCGGCGAGAAGAAGATAAACGCGCCGAGGACGATCTGCGGCGGAATCGCGGCAATCACGACGAGCACGCGTCGGCCGGGCGAAAGTCGCGCTGGGGGCGCGGGTCGCGAATCGAGTACGAGCCACCAGAACAGCAGGCCATCGATGACCATGCTCCAGTTCATCACGCGATACAGCCGCCAGTCGAGCATCGCGACGAAATGGATGGGCGAGAGCAGCCAGAAATAGATCAACCCGACGAACAGCACCACGGCGACGACGGGATGCATCACCACGTCGAGCGTGGCACGCACCGCGCGCGTCTGCAGCGCAGGTCGCACGAAGCGTTGTCGCCAGCGGAACGGTATGCCCGCGCGCAACGCCGCGCCGGGATACGACAGCGCGATAAAGAAGGGCCCGAGGTGATGCAGCACGAGATGCTGCGCACGATGCATGAAGAACTCATGCTCGAAGAAATAATCGAGCCGCGTATGCAGCGCGACGTACAGCGCCATCAGCCCGAACCAGAACGACAGTTGCCGTGCGATGGAGACCTTCGCCTTGCGCACGCCGCGCGCAAACAGCACCGCCGCCACCAGCACCGCGATAACGACAGTCGGCGAAAATTCCCACGGTTCGAGCCAGTCAAGCAGGTTCATCGTGCGGCGTTACTTCGTCTGCGAGGGCGGCTTGACGGCGAACGGCGTGTCCAACGTTTCGCCATCGGAGAACTGCAGTTTCAGGTGCACGGTGTCGCCGGGCGCGACCTTGTGCTTTGGATCTTCGAGCATCACGTGATAGCCGCCCGGCGCGATCGTCACCTGGCCATGCGCGGGCACGGTCAGCTTGTCGACCATCACCATCTTCTGTGTCGAGCCGTTCGAGACCGTCTGATGCAGCATTGCGCCGCCGTAGTCGTCGCTCGAAATGTCGACGAGATCGACGGGTTTGTCGCTGGCGTTGATGAGCGTCACGTAGCCGGCGGCAGGCAGGTTGTTCGGCAGCCAGCGCACCCACGCGTTCTGCGTCGTGATGGCGTGCGCGCCGGCCGCGTGGGCGGTGGCGCTGAAGAGCGCAGCAGCGGTAAGCGCCGCGGCCAGCGCAATGGAGGTTGGGGTCTTGGTCAGCATGAGCGTTCTGGTTGGCTTGGGTCAGGAATGAGCATCAATGATGCGACGCAGATCGTGGGCGATAACGTCCGGCGAATCGTGATCGGTCGCGAGCAGACGCGCATGGCCATCTGCATCGAATACATAGACGGCGGAACTGTGGGTGACTTCGTAATTGCCCTTCGGGTCGCGCTTTTCCATCTGGTACGCGACACGATAGCGTTTTGCGAGCGCTTCGATCTGCCCGTCGCTGCCGGTCAGGCCGAACGCGTGTTTCGAATCGAAAGCGCCGATGTAATCGTGCAGTGCCTGAGCCGAGTCGCGGGCGGGATCGACGGTGATGAACAGGATGCGCACGTGCTGCGCATCCGGGCCGAGTGTGTCGACGACCTGCATCAGCCGGCCCATCGTCTCGGGACAGACATCCGGACAGTGCGTATAACCAAAGTACACAAGCGACGTGCGGCCTTTGAATGTGTCGCCGGTGGCGGGTTTGCCGTCGTCGCCGGTGAGGGCGAACTGCAGATCGGGCAGGTGGCCGGTCACGTTCGTCAACTGCCACGGCGCGTCGTCGTGCGAGCAGGCGGTAAGCGCAGTTGCAGCGAACACGCCGGTTGTGATCACAGTGAGCAACGCCCGCAGGCCGCGCGACGCGATGCGTTTCCTTCGCAGGCCGGTTGCGGCATCGAGCGACGAGTTACGCTGAGTCTTGCAGCTAGACGGGGCGGGCGGGAACAAATGCAATCTCGATGACTCGATCAAACAGGAGAGACGCGAGGGCAGACGCGACGGCAGGCGCTGTTGCAGATTCCGGTGAAACGGCTTGAATCCGGACACGGCGCGATGGCTGCGACTGTATCGCAATTTGTCCGACGATGTGCCCGCGCGCCAGGCCTGACGCGGCGACCGGGGCAAAATGTCACACGTGACTGAAAGCTGCATGAAGCCTGATTGTTCTGTTTTTGAACGAAATCCGGTTGGCCGAC
The DNA here is from genome assembly GCF_050436565.1 of Paraburkholderia sp. GAS42. Taxonomy (NCBI): domain Bacteria; kingdom Pseudomonadati; phylum Pseudomonadota; class Betaproteobacteria; order Burkholderiales; family Burkholderiaceae; genus Paraburkholderia; species Paraburkholderia sp. GAS42. The sequence continues at coordinate 195,834 of NZ_JBNDML010000007.1, read as the reverse complement.
GTGCGTTGAAGCCAGGCCAGCCCATGCGCCAGCCTTACTTCCTCGAAAAATTGGCGGATGCGCGGTAAGATGCGCACACTTTTCCGGCTGTAAACGGCTGAAAGGCAAGACAAGACGATGCGAGCACTTCCGGCTGTTCTGTCTCCCAGCGAGACGGCTTTTTTCTTCGACTTCGACGGCACCCTCGTCGAGCTGGCGCCGACGCCCGATGGCGTGCTGGTGCAACCCCGGGTCATCGAACTGCTGACCGAGCTGCGGCGCCTCACGAATGGCGCGGTGGCGATCGTGTCCGGTCGCGGCATCGACAGCATCGATTCGTTTCTCGGCATGCCTGACATGCCGATCGCGGGTCTGCACGGCGCCGAGCGGCGCGACGCGAACGGCGACACGCAGCGCACGGGTTTCAACGACGACCGGCTGCTGCGTATGGAGCAGGACCTCGCGGAAATCGTGCGTACGAATCCGGGCATGTTGCTGGAGATCAAGGGCGCCGCGGTCGCACTGCACTATCGCAATGCGCCTGAGCGCGAACCGGTCGCCCGCGAAGCGACGAGCCGCCTTGTCGCTGAATATCCCGATGCGTACGTGTTGCAGCCCGGCAAGATGGTCTACGAAATCAAGCCGAAGGACGTCGACAAGGGCCGCGCGCTGCGCGCCTTCCTCGACGAGCCGCCGTTCACCGGACGCACGCCCGTATTCGCCGGGGACGACCTCACCGACGAGAAAGGCTTCGCTGTCGTCAACGAGCGCGGCGGCGTGTCGATCAAGGTTGGCGGCGGAGATTCGGTCGCGAAAACGCGACTCGATTCGGTCGGCGCGCTGATCGACTGGCTGGCGTCCGTCGTCGCGGCTGCGGGCAAGGCGTGACTTTCATGCGGCACTTCCGTCGCAGTGACAACTTCTTTCAGCGTGAGAATTGCGCTTCATGAGTCGACTGATCATCGTATCGAACCGGGTCGCACCGATCTCGGAAGGCGGCCCCGCGGCGGGCGGGCTGGCAGTCGGCGTCTATGACGCACTGAAGGAAACCGGCGGCATGTGGTTCGGCTGGAGCGGCGATGTGCTGTCGTCCGGCCAGCCGCAGATCAGCGTCGAAGAGCGCGGCCCGGTGACTTTCGCGACCATCGGCCTCGTGCGGCGCGATTACGACCAGTATTACCGCGGCTTTTCGAACGCGACGCTGTGGCCCGCGTTCCACTATCGCGCGGACCTCGTTCAGTACGACCGGCACGATTTCGAAGGCTATTGCCGCGTGAATACCTGGCTCGCGCAGCAACTCGTGCCGCTGCTGCGCCCCGACGACGTCATCTGGGTTCACGACTATCACCTGATTCCGTTCGCGAAAGCGCTGCGCGCCGCGGGCGTGAAGAACCGTATCGGGTTTTTCCTGCACATTCCGTTTCCCGCTTCGCAGGTGCTGCTCGCGGTGCCGCCGCATCGCGAACTGGTCGAGGCGCTGTGTTCGTTCGATCTGATCGGCTTCCAGACGGAGCCCGACCTGCGTTCGTTCTGCGACTACATCGTGCATGAGGGCAACGGCTCGGTCGACGCACCCGTGAGCGGGCGCCCGACGACCGTTCGCGCGTTCGGCCGGACGCTGCATGCGGCGGCGTATCCGATCGGCGTGTATCCGGATGAAATCGCCGAACTCGCGAAAGCAGGCGAGGGCGGCAAGCCCGTGCGCACGATGCGGGCGACACTGCATTCGCGCAAGCTGATCATGAGCGTCGACCGGCTCGATTATTCGAAGGGGCTGGTCGAGCGTTTCCGCGCGTTCGAGCGGCTGCTGGAGCATGCGCCGGCGCAACGCAACAAGGTGTCGTTCGTGCAGATTGCGCCGCCGACGCGCGCCGACATGCACGCCTATCAGGACATCCGTCTGCAGCTCGAGGGCGAATCGGGCCGCATCAACGGACGGTTCGCGGAGCTGGACTGGACACCGATCCGCTACATCCATCGTCAGTACGAGCGACCGGTGCTGGCGGCGCTGTTTCGCGCGTCGCACGTCGGTTATGTGACGCCGCTGCGCGACGGCATGAACCTCGTCGCGAAGGAGTATGTGTCGGCGCAGGATCCGGACGATCCGGGCGTGCTGGTGTTGTCGCGGTTCGCCGGCGCGGCGCAGGAACTGAACGGCGCGCTGATCGTGAATCCGGTCGATATCGACGGCATGGCTGAAGCACTCGCCACCGCGCTCGCGATGCCACTTGCGGAGCGTCAGGCGCGCTATCGGGAGATGATGGCGCAGCTGCGCGAGAACAACGTCTCTGTGTGGCGCGACAATTTCATGCGCGATCTTCAGGCGGCCGGCCCTCTACAACGTACACGGAAGCGGGCAGGGGTTTCGCTCGCGGAATGAAGGCCCGGTCTGGCTGCCATTGACTCATCGCATTGCACGTAAAAAAGCCGCTTCGATTCGAAGCGGCTTTTTCTTTTAACGCTCGCGCAGCGCGGTTGAACGGCGGCGCGTTGCTCAGGCCACGTGCTGCTCGTCGACCTTTTTGCCGCCGACGTGCAGCGTCGTTCCCTTGCCATACTGCTTCGACAGCAGATCGCGATACAGCCCCGGCCGGTTGCGCAACTCTTCGGGCGTGCCGTCGTCGATGACCTTGCCCGCGCTCATTACGATGATGCGATCGAAGTTGTGCAGCGTCGACAGACGGTGCGCAATCGCGATCACCGTACGGCCGACCATCAGCCGGTCGAGCGCCTTCTGGATTGCTTCTTCCGATGCGCTGTCCAGCGCCGACGTCGCTTCGTCGAGCAACAGGATCGGCGCGTTCTTCAGGATGGCCCGCGCGATCGCGATCCGCTGACGTTGCCCACCCGAAAGCTTCACGCCACGGTCGCCGACGATCGTGTCATAGCCTTCCGGCATCGCCTCGATGAAATCCGAGCAGCGCGCTTCACGCGCAGCGGCCAGCACTTCGTCGCGCGTTGCTTCGGGGCGCCCGTACGCAATGTTCTCGTACACCGTGCGATGGAACAGCGAAATATCCTGCGGCACGAGCGCGATCGAATGGCGCAGGCTGTCCTGCGTGATGGCGCCGATGTCCTGCCCGTCGATCTTGATCTGGCCGCCCTGCGTGTCATAGAAACGCTGCAGCAGCGCGAGCACGGTGGATTTGCCCGCGCCTGACTTGCCGATCAGGCCCACGCGCTGACCCGCTTCGATATGCAGCTCGAAGTGGTCGAGAATCGGCCGGCGGCGCGGATACGCGAACGTGACGCTTTCGAAGTCGACGCGGCCGCCCTGCGGCACGAGTTCACCCGCGTCCTTGCGATCCGGCATGCCGTGCGGTTCCAGCAGCGTCTTGACGGCTTCAGCGAGCCGCGCCACGTGCTGCGTCACATCGACGAGCGCGACGGCCAGATCGCGCGTGCCGTGCAGGATCGTGAAACCGAGCGAGCTGACGAGCACGATGTCGCCGGATGTCGCGCGGCCCTGATCCCACAGCCACAGCGCCCAGCCGAGCAGCCCGGCTGACAGCAGCGCGGTGATGACCGCGTGCAGCAGGCGCAGCTTCTCAAGGTAGAGCAGACTTTGCTGGCGCGCGTCCATCTCGGCTTTCACCGTGTCGCCGAAGCGCTTCTGCTCGCGCAGCGTCATGCCGAAGGCGCGCACGAGCCCCATGTTGCTGATCACGTCGACGAGTTCGCCGTCGACGGAGGCGGCCTTCGATGCAAAGTGATGGTGACGCGCCGAGCCACGGCCCGCGAGCTTGTAGAGCACGATCGACAGGATCGCGGAGCAGAGCATCAGGCCGCCGGCCATCAGCGGGTTGACCGCGGTGATCATCACGATCGCGCCCAGCACGGCGATGCACGGCGGCAGCACGTTCCAGGCGGTGGTGTTTTCGGCGGTATAGACCGCGTTCGACGTGGCCGTGATCCGGCTTGCCAGCATGCCCGGCTGCTTTTCCGAGTAATACGTGGGCGAATGGCCGCTCAGGTACTGGAACAGATCGCGCCTCAGGTCGCCCGTGACGGCGACGAACGTGTGCGCGGCGACCCAGCCGCCGATCCGCCACAGCAGGTTGTCGGCGGCAATCAGGCCGACCAGGATCGCAAAGGCGCCCCACAGCGGGCCCGGATGATGACGGCCTTCGCCAAGCACGTCGATGAGATGCTTGATCGCGTATTGCGACGCGAGCGCACACCCCACGGCCGCGAACACGCTGCACAGGACGATCGCATGCGCGAGCGGGTGGCGGCGAATGAAGCGGAAAAGGAACGCAAGCGGCCGGTGCGCATAGCTCGCAAGCTTTGCGTTGTGGGCATTACGCTGGGCGATGGTGAGATGTTCCAATGTGTTCGTGTGTTGGTGGTCGGTAAGTGACGGCGGGGTTGCAGGCCGTCGGTGCATGTCGCCGCATAGCGACAAAAAAGCGCACGTTCTCGCATTGTAAACATGCAAAGAACTTTCGGAGACTGCAAAAAAGGAAACGGCGGGCAATGACGGGCAACGAAGAGGCATCGCGTGCCCGCCTTCGCGCAATAAAGATTCGCCACCTATGTGTTGCGAGACCCGCCTGCGCAACGCTGGTTCATCCCGGCGGCGGAAAAATTTCGAGATATAATTACAAACTGCATTCAGTCGCGTCGCTGCGCGATGGCAGACGGTTCAAAGACCCGGTAAAACTGCGCTGAAAAAGCGTCGGCCCTGGCGTTGACCGTGCGTTCAAACGCAGCTGTCACCGCGGGCCTTTCAATGTAAAACTGGCTTGTAAAACAAGGGTTTGCAAAGTGTTTCGCCTTTGTAACAACCTAAAGACTTTGAAAGGTTTTGCGTCGCGCGTGCCTCCCGGCACTGATAATGCATGCTCGGTTTGGCCCACTAAAATCTGACAGTTTGTCAACGAGTGCGCGGCCCGTGCGTTTTAAGCCGGATGCACAACCTGGTGACGATGACCAGTCTGGGCATTCCAACCAGCGTTCAATCGCAGAATTTCCCGAATGAAACAGGCCAGCGCCTCCGGTGCGAGCCGCACCGGGTGGGCGGGCGAGTCGCTTTTAACAAACTTGTAGTCTTGATCTTTACCAGGAGTTCACCATTATGCGAATCGCTCAAATCGCTCCGTTACACGAGGCGGTTCCTCCCAAGCTCTATGGCGGCACGGAACGCGTGGTTTCGTACCTGACCGAAGCACTGGTCGAGCTGGGACATGACGTCACGCTCTTCGCGAGCGGCGATTCGCAGACTTCGGCGAAACTCGAAGCCTTCTGGCCGCAGGCGCTGCGCCTCGACCCGACAATCCGCGACACGATGGCGCCGCACATGCTGCTGCTCGAAGAAGTGCGCCGCCGCGCGGACGAATTCGATGTGCTGCACTTCCACATCGACTACTACCCGTTCTCGCTGTTCTCGCGCCAGCCCACGCCGCATCTGACGACACTGCACGGCCGTCTCGACCTGCCGGAACTGCAACCGGTCTTCAACACGTTTAACGACGTGCCGGTCGTCTCGATTTCGGACAACCAGCGCTCGCCGCTGCAACAGGCGAACTGGCTGTCGACGGTGTATCACGGCCTGCCGGAAAACCTGCTGAAGCCGATCCCGAATGTGAAGCCGGGCTATCTCGCGTTCCTTGGCCGCATTTCGCCGGAAAAGCGTCTCGACACGGCCATCCGCATCGCCGAACAGGCCGGCATGCCGATCAAGATTGCCGCGAAGCTCGACAAGGCTGACCGCGCGTACTACGAAGAAGTCATCAAGCCGCTGATGTCGCTGCCGCACGTCGAGTACATCGGCGAAATCAGCGAAGCTGAAAAGACCGAATTCCTCGGCAACGCGCACGCGCTGCTCTTCCCGATCGACTGGCCGGAGCCGTTTGGTCTCGTGATGATCGAAGCCATGGCATGCGGTACGCCGGTGATCGCGTTCAAGCGCGGCTCGGTGCCGGAAGTGATCGAAAACGGCGTGTCGGGCTTCGTCGTCGAAGACGAAATCAGCGCGGTCGCCGCCGTGAAGCGTCTGCACACGCTGCCGCGCGAAAACGTGCGCAAGGCGTTCGAGTCGCGCTTCTCGTCGAAAGTGATGGCGCAGAACTACCTCGCCTCGTATGAAGAGCTGCTTCGTGGCAAGCGCCGCACCGTGCTGCGCGAAGTCAACGCGAACTGAAACGGCTGAAGGCGGGTTTCACCAGTCCATGGTGGAGCCCACCGGCAGGCGCGTCGCATAGCGCGTGTGACACCAGCAACGCCCCGCATGCAAGCTGCATGCGGGGCGTTGTTGCATGTGCGCCGCGTCTGACGCCGCGAAGCACAGTTTCGGTGCTGTGAAGCGTGAGGCGCGGTAGCAATATCCCTATAATGGCCGTGCCGCAAAATTCCCCTGCGGCGCTGCCGACGACAGGAGGATGCCTTGGCGAGAACGAACGAAACGCGTGCGAACGCGGCGCCTGGCGCCGGGACGGTTTTCGCGCTGCGCGCCATCGGTCTCGTGATCCTGGCGCGCTGGCTGTTTTCGATGTCGGACATGGGTTTCAGCCTCGCCACGTTGACGGCGATGGCATCGTCGCCCTGGGTCTGCATCAACCTCGTTTTTCTGTTCCTGATCATTTTCCTGCCGGGCGCGCGCGCCCGCGCCGAGCGTCCGTTCCATCCGCTGCCGCAATGGCTGCGTCAGGCGCTGCGGCTCTTTGCGCTCCTCGGTTTTGTGTTTGCGGTCTGGTCGGTTGGCGCCTTCGTGTGGGCGGCCGGGTGGCGGCGCGCGGTTACCACCATCGCCGCGACGAACGGCTGGCTGGTGGCCGCGCCGGCGCTGTATGCCGCCGTGATGTGGATCTGCCGGCCGCGCGCGTTGTGGCGCACGAACACCGCCGCGCGACGCTATGCGATCGGGCGATACGCGGTTGCGCTCGATCTGGTGACGCGCACCGCCATCGTCTGGGCCGAAAGCCGGAAGCTCGGCCAGTACGATTCGCGCGAATTGTCAGTGCGCTGGCCCGATGTCCCGGCGACCCGTAGCGGCATGCCGAAGGCGGCGGCGGCAACGCTCGTGACCGAGCCGCCTGTGGCGGGCGTCACGCACGCTTCAGTGGCCGCCGCGGCGCCTCGCGCCAGCCTTGCGGCGTGGTGGCATCGTCCGAAAGTCGAGTTGCTATGGGATTCGCCTGCCGCAGCCGGACATAACCGGCAGACGGTGTTCCGCGCGCCGCTCGTTACCGAAGGCGATCGCGTCGCCGCCCGCGCGCTCGACGCCATGCTGCAGCAGGCCTGATCTCGCTGGAAACACGTCGCCTGGATCGAACGGGCGAGTCGCACGGAAGGAGTCGCCATGCTGTTTCGCTGGTTGCTTGCCGCTATCCACCTGCTCGCGTTCGGTTATGCACTCGCGTCCATTGTTGGGCGGTCGAGGTTGTTGCGCCGCTGCACGACGACAGCTGAATTGCCCGCCGTGTTTCGCGCCGACGCCGGCTGGGGTCTTTCGGCGCTGGTGCTCATCCTCACCGGCGGCATGCGCGCTTTCGGCGGCTTCGAAAAGGGCGGGGACTATTACCTTCACGCGTCGCTGTTTCACCTCAAGATGGGGGCGCTCATATTGATCCTGCTGCTCGAAATCGCGCCGATGATGGCGCTCATCCGCTGGCGTATCGCGCTGAGGGACGGTACGACGCCGGACCTGACTCGCGCAGCCCATTTCGCGCGTATCGGCACGCTGCAGACTGTCCTTCTGGTCGTGATGGTGTTCGCGGCGTCGGGCATGGCGAGGGGAATCGCGTTGGCCGCCGGAGCAGGGTAGGCGGTTTCTAACCGCACGGCGACTGGCGCTTTGGAAAATCAAGAAAACGATTAACTTCTTCGAGATGCGGTCGCGGTTGCCTCGTCATGAGGACACGTTAATGCCGGCTGCTCGCAGAAAGAGTCCGAGGTCGCGGGCTACATGAACACCAGGCTCTTCTGCCCCCTTCTGTGCGTGCATTCGTGCACACTCACCTTACCAGCATCTCCCCGGAATTCCGCCCGCCGGATCGGTTGGTTCGCGCTCCTGGGGTTTTGCCTGGAATCCCGTTTTTTTGCACACGAGGTGCCGGATTGAGCTATAAAATAGCCACCAAGGAAAACGTTTAACTCTTTCCGGAGCGCGACTTTTCCCGCTGCCCGCGTCATACGCGTCCGGGTCGGCGCCCGGTGCTCGTACTGGACATCAATTACACAAGCGCGGCATGGCGAGCCAGGTCGCGCAGGAGACAACCATGCAATCTGCCGTTATAGGCGTGGTGCGCGTCGCCAGCCGCTATCGCTGGACCGTGTGCGCGCTGCTCTTTTTCGCGACGGTCATCAACTACATGGACCGGCAGATTCTCGGCCTGCTCGCGCCGGTCCTGCAACACGACATCGGCTGGAGCCAGGTGCAGTACGGTCGCATCGTGATCGCGTTTTCGGCCTTCTATGCGGTCGGGTTGCTGGGGTTCGGGCGCGTGGTCGACTGGATCGGCACACGCGTGTCGTATGCGGCGGCAATGCTGATCTGGAGCGTCGCGGCGATGCTGCATGCGGCCGTCGGCTCGGTCACGGGTTTCGCTGCGGTGCGCGCGCTGCTCGGCATTGGCGAAGGCGGCAATTTTCCGGCTGCTATCAAGGCCACAGCGGAATGGTTTCCGCGTCGTGAGCGGGCGCTTGCCACCGGCATCTTCAACTCAGGCGCGAACATCGGCGCGGTCTTCGCTCCCGCGATCATTCCGCCGCTCGCGATCGCGGTGGGCTGGCGCGCGGCATTTGTCGTCATCGGCGCGCTCGGTCTTGTCTGGATTGTCGTGTGGATGACGATCTACAAGCCGGCCGACCAGAACCGCGCGGAATCCCTCGACGGCGCCGATGCGCTCGAAGACGGAGAAGAAGCCGACACAGGCGTCGGCGCGCCGGGCTGGGGCTCGCTGTTGAAGATGCGCGAGACGTGGGCGTTCATCATCGGCAAGTTCCTGACTGATCCGGTGTGGTGGTTCTACCTGTTCTGGCTGCCGAAGTGGCTCAACGAAGCGCGCGGTATGGATCTGCAGCACATTGGACCGCCGCTCGTCTGCATCTATGCGCTGACGACGGTCGGTAGTATTGGTGGCGGCTGGATTTCGTCGGCGCTGCTGAAAGGCGGCTGGAGCGTGAACCGCGCCCGCAAGACCGCGATGCTGATCTGCGCATGCTGCGTACTGCCGATCGCGTTCGTGTCGCAGGTGGACAATCTCTGGCTCGCGGTGCTGATCATTGGGCTCGCGGCGGCTGCGCATCAGGGCTGGTCGGCGAATCTTTTCACAACGGCGTCCGATATGTTCCCGCGACGCGCAGTGGGCGCGGTGGTCGGGATCGGCGGCATGGCGGGGTCGATCGGCGGCGTGCTGTTCTCTGAAGTCATTGGTCAGGTGTTGCAGCGGACCGGCCAGTACTGGGTGCTGTTCGTGATTGGCGCGTGCGGTTATCTGGTTGCGCTGGGCATCATGCATCTGCTCGTGCCGAATATGAAGACGGCGTCGCTTAAAGCCTGATTTCGCTTCGGACGCTCACGCAAAAAAGAGCCGATATCCGTTGAGGGGATATCGGCTCTTTTATATGCGGCGGAAAGCGTATGGCGGGGCGTGCTTACGGCGTGTCGCCGCGCCGGATCGTCGAGTCGCGCACAATAAGGCGCGGCTCGAGTGTGACATGACCCGTGTCGGGTTTGCCGGAGAGTGCGTCGATCAGCTTCAGCATCGCGGTCTCGCCCATTTTTTCGCTTTGCAGATCGACGGTGGTGAGCGCGGGAACCGCATATTCGCCGTAAGGCACGTTGTCGAAGCCCGTCACCGACAGGTCCTGCGGCAGCTTGAAACCGAGCGCCATGGCTTCCTTCATGAAGCCGAGCGCGATCAGGTCGTTGTAGCAGATCAGCGCTTCGGGGCGGCCCGGGCCCAGCATGATCGATGAGCAGGCGCTTTTCCCGGCCAGCGTCGACGGCGCGTGCGCATCGTGCACGTCGAGCGTCAAACCGGCTTCCGCGAGACACGTGCGCGCGCCGCGAATCCGCTCGGCGTCCCAGCGCGAGCCGGCGAAACCGAGGTAGCCGATACGCCGGTGCCCCTGGTTCAGCAGGTGTCGCGCCAGCATGTACCCTGCGAGATAGCTGTCGTTGCTGACGCTCGGAATGGGGAACTGCTGGTTGCGCCCGAGCAGGACAACGGGTTTATTCAGCTTCGTCATCCATTCCATCGAGTCTTCCTGCATCCGCGAACTGATGATGACGCCGTCCACACGCCGCGCCAGCGCCTCGATGAGCGGCTGCTCGCGCTCCTGGTTCTCTTCGGTATCGACCAGTAGCAGCGTGTAGTCGTGTCGCAGCGCGATGCGGTTCGCGCCCTTCACGATGTTGGTGAAGTACGGATTCCGGATATCGAGGATCGCAAGGCCGATGGTGCGCGTTTCCCCGGTGATCATCGAGCGGGCGAGTGGATTGGAGCGGTAGCCGAGCTGCGCGATCGCTTCTTTCAGACGGGCTTCGACGGGCGCGGAGAAACGCTGCGCGCCGTTCATGTACTTCGATACCGTTGCCACTGAGACACCCGCTGCAGCGGCGACATCGCGAATCGTAGGCGTATTTTTTTTCATTTTCTTCGAGTAAACGTTTTCTTTTTGTATGGTCTGGTCCGGATGCCGGTCAAGTCAATTGACGCAAGGGTGCCTGAAAATATAATATGTAGTTAGGAAAACGTTTTCTCTCGCCGTTTTTTCGGCCTGACTACCGATCATACGCAATCAGGGACACTGCAACATGAGCAACGAAGCATCAGCATCACGCAAGCCCTTCCACCGTATTCTCCTGACGGGCGCCGCGGGCAATCTGGGCGCCCAGTTGCGTACTCCGCTCGCCGACTGGGCCGACATCGTGCGCGTCAGCGACATCGCGCCCCTGGGCGAGGCGGCGCCGCATGAAGAACTCGCGGTGCTGGATCTCGCTGACCGGGCGGGCGTCGATGCCCTGGTCGAAGGCGTCGATGCCATCGTGCATCTGGGTGGCATTTCGGTCGACGCCCCGTTCGACGATCTGATCGAAGCCAATATCCGCGGACTCTACAACCTGTACTCGGCGGCGCACAAGCATCGCGTGAAGCGCATCGTGTTCGCGAGCTCGAATCACACGATCGGTTTTCACCCGACCACCTCGGTGATCGACGCCGATTCGCCGATGCGGCCTGACAGCCTCTACGGCGTGACGAAATGCTTCGGCGAATCGCTGTCGCGTTATTACTACGACCGTTTCGGGCTGGAAACCGTGTGCGTGCGGATCGGCTCGTCGTTCGAGGAACCGAAGAATCCGCGCATGCTCGTCACGTATCTCAGCTACCGCGATTTCATCGAACTGGTGCGCTGCTCGCTGTTCACGAACCGTGTCGGGCACGCGATCGTGTACGGCGCGTCGAACAATCCGGTGAAGTGGTGGGACAACACGAAGGCCGGGTTCCTCGGCTTTAACCCGCAGGACAGCTCGGCGAAGTTCGACGGTCTTTTTCCGCTGACTGCGCCGACCGACAATCGCGACGATCCCGCGCAGTTGTACCAGGGCGGCCCGTTCGTGCTGGGCGAGCCGATGGAGCGTAAGCGATGACCATGGGCGTATCTGTCGAGCGGATTGACGCGGCAGGGCAGGCGTCGGTCGGCGAGAGTCCGGTGTGGCGCGCAGCGGATGAGGCGCTTTACTGGGTCGATATTCCCGCGCAGAAGATTGTGCGGCTCCATGTCGCTTCGGGCGCGCGGTCGGAATGGACGCTGCCGGAGAAGGTCGCGTGCATCGCGTTCGACCGGGCTGGCATCGTGCTCGCGGGGATGGAGACGGGGTTGTTCGCGGTGACCTTGCCTGAGCCTGAGCGTGCGACGGGCGGGAATCTGAGTCCATCGCAGATGCGGCAACTGGCGGCGCCGGTGTTTCCCTCGAAGGACATGCGTTTCAACGATGGCCGTTGCGATCGGCAGGGGCGTTTCTGGTCGGGGACGATGGTGCAGGACATGTCGCTGGCCAGTCCGGCGGGCGCATTGTTCCGGTTCGACGCGGCGGGCGTTCTATCGGCGCCGGTGATCGACGGCCTGATCACGCAGAACGGTCTGGCGTGGTCGCCGGATGGCATGACGATGTACCTGTCGGACTCCCATCCATCGAAGCGCCTCGTGTGGGCGTTCGATTTCGACGTCGATAGCGGGACGCCACGAAACCGTCGCGTGTTCGTCGATCTTCACCATCACGCAGGCCGTCCGGACGGCGCGGCCGTGGACGCCGACGGCTGCTACTGGACCTGTGCGAACGATGCCGGACTGCTTCTGCGTTTTACGCCACAAGGTGTTCTCGACCGGAAGATCGAGGTGCCGGCGGTGAAGCCATCGATGTGTGCCTTTGGCGGGCGCGATCTCGATACGCTGTTCGTCACGTCGATCCGTCCAGCCAGTGAGGCGACGGAGGATGACGGCGGCGTCTTCGCGATTCGGGCTGGCGTGCGGGGGTCGCCGGAGCCGGAGTATGCGGGCGCGTTGTGAACCTGGGCGCGGCTGACCGCGCCTTGTTGCAACCGATGCGGAAGCCGGGTTTTGCGCCGGTTTTTCGTACCGGGTTTTGCACGGTTAACGAAAAAAGCCCAGGTCGTGAGACCTGGGCTTTTCGCGCACATTCTGGTGGGTAGTACTGGGATCGAACCAGTGACCCCTGCCGTGTGAAGCGAAATTCAGCCCCTGCTTTACTTGCGATGAAGCGATGCATCCACCGCCTCAGGCTTGATTCTACAATGTTTTGTGCTTCTTCAAATTTTGTCAAATTTCCTCATGTTTTGAATCTGACTCCGCCACTTTTCCGCCAGCACTAACTGTCGTCATGCTCGCGTTGGGTGAGCGCCTCCTTTTCCGCAAGCCGCTGGCGCTACCGGCTACGCTCAAAAAATTCGGTCAGGTCGTCGCCATTGGCTTCCAAGAACCCGAACCATTCGCACAGTGGATGTGGGTACGCCGAATAGCTCCGTCCACCGAACCAAAGCCTCAACTGCTTTACTTTGCTGGGGTGGTGATCCGGCAAGGGAGAGGAAGTGGGAATCGATTCCAGAAGCTCTCCGTTGTCGTCAACTGGGCAATATGGATACCAGTCGTCCGGTACGGCTTCTTCACAACGCGCTTCCCATGCGTCTTGGCCGTAACAGGATAGCGGCCACATGCACCGGCAGTGGTCGAGGCATCGGCATCGGGTCAGCCGACCGCCGAGCGATTCAATTGAGGAACTCCAACGCTGATAGCAGCGTGCAGCTTCTTCGTCGCTCTTGGGGGGGCGGATCTCGCGCCCATTGGGGCCACCAGTGGCCACCGGCAGCAGGCCGAGCAGGATTCGGGCTTTTCCGCTTAGGAATCGGGTATAGGCTTTCCCGCGGTTTTTGAAAATGTCAGCTGGATCCCACTTTTCAAGCGTGTCCGCGAGACCGAGTTGGATTAGGTCGTCGCTGTCCAGCCACCGCCGTTCGGGCGTGGAAAACATTCGCACGAAGCTGATAAGCCGGTCGCGCATCATTGGCCGCTTTCCATAGCGATACTTGCCGTAGGCCGCGCCATTTGCTTGAGGGAGGCCCACGATCGACTCGAGTTTCGTCTGGGTGTAGCCGCTCCGGACCGCGACTCTATCGAATACGGAGCGTGTGGTGCGCCGCTCCAGAGCCCTATCAGTCGTCATCTTGTTTGTGCTGGATGCCATAACTCGCGATCTTTGCCTTTAAGGATTCGATACAAGAGTACGCACACTCATCCTCATTGGTCAAATATGAAATGAGGTAACTCGATGCAGGCAATATCAAATCACGCTGATTTTCGCGAGAGATTCTCAAAATACGATCCTGAGGCGCTGATCGGTCCAGCGGAATTCGCCGCCCTAATTGCGATTACGGTCAGTGCATTTCGCCAACGAGACATCCTTGGCGAGTTTCCGCCCGCCGTCATGCGAGGAAACCGCTGCGTGCGTTGGCGTGTTTCAGATGTACGTGAATGGCTACGAGGACTGAAGCCGCAGGACAAGCGACATGTAGCAAAGGTCGACGTCAATGGCACGCCGAAGCCGCGCCGTGGTCGCAAGCGGCAGTCGGCTGAGCTGATGGCTTAAGGCTCAGGTACCGGCGATGAAAAGCGTGGGCACCAACTCTCCAGCGGACGACGCTACCAGACCAGCACTGCGGGATACCGAGATGTTCGATCTACCGGTTCAGCTTGAGATATGCACGCCCGGGCCGTATGAATTGCCAAAAGAGCTTGAAGGAATTGCACTCGACTCCGCTGTACTTGGAGCGCTGCAAAGCGGTAAGCCAGTCGCTGAAGTCCTCCGAAAATTCCCTCGCGCAGTAGCGACGTCGGCCGCGAGTGAGGCAAAGTTGCAAGCTGCCGAGGCGGGCTTTCGTGACAAATCGATGACGCCTGGACAACAGCTGACGTTGGGGTTCTGGCCGCAGGGATTCCGCGCCGCGCCCAATGAGCTGTTCCGTTGCGCTCTCTTCAATGCGCGTAACAGAAACGTTCGACGAAAATACCTCAAGGATTTCGAAGTGTTCGTAATTGGGCCGGGGAGCATCCGATATACAGGCGAAGAATTGAGACAGGATGATCTACGAGTCTGGTTGCAGCTCATCGAACTTGCCAAAGCTTCGCCTGGGGAGGTCATACGCTTTAGCGCTCATTCGTTTTTGAAAGAAATCAGATGGCCCATCAAGACGACGTCAACATTTAAGACGGGCAAGAAAGCGGGGACGATTGTCAAAGGTAGCTATGAGCGCCTGAGAGAAATCATCACGCGCCTGCAGGCAACGTCCCTTCGGTTGGTCTTTGATCGGCTTGGCTCGACGGGCGAGGGCTTTTCAATGATTCCCCATTTCCGGTGGAGAGACGAAAGGACAAAAAAAAATCTCCCGCTATACGAAATCAGGATTCCCATTGAGTTGGTCAAGTTGTTTGGTGAGAGATCGAAATATTCCACACAGATCGAATGGCAGCAGCGTTTGGACCTCAATGACGGCCTCGCAACCTGGTTGCATGGCTACTTTGCCAGCCATCGCGAGCCCTTTCCGGTGAAACTTGGGACGTTGATGGCTGGGGCAGGGTTAGAAGCCAACCGGTTGAAACATTTTAGGCAATCCATCAGACAGGCACTCAAGGAACTTGAACGAGTAGGGTTTCTTGAGAAAGGGTCGGCTATTAACGACG
Source organism: Paraburkholderia sp. GAS42 (assembly GCF_050436565.1). Taxonomy (NCBI): domain Bacteria; kingdom Pseudomonadati; phylum Pseudomonadota; class Betaproteobacteria; order Burkholderiales; family Burkholderiaceae; genus Paraburkholderia; species Paraburkholderia sp. GAS42. The sequence goes on along the minus strand of NZ_JBNDML010000007.1, from coordinate 180,654 downwards.
CGGATCTGGTGGTCGTCATACGAACGAGATCGAACAGTGTCCAGCGGAGTCCGAAAGACGCCTAACTTTAGACCGACCGGGACGGTTTGGAAGCTGGCAATCCATGCCGGTCGATCAGGTTGCTTGGCAGGCAATTTACCTGTCGCGCAACTTGCCTGACAGGAAAATTGATCGATTTTTAGGCGGTAGCGGCGCATAACTCTAGGCCGACCTACGCCTAACTTTAGGCCGGCCTATACTAACTTTAGACCGACCATCTCCTAACTTTAGGTCGACGGATACATAACTTTAGGCCGGCCGCCTCCCTAACTGTAGGCCGACCTGACATTGTCCGAGAGCCTTGCCGGTAAGGGGGTTACGGCCGAAATTTATTTTTCTAACCGTTTACTAACCATTCTTTAACCGCTTTTTAACCGGTCCCTGACCTGTGGACAAGATATCGGCAATCGCTTCGTTTGTTGTCGGGTATCGGTCGAAGTTGACCGCTGGTCAGCCTTACATCCACCCCGGTGAGGGAGACAAGTGCGCGCTGTGGCCGCGAAACCCCCAACCCCTACGCAACCCCTTCAGACCCACTATCCCGATCCTGGACGGTGCACGCTGTGCGCCGGGTGGTGCGCGAAGGTATCGAACCGAAAGCCGCTCTAAGCTCACACAACACCCGCAAAGAAAAGCCGCGGTCGTCCACCGCCATTGCGCGTGAGCGCGCAAACGCATCCGGTCATCCAGCGTTTTTAAAAGCAGCTTGCAAGGACAGGGGTGAATCGGGTTTTATGGCTCGGAATTAGGCTGGTGGCTGGCTTGGCGCAGTTTGTGTGAGGGGTTCTGCGCACAACGGGAACGTCAGCGCCGCTGAGAGGCTGCGATTTTCGGCCGCCCTGTAGATGATTTTGGGGGTGAATTGGTGGCGGTCCCGCACGATCGATCAAAACGCCATGGCGTAACCGGGGGTGTCCGCGTATGCTGGCTTTCACAGATCAACAAGCACGGAACGACCGCACATGCCAGCCGACAAGTTAGGCCGATTTATGACGAGCCCAGAATTCCTGCGGCGCGCTAATGCCGCCGTTGTGCAGGCCTGCCGCGGGTTGCAGGCGAAAGGCATCGCACCAGCCTGGATCGAGCGCGGACCCATCGGCATCACTATGCAGGGAGAGCAGGCGCAGGAAGTCATCGAGGAGTTGCTGCGCGGTTCAGAGCACGCCGCGTTGCGCCGTCAGGTGGTCGAGCTTGGGAAGCAGGAAGGCGACACGCAGCGCGTGAGCGAAGCCGTGCGGACGGTTGCTCGTGCGCTGCTGCTGGCGAAAACCGCCATGCCTGCAGAGGGCGCTTTCCAGGAAGCCATCGCCGCAATGCTGGAGAGCGTGAAGCAAAGCCGGACTCTGGTCGAGATCGGCCTGCTGATGGTCGACGCCGAGGCGGCGACGTGTGACGATGTTTTTCGCGATAGAAAGGTCATTTCCGATGCGCTGTTTGCACAGCGCATCGAGGCAATCAGGAACACGCTAATATTGCGCGACTAAGCGGCAGCGGATTAAGCATTCGCTGCCGGCGTAATCGATGCCATCCAATTGCGGCTGGCCGCAGCCTATGCGAGAGCGCGTCGAACACTCCGCAGTTCCTACATGCTGATCGCGTCGGACATCTGGGCAAAAAACGCGCTTCGCAAACTCAGGTGCCGCCGCCTTCGCCGCCTCAATGGTGGCAAAGCCTCCCGTCTTGTAGCCCAAGTAGAGCAGTGCAAATTTACCCACACGCTCGGCTTGCGCATGCATGTCGTTACCTGCAAACAAGGCTGTCTGAGACACAGCGGAGCTTTCTCCGTACCACTGTTGCTGCGGTAATTTCATGAGTTGTTGGCTGCCGCTGCCGTAGAGTTCAATGTGCATAGTCCATCCAAGGATCAGAGCGTGGGTTTCGTGCTGCGAACTGTTCTGGCGAGTCGGGCCGCCAAGGCGGCGTAATCGTCGCGTTCCTGCTCGATTACTTTGAGCTGTGCCTCAATTGCCGCGAGCTTTGCCTTGAGCTTCTCCGCGTAGGCCATCCACTCCTGTGCCATTCGCGCATTAGCGTCGGCGACGGCCGCGTTGCGATCGGCTACACGGCGGTTATCTTCGGCAACAGCAAACGCGTATCCAGACATATCGGGCATGACAGCTCCTATTTCTTTAACCGGGCAGCCTTCAATAAAAGGCGCTCGATGAGCGCCGTTTCAGTGACTGACGCGTCACTCTCCCGCATCAATTTTTGAAGCGCAGCGTGAGCTTCCGGCGATAGGCGAAAAGTCTTTCGGGCACCCCCCGCCGCAACGAGTGCGGCGGTGCTTGCCGCGACTCGATCGCTTGCGGTCGTTCCTTCAGGAAATTTGCGCGGACGGCTCATGTATTTATTGTAGTCGCACACAAAACAAAATCAACCCACTTTCAATCATCCAGTGGTGGTGGGGATATGGTCGCATTAGCGGGTGCCGAGGTCGGGCTTCTCGGACCAGGACGTCCCAATGGAGCTGCAGCATTTCTGCCGTGTCCGACTGCCCCGCCAAGGACACCATGGCTCTTGTCGTGCATGTCTGATCCGACGCGACCGGCAATCTGGCCGCCGATCCACGAAAACATCTGATCCGGGATCACGTGGATCATGCTGAAGAGGCTACTACAAAGCGTCTGGCACATACCCACGTACAGGACGATAAAAGCCAAGATGCTAACGATCCCCGTCACAGAACCGAACTGCGCATTTTGCATGGCGACGACGAACATCGTGTTGAGCAGTGTGCCCAGTGCAACGATACCCATGCTTGCGAGGATAAATCCGACGACCATGGCGACCGGCCGGAGCATCAGGTTGAGCAGGAAAATATAGCCGTGTGTGGTGCGCTGCCCCAGCCCTTCTCCATCGCCGTCCAGGTGCGCAAAGGCCCACAGCGGCGATGCAACGACGCCTTCACACACAATCACAAACCAGCTGGTAATTCCGCCGAACCAGGTGATGAACGGCAGCATGGGAAGGTAGACCGAGAGCATCACGCCGAAGAAAAACAACGCGATGGCCAGCATCAAAAACAACGGTCCGAGCGCATCCAGAACACCTTTGATGGCACCCATTACTGCGCCTGACACACCGCCGGTTCCAAGGTTTAGCGCCGTTGAAACAACCTTTCCTAACGTCGATCCGGTCGCCTCTTCGAAACCTTTGGCAGCGGCATATCCCGCGAGTAGCGTCCAGCCTGAATCGAGGATGGTGTCTCCGAGGTTCTTCATGCCGATCAGCGGGTTGATGCCCGTTCCGCCGTTCGAACCCGATGGTCCCGCGCTGGACGTCAGAGAAATCACCTTGTTCACGAGGGCCTGGCCGGGAAACAGGCTCGTAAAGATGCCCTGCGGGTCGGTGGTTCCCGTGAACAGGTTGGTCGCTGCTGGCGGTGATTCACTGGAGGACGAGGGTGAGGAGTTCGCGGTAGAGGTCGACGCGTCCTGCTGGATCTGCTGGTGGTATACCGCCAGCACAGTGTTGTAGATAGCCGGATAAGGCAAGCTATCCAGACTGGTCGGCGGCACGCCTGTCGCACTCGACTTCGCCATGGTGGTGAGCTGCGAGTTTGCCATGGCGAACGATTGATACCACCCACCCAGCATGATCCAGCCGTCGCGAGTGAGGTTCGATTGAACCGTGGTGCCTACGTTGCTGATCGAGTCGCCGGCAGCGCTTATCGCGGCCTGGATTGACTGCTGGTAGGCCTGCGCGGCGTTGTTGATCGTTTGCTGCGGATCCTCAGGCCGTTTGCCGCTGTTCACCGCCTTGATGTAATCTGCCGCGGCGCTCGAAAGCGTGGCCTGCATGGCAGTGAGCGCGCTTTGCTGGGCTGATTGCAACGATGACGAAATGCTGGCGGTATCCGGCGCGTATGCGGCAAGGCCTGTGGCCGATGCGTCATCTGGCGGAGTGGCTGCAGCTGCTGAAGATGCTGCGTCGATCTGTGCGCCGCCGCACGACAACCCGTTCTGGTTCATCAGAACGATCTTGCCTGTCGCGGTCTTCGCACTAAACTTTTCGCTCGCGTCGGCCGACACGTCCGTATCGTCGGGCAGGTTAGACAGCGCCTGATTTGCGGCCTGCGCACACAGGTTCGCTTCGTAGAGCGCTTTGGAGAGCGTCGTTACCTGTGGCGCGACGGGAGAACTGAGCATCGAGCCACCGCTCGCCAGCACGCTGGTCGCCGCGTCCAGACTCAGGTTTGCAATGCCCACGCCGAGCATCGCGGCCCAAAGCATGATTGCCTGTGCGCCCGAGTACCCCCCGAACACTGGCACCAGCATGCTGAATCCGCCGCCCATGCGAGCCACATACCAAGGCGATGACTTCTTCTGGCCGAGAAACTCGCCCTCAGCGCCGGTCGCGATCAGAGCCGAGACGAAGTGATAGAGCGCCCAAATCGCCCCTACCCCGAGAATGCAGCCGTTCATCACGAGGAACAAGTGAGCGAGCATACCGCCAGAGCCGCCGCCCGAAAGCGGGTTCGTGACGATCGATCCAAAAACCATTTGCAGCACCGACATCGACTTGTCAGTGCCGTTGTTGGCCGCGCTCGTAATCTGGCCGATGGACTCGGTTTGCTGCGCCATGACTGCCGGCGACGTCGCGGCCAGCCAAAAGAGGGCAAACAGTGAGCCGGTGCGTTTTGTGAGTGTGTTCATCGCGCTTACCGGAAAGGATACGGATTGAGCAGGCGCAGCAGGACGCCACGCGTGCGAAGGAATTCGCTCACGCTACCCAGTGGTTCATCGGGACGCGTCGGGCCAACCTCCATCTGCCAAAGCCGGTGTTCGTCACGGAGCACGAATAGCGCTGGCATCGTGCTACCGACGATGCCGCCATAGACGCCGAGAATATCGCCACCGAGGATGCCGCCGAACGCGTACGACAAGCACACATATACAAACGCGAGCGCGACCCTCTTGCGGGTAAGGCAGTCGCTGGCGATCTTTGCCAGCGGGAGCGCGTCAGCCGGTCGTGCGGCCAACGCCTGATTCCATGTGCGCACGCGTCGCGTCTTTGTCTGCCCTTCTACCTGTTCCTTTAACTCGCCGATCGCATGCGCGCCGGTCATGATCGTTGCGCGGGCACTCCCTAGCGCCTTCACAATCGGGTAACCGGGGATCATGTTGAGGCCGATTGTCTTCACCAGTTTCAGAGCTGGGCGTTGTTGTTTTTGTGCGCTCACTTCCGATCTCCAATGAGGTTTGCGATCGCGTTCAATTCTTTGATGATCTCGCGGACCACGTGAGTCCAGCCCCAAAGCACAACGCTCGTGGTAAGTACGGCACCGAGCCAGTAAAGCCAGTAGATGTTGTCATGGTGATATAGCGCGTACACCATGAAGACAGCAACAATCGGTGTGAGAAAGCAGAGGTCCTTCACGCCTTGGGCCAATTCCGGGTTGGGACGCTGGCGACGCGTCATTCGACGCAAGGACTCGATATAAATGGCGATCTTTTGCATCAAGAACTCCTTTATTAATGACCAAGGCTACTGGTTTAGTGTCCGCAGTTACCGTCAAAGACAACTTGCGTCTGAGTCCAGCGATCCACATTCCCGCCGGGAGACACCGAGCACATCAGAAAGTACAAGTTCTGGCCGCCATGGCATTCAGTCTCGTACACAGGGCCGGAACCGTTCCATTCCAGCACGGCATCGCCAGGAAAGCTGGGGTCGTGACCGTTGGCATTCATAAAACCCGCGAGGGAAAAGCCGCTCGGGACGCTCGTTTGACACGAAGTCATCGGATCAGGGGTAGACGGCGGAATCGGCGGCGGTGCCGCGCAGCTCGGCGCGGTCCATGTGGAACCGGTCCATACCGCCGGAGACACGGTTGTGTCGCCCGGAGGGCAGACCGGCTCAGCCTGGTAGTTACACGTTGGCGACGTCCAGCGCGAACCGATCCATTGAGCGGCGGCAGCCGTGGTCCAGCCGGCGGCGGTCGAACAGGCCGGCTGTATTTGCGGGGCTTGATAGGTCGGGGTCAGACATTGCGCATCTTGATTGCCATCCCCGCACCCTACCGGCGGCTGAGCGAATGCGGCACGGCCTGTGAGCAGTAGCACGGCTACGAGTGCCACCTTGAACCAATAGGATGCGAGTTTCATTTGGCTCTCCCCTATCAGTTGCCAGTCGTGAAAGACCACGCGAGATTGATTGGTGCGCCATCACGAGCACCCGTGAAGCTCGCCGTATAGACGGTGTTCGCAGCAAGGGCCTGCGACGGCACGAAGGCGGTAACGCCCGCGCCGAGCAGCTTGTTGGAATCGACGGTTGCACTCGCAATCGACCCGGCTTGCGCCGCTGCAGGAATCAGAATCAGCCCTGGAACGCTACTGCCGTTCGAAGCCGTCGTGATACTCGGGGCCGGGTTGGGCGTCTCCGTGACCATCGTGAGCGCGACACCCGTTTCGTTTGCCAGTGGCACATGCGCTACTGCTGTGGTCGCCATCTGCTGGCTACCGTATCCGGGAATAGCATTCGCCTGCGGCGTGCCGTAGACGCCGGTTGTCGATCCGAAGTCGAAGTTGCAGACCGCGAAGCCGAGTTGACCGGAAACCGGCATGTATCCGATGCCGACCGTTTGCTGAGGATCGGTGATCCCGGCGAGGTGATACACCGTATTGTAAAGTTGGTTTACGCAGTCCTTGCCGGCGGCTGCATCGCTTGCCAGCATCGAATCGCCCACAGTCTCGCCGATCCATTCGGTAGCCGGTGCGCCAGCCTTACGTGCCCGATCGAGAGGGGTGTCGGCGTAGTAGTTAGCGAAGCTCGACAATTCATCATGCGACAACGCGGTGAGTTTGCTGTTGATGAAATTCGCGTTCAGATAGGTCGCGTGTGCCTGGGCTGACGTGTCCAGGATCGGGTCTTGCGTCAGCGCACCGACACCCATCGCAAGACGGTACGCATTCAACTGGTTGAATGCGGCGAATTGCATGCTGGAAGCCGCATAGGTCGACGTCGGAGCCGATGTTGTCAGCGGCGTCGGGTCCTGCGGAGTTTGGGGTACGGCAGGAGCGCTACTGCCGCCGTCACTGCCGCCACCACCACACGCGGAAAGAACGAGAGCAGCGATCACAGCCAACGGAAGACATTTATTGTTCTTCATGAAGAAGCCCCGAGAAAAATAGTTTTTTGAAAACGTCGCAAAAGGCGATACGTCGTAAAAAGCGATACATCGCAAAAAACAATGCTTGTTAGCGACCGCCCGAATAAATGGATGCGAGTCGCTGGTCCAGAAGGCCAAACAGGAAGCCACGAAGCTCGCCCGGTTCAGTCGCCTGAATGAGTACTTGGATGCGTTCGGGTTTCATCAGGAATGGATCTTCCATTTCAAATATCAACGCGAGATCGGAATCGAGCGGCAGTGCCGCGAGGGGGTGGGATGCTTGTAAAATTGGATCAGCCATGGCGAACCTCCAGTCAGGTTTGGCAGGGTTAGGCGTATTGGGCGGTGCCAGCCACCTGATACGCCGCCACACATACATTATGTACAACTAAATAGAAATAATTTAGCAATATCAATTGTCACCACTAACGCCGTCGATGCAATCCCCTTCGGTTGTGTGTTTGCGCTATAGCGCAATTTTCATCAACTATTTTTTATTACCAGCATGTAATTTGACTGCTAGTCAAAACGTTGTTTGATTGACAGAGAAAAACATGCGACTGTGTAACATTGGGACGGTCACTTGGCTTATTCCCCTTATTTGAGAATCCGTCGAACTCGGTTCCAGAACGCCTGAGCCCATGACCTGCTGCCGGAGCCTCTCGACGCAATAGCAGGTCGCAGACTCAACCACTGGATGTCGTGTTCAGTGAGGACTCGCAGCCGACGGTCCCGGCCATCCGCCTTTTTGACGGCCTCGTGTAGCTTGGTTACAAGCTCGCCAACCTGAGTCTCCGCCTTGCTCACAGCATCATCGAGGCTACGGATCAGATCGCCATATCGATCGTCAGCTATGGTGCTGGCGTTTTCGAGGGCCTTGAACGCGGCGTCCCGCATGCTTTGCATCAGAGAGGCGACTTCTCGCTGTGCGCAGCCCTCGATCATTGTCATTGCCTCTTCGCCCGACGAAATAAGCTCTTCACGTTGTTTCTTTATCTGCTCGAGGATCGGATCTAGCGCTGCGGTCTGTTTCTGTAAAGCGTCGGCCAGGACTACCTCGATGATCAACAGAACTAGAAAGAGCGGATCATCCTCGGAGATTTTCATATCCCGTTTTTCTAGGATGAGCGCCCGAAGTGCTTGCAAGTCCATAGTTACCAGCCAACCGCGTCGAGCTGCTTGAAAACGTCATCGAACATTCGATTAAGACGGCGCTTGTCGAAGAAATCGTACTTTGCGTTCTGCATAACTTCGTCAATCGTCAGGCGGGCTGCATTCATGCGTGTCCACGCAACGCCATTTGTCTCTGGGTTATATTTAAACAGCACTACTCGGCCGGCGATATTCTTCTCATAGCCTTTGTACAGACTGGTTTCGGAAAAATGCTTTCCGGCTTCAGTTGCCAGTGCGCCGTTATGCTCGTTCTCCCAGACGATAATGGGAATATTCGCGGACTTTGCCACCTCGGCAATATCATTAAAACCGTCGGCGGTCTCCTTATACGTGTCTCCGCCACCGATGATGATGTGGATATACGTTTTTTTCCCCTGTTCTTTCCATAATTCGAAAATATCATTTTCGATGATGTAGGCAAGGACGGGAGAGAAGCTGTTCGACCCAGTATCAATGACAGCATTGCCGTTATGTGACATAAGATCGATCGCCCATGGGTCAAATTTCTTCGGGTCGAAAGTGCGAGATCCTTCACGCATGACGTTGAAATGTTTCGCATCAAAAGCTGTGTAGGCCGCGAAGGTTTGGTTTTCCTGATCCATGTCATAAGCCACGAGAGTTCCTGGGTGGCGGGACATCACCCAGTTTGCGTGATAGCTACAGGTGACGGTTTTCCCGATGCCGCCTTTCGACTGCAAAAATAGGTGATTGGTGTTTTGCATAAATTTTTCTCTTATTCGTCCAGGTTAAGTTCTTTCTTGGTGCGCGTGAATGTTTTCGGCCGTTCAACTACTGGTTTATGGCTGGGCGAGCCGTGTGTTCTCTCCAGTGAAACGGCCTCCGGTCCCATGTGAAGGTTGCTCTGCGTCAGTGGGGTGATTTGATGTACGGCCGGAGTGGTCGTGGCTCGCTGACAGGACGTTTTGATCATTCTCGTGGGCGAAGGTATGCCAGCCTCAGCTCGCTCTTCCCTGATCCGTTCCAAGGCCGATTTGAAGCTGGCCAGCGTCATTTTGAAACCCTGTTCCTGAAGTGCTGTCACCACTGCTTTACGACGAACCCCCGATCGCAGTACGGTTTCCACTTCATCGAAAACGTCTCGGAGTCTTGCGGTCTCCGATCGAGCCTTGTCATCATTCGCCAAGGCGCGCAGCGCGACTGTGAGCCTCTCTCGCGTCATCCGCGTTTCTCTCCGTATATCCATTGCGGCCAGTATGCGGCCGATCCTCGGCCGCAATACAGGCAAAAATCGGCCTTTTTGGGTGCCTTCTTGGGCGGCGTCTTATTTGGATGTTGCCGAAGCTACGTGGCGTATGTATGTTGTCCTAATTAGGAGGCCGCAGACGTGGTTCGCTAGTCGGAGAGGTAGCAAGGTGTAACTCGCGCTTCGCTTGAGTTGTTACCCTCGGGCGAAGCCCTCGCCCCCGATCGCTTTGCTCTGGGGTTGCCTTCGCGCCGCGCTTCGCTCGGCGCTGCGCGTTTCGCTTCGCTCAACTTTGCAGAAGAGGATGCATGACCATTGACGTTAGCAAGAGGCGTCGCCGTGGACCGGTGCCCCTAGACTCCGACGACAAGCGCGATCACACGGTGTCAGTCCGCCTGAATGCCGGGGAGATAGACCGACTGGATTCGTTGCGTGCGAGAGTGTCCATGCAGCGCGGAGAGTACCTACGTGCTGCTGCGCTTCACCAGTTGCCGCCGACCATTCCGGCGATCAACCGCGAGGCGTGGGCGGCAATGGCGCGCGTTGCCGGTAACCTGAATCAATATCAAACTGCGATCAACGAAGGGTGGGCGCACGAATATCCGCTGGATTTTCTGAGAAAATTGCGCAACTTGGTGAATGATTTGCGCCGCGATTTAATTGGCGTGCGGCCAGCTAGTGACGGCGGCGAAGAAGAATAACTATGAAAGCCAACATTACTCGCGGGGGTGGTTTTCGTGGAGCGCTAAACTACGTTTTTGACGCAGGTCCAAAGGCCACCCACACGAAAAAAGCAGAGCTCGTCGGCGGTAATGTGATCGGGGATAATCCGATGGCTCTTGCACGTGAGTTTGCAGTAGTGCGGATATTGAGACCGGATATAAAAAAGCCGGTGTGGCATTGTTCGCTCGCTTTGTCGAAGGATGAGAGACTGTCTACTGAGAAGTGGAACGAGGTAGCACGGGATTTTATGGGGCGTATGGGTTTCGAAATTGATAAAAGACCCTATGTAGTGGTCAGGCACAACGATACGAACCATGACCATATTCATATTATCGCGTCACGAATAGCATTGGATGGGAGTGTCTGGCTAGGTCGGTGGGAAGCCCGCCACGCGATCGAGGCAACACAGGAGCTTGAAAAGAAACATGGATTAATCGTAACTCCGGGACTCGGAGATGCTCGGGCAGAGCGGAAGAAATCAAGCCGAAATGAAACGAAATTGGCGACGCGAACGAGGCAGGAACCGCCGCGCGAGCGTTTGCAGCGGTTGATTGATGGCGCAGTGAAAGGAGAGCCGAGTGCACTAGAGTTTGCACAGCGGCTTGAAGCCGTTGGGGTTAATGCGCGAGTTAATCTCGCAAGCACTGGTCGCCTGAATGGTTTCAGCTTCGAGATCGGGGGCATCCATTTTAAGGGGCAGGATTTAGGAGAAGTCTACAAATGGAATGGGTTGCAAAAGCGAGGCGTTACCTATGAGAAAGAGCGGGATAGCGCCGGTCTGGAACGTTTCCGGGCGGCTGCAGCGGTGCGGAAAGTACACGGCGGTGACGATCGGCCAGTCTTCGTGCAAGCCCCGAGGCCCGACCTATGGAGGGCATACCAGGCATGGAACCAGCAGCGATCGCAACAGCTTGATGAGCGCCGCACCGTGCAACGAGAGAGCGAAAAGGTCCGTAGGACGGCCGTCAAAAGTAGTTTCGAGGCAAGGCGCACGCAGCTTAACGCGGAGCGCAGCGCCGGCAACGCCGCGCAGATCCGCGCGCAGCTATCGATCGCACGCATGGAGCGCGCAACAAGTGAGGTTGCGTTGCGTGAGCAGATCGACCGCGAGCGCGCCGAACTTAAGGCCGCGAGAAATCGACCGTATGCAGAGCGGTATCTGGATTTCCTTGCGGAACGGGCGCAGACCGGCGACGAGTTGGCGCTTGCCGAGTTGCGCAGGATGCAACACGACAAACCACGTCCGATCGAAGGCAGCGTCGCCGTGCAATCGGCCGAATACATGTCGGCCGCTGTGCGCGATCCGTTCCACGAGGACATTGCGCTGTCCCACGTGGTTCACGTGAATGGTGACGTCTCGTACTCGCGCGGAGCCGACAAGATCATTGTGGACCGCAGGCATGAAGTTGCCCTCCTCAGGCAAGACGACAAAACGATCGAAACCGCGTTGCGATTTGCGATTGCGAGATGGGGTAACCGGCTCGACATGGCCGGGACTGACGAGCTGAAACGCAGGGTCGCCGAGCTGGCAGCGGAAAAGCACATGAACATCACGTTTGCTGATCCTGCGATGAATGCCATCGTGGCCGAGCGAAGGCAACAGATAGCGCAGGCGAGCATACGACGCTATAAAAGCTTGGGGGACAGGGCCGCGCCTTTGCTAGGTGCGCGCACGGAGCGTGATGCAGACCAGGCTCCTGAACCTCAGGAACAACCGCAGCAAACGAGTGGGGGAGGGGCTCGGCCACGCGGTTGATGAATCGGGGGCCGGTGTTTGGTCCGTGCCTTCCTATCTCATTCGTGGTGGCGCGCGGTGGAGCTTGTGGGCAACGGCCGACCTGTTGGCAAGGTGGGGCAGCCAGAAGGGTTGTCCCGTCTTGTCAACAGGGGAGCGCGCAGCGCTCAGGACGGAAACCCGCGTAGCGGGTTTGTCCATAAATCCACGGCGGTAGGGTGTGACAGGGTTGCGATCGTTCCCGCGCCCGAGCATGGACAACAGCGCTGCCCACCCCGCCGATGGCGTGGACAGCCGCTTCGCGGTATCGCAGTTGCCCACACTCTCCCCGCGGACCTTTGCCTGCGGCCTGACGCGCCCTGCGGGCTTGCCCAACGTTGAGATTACCAACCTGCAAAACCGGCGCTGTCAGCGCGGCACGTCGCAGTGCATGGTTAGCTGTTCGGAATTCTTGAAAGTTAAGGGTATCTGCTCACTTCACCAAGACGGCGGAGGGATCTGCAGCCCGACCAACCTGAAAACTAGATGTGATCCATCGCGAGTCGTCCCGTCAGGATTAGTCACTGAGCGGCCAGACAGAATCGATTGCGTCGTTCTAGCGCTGAAAGTGCCACTCAGCCGTTGAAGTTACCCTGTCTAATCTTTGTCGCGCGCCGACTCCAAGCGCTCGGGCGAGACATTGATGTGCAACCCAAGCTGCCTAGCAGTCCCGAATGGCAGGCGCATCACCACATCGGCGCCTCCCTGTTTTCGTGTGTGTAGTTCCACGCTGGCGCTGCATAACGCCAGATAAACCCCGCCCGCTTCGAAAACCTCTTCGTAGAAGCGCCAGACGGAAGCTGCGCGAGCCGCCGTGCACGCAAGTGGGGGCCCACCCGCATTTCACGCGGGTTGTGCGCAGATGAACATTTTGCTATTCTGCGCATCACCCCCGGAAAAGCAGGCGAATTATGGTCCGCTGTCATCTATCGACCCTTATGGGCCGCGACAAGCTTCGCATCTCTGACGTTTCGCGACTCACAGGGTTGAATCGGAGCACCGTCAGTTTCTTGTACAAGGAGACTGCGACGCGGCTGGACTTGGCCGCCATCGATGCCTTGTGCCGACTATTTCAATGTCAGATCGGGGAGCTGTTTGAGTACGTGCCTGACTCCGAAAGGAGTTCTGCGTGACGCTTAGTGCATCCCGATGGCACGTCATTGCTGAATCCAGCTTCTCTTGGGAGCGCGAAGCCCTTGAATGGCTGCGGGCCAACCTGCCCGACCGCGATTCGTGGCACGTGTGGACCAACTTCGAGTTCATCGACGAAGAGGGCAAGGTAAGCGAAGTCGATGCACTGGTGCTGTCGCCCGCCGGACTCTTCCTGGTCGAGGTCAAAAGCCGGCCGGGGGTGCTCCGTGGTGACACCCATAGCTGGACGTGGACCACCGACGGCCGGTCGTCCACTTACGACAACCCGCTGATCCTGGCCAATCGCAAGGCGAAGCGCTTGGCCAGCTTGCTGCGCCGCCAGCCGGCCATCATCAAGGCCAAGATCCGGTTGCCTTTTGTAGAGCCGGCCATCTTCTTGTCGTCCAGCAGCTTGGCATGTCAGCTTGAGGGCTTGGCCAAGAGCGCCACGTTCCAGCACGGCCGGCCGGGAGCCATGGACGATCCCGGCATCGTCGGGGCGCTGAGCAATGGCATCACCACGAGGGCGACCACGCCCGTCGACACCACGCAGGCCCGCGCCATTGCCAGAGGCCTGGCTGAGGCGGGCATTCGCACGTCCAACAAGCATCGCCAGGTCGGTGACTACAGGCTGATCAAACTCATCGCCGAGGGCGAAGGCTTCCAAGACTGGGAGGCCAGCCACGTAAGCATCGACACGGTGCACAGGCGTGTGCGCATCTACACCGTGGCCACGGCTTCCAGCCCGGAAATTCGTGCGGCCCGACTCCGTCAGGCACGCCGTGAGTTTGAGGTCCTCGAGGGCATCGATCACCCAGGCATCCTGCGCGTCAAAGACTACAAGGAAACTGAACTTGGCCCGGCGTTGATTTTCGACCACGATCCCAAGGCAGTCCGGTTAGACCACCTGCTTCGAGAAAAAGGCAAAACGCTCACTGTGACACAGCGGCTGCAGTTGGTTCGTGACGTAGCCGAGACGCTGAAGTATGCCCACGCCAACCGCCTCTACCACCGTGCTTTGGGTCCGCAAAGCATTCTCGTTCACGGTGCGGACAGCGGTGCCATGCACCTGCGCCTCATGAATTGGCAGACCGCGTCGCGCAACGTCGGGGGTTCGGCTGCGCCCGACACAATTCACCGCACGACTGGGACACGCCACGTTGAGGACTATGTCGAAGACCCCGGGCTCATTTACCTTGCGCCCGAAACCACGCGGGCCGACCCTGCACAAGGCGCCAGCCTCGACGTGTTCTCGCTCGGCTGCATTGCCTTCTACATCTTCACCGGACAACCTCCGGCGGAGTCAACGCTGGATCTGTCCGAGAAGCTTCGTATTGGTCAGGGCTTGAGGCTCTCCGACACGATGGACGGCTGCGGCGCGCGCCAGCAAGACCTGATCCAGTTCGCCACCTCGCCTGATCTGCTGACGCGTTATGACACAATCCAGGGCTTCCTCGACGACCTCGACCTCGTCGAAGACGAGCTGACCACACCGGATCCCGAAGTCACCGTCGACCCCAGCATCGCCAGCGCGGGCGACCGGCTTGACGGCGGTTTCACTGTTGTCAAACGCATGGGGCGTGGCTCGTCCAGTGATGCCTTGCTGGTACGCCGCGATGGCAGCGATGACGAGGCCATCCTCAAGGTGGCCTGCGATGTCGCCCACAACGATCGACTGGTTGCAGAGGGCGAGGTGCTTGCCCGCCTGCACCACCAGAATATCGTGGCCCACCGTGAGACGCTTACGGTCGCCGGGCGAACCGCGCTGCTCCTCAAGAGCGCTGGCGCCAAGACGTTGGCGGAGAAGCTCAAGGACGAGGGGCGCCTGTCGCTCGACATGCTGCAACGCTTCGGCGAAGAGCTGATCGAGGCCGTCAGCCATCTTGAATCCGAAGGCGTGGCGCATCGCGACATCAAGCCCGAGAATATCGGCATCTCTGAGAACCGCAGCGGAAAGTTGCAATTGGTCCTGTTCGACTTCTCGCTGTGCCGCACGCCGGCCGACAACATCACGGCCGGGACCCACCCTTACCTCGACCCCTTCCTTTCGCTGCGCCGGCCGCCGCGTTGGGACCTCTACGCCGAGCGCTTCGCCCTTGCCGTCACGCTTTACGAGATGGCCGTGGGTCAGCCGCCGGTGTGGGGCGATGGCCAAACGTCTCCGGCCATGCTTGATGTTGAAGCCACGATCGAAAGAGACGTCTTCGACCCTGTCACGCGCGAAGGCTTCGCCAGCTTTTTCGAGAAGGCGCTCAGGCGCGACTTCCGCGAGCGTTTCGACAACGCCGAGGACGTGCTCCGCGCATGGCGCGCCATCTTCGCGGCGCGGCAGACGGTCCACCCTATCGAAGCAGCGCCCGCCAGCGGCCTGGCCGCCATTGCCCTGACAGCCACCCCGCAGACCACGATGGCAGAGTTGGGCTACAGCCTGGAAGCCCAGGACGTGCTTGAGCGTATGGGCGTGCACAACGCCCGCGAGCTGTTGGCGGTGGACCGCATCCGCTTTCGATTACTTAGGGGCGTTGGGGACAAAATCCGCAAGGAAATCCGGCTGACGGCCAAAGAACTGGCGCGCCTGCGGCCAGACCTCACTCAGGGCAGAACCGTCGCGCACGACGCTGACGAACAGGTTGAAGGTGCAGTCAGCATCAACGAGCTGGCCGCTCAACTGCTGCCTCGTCGCCCGGCAGGCGACGACCGGCCGGAAGAAGCGGCCCTGGCGCACTACCTGGGTCTGGACGACGCGGTGAGAGCCGGTACCTGGCCCAGCCTTGGTGATGCCGCGCAGGCCGGCGAAGTGGATCGGGGTACGCTGACGGCGACCCTGATCAAGGCCCGTGAACGGTGGCTCAAGAACCCGGCCTTCACGGAGCTCCGTCATCAAATTGATTCGCTCGTCCGCGGCCAGGGCAGTGTGATAAGTGCGCAGGAAGGAGCGCTTGCTCTGCTGGCCCTGCGTGGCTGCGCTTCACAGGATGACACTGAACGGCTGCGGCAGGCCACCGCCGTCCTGCGTGGCGCGGCGGAGGCCGAGGCTCACCTCGATCGTCCACGCTTCGAGGCATTCGACCATCAACCGTCCATGCTGATCGCCAGCGCCGCAGCCTGGGCCGACTACGCGCGCCAGCTGGGCAGCGCGGCAGATGCCTGCGCATTGGCTGACCCGTTGTTGCCGCCTGCACGTGTGCTTGAGATGCTGGAAGGCGTGGCCCTACCAGCGGCCGAACAGCCCGGCGGCACCGTGCCCACGCCGCTGACACCCACCCGCCTGCTGCGACTGGCCGCCTCGGCATCCCGCAAGGCCGCTGTCTCCAGCCGGCAAGAAATGTACGCTCGGGGCATGGCGCCTATCCAGGCACTGCGCCAGTCTTTGGGTGCCTTGGTGGGGGCCCCCGAGCTTCGCGTAAAGGACATCCAGGATCGCGTCCGTGGCCGATACCCCGAGGCATCGGCACTGCCTCATCGCCCCGGTCTGGATCGCCTGCTGGAAGAGGCCGGCGCGCCCTTGGCCTGGGATGTCACTGCGGCCGATGGTCGTGGCGCATACAGGCTGGCCACCTTGGGGCGCGGGCAGACGGCAGGCACCACTACCCAGTTTTCTCGCCACGCCACCTCACTGACCAACCATGTAATGGGAGATGGCGATGTGGCCCAGGCCGCCGCCGTTGAGGAGCGCCTCGTGCGTTCACTGGACCAAGGCGGCATGCTAGCGCTGACGGTGCATCCTCGCCTCGCGCGCCACGCGGAGGCCGAGCTGCTGCACCGCTTCGGCAACCCCGCCACATCTGCCGTGGCCGTGAAGCGCGTCAACTTCGACGCGCTGCTGCTCGTGTCCCTGCGTGAACAGGCCCAGGCCGCACGAGTGGACTGGAGCGTCGTTCTTGAAGCCGATGCCGCTGACCGCAGCAGCCGGCACTGGATCAACCTTCAACGCCTGGTGCAGCGCGCATTGCCGGCGGTGCGAGCCGCCTTGCTGAACAGCCCATCGCCCATCCTGCTGGTGTGCGTCGGGCTCCTGGCCCGCTATGAGTTGATGAGCCTCGTCACCGAACTCGAACAGTACGCCGGCCGGCCAGGTCACACGCCCAGCGCATGGGTGCTGCTGCCCTCCAGCCACCAGGGGCTACCTGTCATCGACGGCGTGGCCGTGCCCCTTGTCAACAACATCAACAATACCCGCGCCCTGGCATTGCCGCAGGCTTGGGTCGAAAATAGACACCGGGCCAAGACGGGCAGCCATGCCAGTCCGTCCGTAGCCGGAAAGCTTCCACAGTGATCAACGCCCCCCAACTACTGTCTGACCTGACCAAGCTGCTCAAACGCCTGGAAGGCGATCTGCGGCAACGCATCGAAGAGATCGCCGAGCTCAAGATCAGCCTGCAAGCCGAATGGCAGGCTGCCCGCGATGCAGACCGCTCGGCCGAGACCTTCGAGACTTGGGCTGACCAGGTTATCACCCAGGCCGGCGTGCATTGGTTGTTGAGCTGTGTATTCTTGCGCTTCATCGAGGACAACCAACTGGTCGATCGCCCCTGGCTGGGCGGCACGCCGGAATCAGGCCGCCTGGCACTGGTGCGCGACCGGCACGAGGCCTACTTCCGGGCCCACCCGCTGGAAAACGATCGTGACCACCTGTTGTCCGCCTTCCGCGAGGCGGGCACGCTACCCGGCCTGCACACCTTCTTTGACGAGGTCCACAACCCGGCCTTCCGGCTGGGCATCAGCGGCGACGCAGCCATGGCGCTGCGCCAGTTCTGGCAGCAGGTGGACCCGAACACCGGCACGTTGCTGCACGACTTCACCGACCCGGCTTGGAACACCCGCTTCCTAGGTGATCTGTATCAGGACCTGTCCGAGGCCACCCGCAAACGCTACGCGCTGCTGCAGACACCGGAGTTCGTCGAGGAGTTTATCCTCGACCGCACCCTGACGCCGGCCATCCGCGAGTTCGGGTTCCGCGAGGTACGTATGATCGATCCCACCTGCGGATCGGGCCACTTCTTGTTGGGTGGCTTCTACCGGCTGCTGGCCGAGTGGCAGCGGAACGAGCCCGGCCGCAACCCGGTGGATTTGGCGCAGAAGGCACTGGATGCCGTGGCGGGTGTGGACCTCAACCCCTTTGCGGTCGCTATTTCCCGCTTTCGCCTGTTTGTGGCTGCTTTGCAGGCATCAGGTGTGCAGCGTCTGGCCAATGCGCACGACTTCAAAGTTTCAGTCGCCATCGGCGACAGCCTGTTGCACGGCACCCGTTTCGGCCTGACGTACAGCCAAGAGTTGTTTGACGCTGGCGAGAGCCATGCCGACACCGGCTTGGCCCATGCCTACGCAAGTGAGGACCTGAGCGAAGTACAGCGCATCCTGAGCCGCCAATACCACGCGGTGGTAGGCAACCCGCCTTACATCGTCGTCAAGGATGCGGCGCTCAATGCGGCCTACCGGCGCCAGTACGCCAGCTGTCATCGCCAATACTCGTTGGGCGCGCCGTTTACCGAGCGCTTCTTCGAGCTGGCGGTGACGGGGGCAGATGGGCGCAGCGCCGGCTATGTGGGCCTGATCACGGCCAACTCATTTATGAAGCGCGAGTTCGGCAGCAAGCTGATCGAGCAGGTGTTGCCCCGGTTGGACCTGACGCACGTGGTGGATACCTCCGGCGCCTACATCCCCGGCCATGGCACGCCCACCGTTATCCTGTTCGGTCGCCATCGAGCACCGGTGGATGAGAGCGTGCGCACAGTAATGGGCATCAAAGGTGAACCGAGCGCCCCGGCCGATCCGTCGCAAGGACTGGTGTGGAGCGCGATTCTTGGGCAGATTGACCAAGTTGGTAGCGAGAGCAATTTCGTCAGTGTCGCTGACACGTTAAGGCCCACGTTTGGCAAGCACCCTTGGAGCATTGGGGGCGGTGGGGCGTCTGAAATGCGAGAAGCATTGGAAGAGCGCCGTGCGACGCTGAAGTCATCGGGCGCTGATCTGGGCTATCTCGTAATCACTGGCGAAGACAACTGCCTAATGTTGCCGAACAGCGCGGTTTCGCGGCTCGGTTTTTCTTGCAGTAAACCGATTGCGGAAGGCGACTCGGTCCGCGACTGGCGCGCCGACACAGACCTCAGTGTGCTGTGGCCTTACCTGCCAGTCGGTGGTGACCTTCCGCCAGAACAGGCCGAGGCTCATGTCCGTGGCTTGTGGTCGTATCGAACATCGCTCAAGGACCGCAAAGCCTTCGGCGTTCCCGTCGAGCAAAAAGGCTTACGCTGGTGGGATTTGCGCGAGGTCTATGGAACTCGGCTCGACCGTCCGCTAACGATTACCTTCGCTGAAGTCGCCACCCACAACCACTTCGTCCTCGACCGCGGCGGTAAGCTCTTCAAGCAGACCGCGCCGGTCATCAAGTTGCCCGTTGGCCGTAGCGAAGACGAGCACTTGGGACTGCTCGGGCTGCTGAATTCGTCGGTGGCGTGTTTTTGGTTGAAGCAAGTATGCTTCAACAAGGGCAACGGTGGCATCGGCGGAGGCATCTCCGACGAGAAGTGGGAGCTTCGATACGCGCACAACGCATCGCAGGTTGCCGAGTTCCCGTTGGTTGATTCCCGCCCACTCGACATCGCCGCTCGCGTTGACACCCAATCCCACCAACTCACCGCCGTTCAACCCGACGCACTGCTGGCGCACAGCGCGCTACCCACCCGCGCCAGCCTGGATACCGGCCGCGACCAGGCTGCCCAGCTGCGCCGCCAGATGATCGCCGGCCAGGAAGAGCTGGATTGGCGCTGCTACCGGCTCTATGGCCTGTTGCCCGCCAGCGTGACTGCGGACGAGGTGGAGTTTCACGCCCCGGTGGAAGTGGCGCTGGGCGAGCGTGCATTCGAGATCGTGCTGGCCCGTCGCGTGGCCGCCGGTCGGGAGCAGACCACGTGGTTCGAGCGCCACGGTTCAACGCCCACCAGCGATATTCCAGAGCATTGGCCCGAGGGCTATCGCCGCGTAGTGGCACGCCGCATCGAGTTGATCGAAAGCGACAAATCCATCTGCCTGATCGAGCGCCCGGAGTTCAAGCGACGCTGGAACTCCCCGCGTTGGGAAGACCTGGAACAAACCGCTCTGCGCGACTGGTTGTTGGCTCGGCTGGAAGCACCCGCGCTGTGGCCTGCCAGTGCCGATCAACCGCCCGAACTCAGCAGCACCAGCCGCCTGGCCGACGCGGTGTCCCGTGACGAAGACTTCTTGCAAATCGCCGCACTGTACGCCGGCCACGCCGACTTCGACCTGCCTCAGTTGGTGGCTGAATTGGTGACCGGGGAAGCCGTACCGGCCCTGCCGGTGCAGCGTTACACCGAGACCGGCCTGCGCAAGCGTGCTCAGTGGCAAGACACCTGGGCCCTGCAGCGCCGTGAAGACGCCATCGACGCTCAGGTAGTGGCCAACAACGGTGACAGCTGGCGCGCCGAGTTGGCCGACCTCGCCCGAACCTCCTTCGGAACTGACACCTCCGAAGACGCGCGTGCCTGGATCGAGAAGAAGCTGGCCGAGGAGATCAAGCGTCACCAGGACGAGCGCAAAGTCATCGAGGTGGGACCCATCCCCGTGCCACCCAAGTACCAGAGCAAGGACTTCCTGAAGTCCGACTTCTGGCGCCTGCGCGGCGCGCTGGACGTTCCCAAGGAGCGCTGGATCAGCTATCCCGGCTGCGAACGTGGCTCAGACGGCAGCCTGGTTATCGCTTGGGCGGGCTGGAACCACTTGCAGCAGGCGACGGCACTGGCCGGCTACTACATGGACATGAAGGACAGCGAAGGCTGGGAACCGGCGCGCCTGCAGCCCTTGCTGGCCAGCCTGCTGGAACTGGTGCCCTGGCTGGAGCAGTGGCACAACGAACTGGACCCGATGTTCGGCGAGCGCATGGGCGACTATTACCGGGGCTTCGTCAGTCAGGAAGCGCGCGAGCTCGGCTTCACGCTGGATGACCTGCGCGCATGGAAGCCCGCCGTGGTGGCGGCAAAGCACGGTCGTCGCAAAGTCAGCTGATCGCCCGCGAGAACACAAGGAAACACAACAATGACGCTGCTGAAAGACCTCATCGCTATCCCCGAGCGGGTGCACCAGGGCGACTTCGTCCTGCAACTGTCCAAGGGCGTGACCGAGCCCGAGCAAACTCTACGTGACTACGTCGTCACGCCGCAATTGGTGGATGCCTTTGCCAATGCGCTGGGCTTCATCCAGCAAGCAGTGCAAACCGGCGGCAGCAAGGCCGCCTACCTGCATGGCAGTTTCGGTTCAGGTAAGAGTCACTTCATGGCTGTGCTGAACCTGCTTCTGGCTGGCAACACCCAAGCCCGCGCAACCCCTGATCTGGCTGATGTGGTGGCCCGCCATGCTTGGACCGAAGGGCGGAAGTTCTTGCTGGTGCCATACCACATGATCGGCGCGCGGGACATGGAGTCGGCCATTCTCGGCCAGTACGCCGAGTTCGTCCGCAAGAAGCATCCGGATGCACCGGTGCCGGGCTTTTATCTTGCGGAAGGCCTGTTCAAGGATGCCAGCGAACTGCGGGACCGCATGGGGGACGACGCCTTCTTTGCCAAGCTCAATGATGGGGCCATCAGTGGTAGCGGTGGAGGCGGTGGCTGGGGCGCATTCGAAAGTGGCTGGGATGCCATTGCCTTTGAGGCTGCGATGCTGGAGGCGCCCAACGGCGAAGAACGCTCGCGCCTGGTAGGAGATTTGATCACACAGTTCTTCTCGGCGTACCGGTCCTTGGCGGGCAGTGGCGAGTCATTCGTGTCGCTCGACGATGGTTTGAGCATCATGAGCCGGCATGCCAAAGCTTTGGGCTACGACGCAGTCATTCTGTTCCTGGACGAACTGGTGCTGTGGCTGGCCAGCCATGCCGCCGACGTCAACTTCGTTAGCCGCGAGGGCACCAAGCTGGTCAAGCTGGTGGAGGCCACCAATGCTGACCGGCCCATCCCGCTGATCAGCTTTGTAGCGCGGCAGCGTGACCTGCGTGATCTGGTGGGTGAGAATCTGGCGGGCTCGGTGCAGGTGCAATTCGGCGATGTGCTGAAGCACTGGGAGGCACGCTTCCACCGCATCACCCTGGAAGACCGCAACCTGCCGGCTATCGCCGAGAAGCGGGTGCTGCGCCCGGTGGATGAGGCTGCGCGGCAGACGCTGCAGAGCACTTTCGACGACGTGCTGAAGATCCGCAAGGACGTGCTGGATACGCTGTTGACCACCACGGCGGACCGGGAGATGTTCCGCAAGGTGTACCCGTTTTCGCCGGCTTTGGTCCAGACCTTGATTGCCGTATCGGCTGCCCTGCAGCGGGAGCGCACGGCGCTCAAGCTGATGCTTCAACTGCTGGTGGACCGTCGAGCAGATCTTGAACTTGGCCAGCTGATTCCCGTGGGCGACCTGTTTGACGCCATCGCCGAGGGCGATGAGCCCTTTAGCGAAGGCATGCGCCTGCACTTCGAGAACGCCAAGCGTTTGTACAACCAGCGCTTGTTGCCCATGCTGGAGCGGCAGCACAACGTCACCTGGGAGGCCATCAAGCTGGGCCAGGCCGACCCCGCGGCGGCGAAAAACCTTCGCAACGATGCCCGTCTGTTGAAGACGCTGCTACTCAGCGCTCTGGTGCCGGAAGTCGAAGCGTTGAAAGCATTGACCGGCCCTCGATTGGCGGCTCTGAATCACGGTACGTTCAAGTCGCCGATTCAGGGACGTGAGGGTGCTGACATTATTCGCAAATGTCGCGATTGGGCCAGCGAGATCGGAGAGATCAAGATCACCGAAGACTTGCAGCCGGTGATCTCGCTGCAGGTGACCGGCATTGACATCGAGCCGATCCTGCGCGCGGCCGAGGCCAATGACAATCCGGGCAACCGCCGCAGGCGGATTCGTGAAGCGCTGTTCAAAGAACTGGAGATCGCAGACACGGGTGACCTGTTCAACACCTACGAGTTCAACTGGCGCGGCACGCGACGTGAAGTCGAACTGCTGTATGAGAACGTCCGCGAAATGACTGATGAGCGTCTGCGTGGTCGGTCGGGCACGTGGACGGTGGTGCTGGACTTCCCGTTTGACGATCCGAACTTTGGCCCGGCCGACGATTTGGCGCGACTCACGGAATACCGGGGAGGGGACACCAAGACCTTGTTGTGGATTCCTTCCTTCCTGAGCAACAAGGCGCTGGCTGATCTGGGCCGCCTGGTCGTGCTGGACTACATCCTCCAGGGGGATCGCTTCGAGACCTATGCGGGTCACCTGTCGTTTGTGGATCGCGTGCAGGCGAAAGCGTTGGCCCGTAATCAGCTTGACCAACTGCGCATCAAACTGCGTTCGCAGCTGGAAGTGGCCTATGGCATTAGCACCGAGCCCCGCGACGCGGTCAGCAACCCGCTGACGGCGGACCAGCAGTTCCGCTCGCTGGACCCGACCCTGTCGCCGCGGCCGCCGGTGGGCGCGGACTTCAAGTCTGCGTTCGAGAGTCTGCTGGGGCAGTTGTTCGCCCATCAGTATCCGGCCCACCCCGAGTTCGATACCGAGATCAAGCCGATCGTCATTCGCAAGATCTGGCCGGAGGTGCAAAAGGCCATCGAAGCACCGGGGCACCGCGGGCTGGTTCAGGACGCCGGCATCCGCAAGCTGGTGCGTGCGGTGGTGAACCCCTGCCAATTGGGGCAGATGGGCGAGACACACCTGTTGATCGAGCCACATTGGCAATCTCGCTTCTCGCAAAGCCATGCGCGCGACGGCGGCGGCCCAATTACCGCGGCCAAGTTGCGGCAGTGGATCGACACACCAACGCCCATGGGGCTGCCGCTTGAGTTGCAGAACCTGATCATCCTGGCTTTCGCTGCGTCAACCAACCGCCGCTTCACGATGCGTGGTGGGCCCTTTGAGCCATCGGTGGACAGCTTGCCTGACGAGCTGGAATTGCGGGAGCAATCGCTGCCCAATACCGGCCACTGGGAGATCGCGCTACAGCGCGCGTCCAGCTTGTTTGGCCTGACCTTGGGCCAGACGCTCAATGCCGCCAACGTGGGAAAGTTGGTGGATGAGGTGAAGCAGCGGGCCGGTGAGAAGCGGGATGTGGTGACGCACCTGGTGGTCCAGGTGCGAGATAGGTCGAGTCGCTACGCAGCTGGCGCGACGGGAGCTCGCCAGCAAACCGCAGAGTCTGCTCAGGCGTTGTTAGCCGCTCTGACCCAAGCTACCGAAACTGACGTTGTTGCATCGCTTGCGACTGCAGATCTGCAAACCTCGGAGGCCGCCGTTGGCCGTACCTTGGGGCAGGCGAAGGCCTGTGCTGATGCACTGACTTCGGGTAATTGGCAGCTCTTCGATGGAGTGCGAAATCTGCAAGACCATCGGGCTGAGGCCGCGCAGATTATCGTGAGGCGCCTCGCTGAAGTGCTGACCAGCGACGAGCACGTGATTGCCTTGAAAGGCCGGCTCGATGAGCTGGGGCGCGATGCCATGCAACTGCTGACAGCTCCCGCCCCTACGCCTGCGCCGACTCCTGTTCCAGCCCCCACGTCCACGCCGGGTGTGCCGGCACCCACACCGGCACCTGTGACGATCTCACCGCTACCGGCCAACCTAGCGCCACAAATAGTGGATGAGAAGCAGGAATTGCACTTGAGTGGCACAGATGCGGTGGCTGCGCTGGAAGAACTGAAGGCGCGCGTGGCCAACGAGCGTGACCTGGAGTTGACACTTAGCTGGCGCCTGCTGCGCAAGGGAACTCAGCTATGAGTTTGTCAACGCCGCAGATCACGGCACAGCTCGAACGGGTGCTGGCGAGCGACCCGACGGCGCAGGCCATCGCGATTCGCGCGGGCGCCAAGCAAGTTTGGCCTGATGTCGTCTCGCAGCATGGCCGGCAATTTAAACTGCGTTGGTGCGAGTCGTCGCTGGCCATCCGCGAAGCTCTGTGCGAATTCGAGCTTCAGGACCCGGCCGAGTTTGGTATGGTCGTCATCACACCCTTGTCGACGCACGAAGTTGCTGAAGACATTGCTGCGCGGCTCGCCCGAGCCCGTGTGTTCCAGCCGGAGGGATGGGACATCGTTCGATTGATGTTCGAGGCCAAGGAGACCGATGCCCGGCTCGGTAGATTTGCCTGGATGCCACAAGCATTGATCGATGGTGCATCACAGGGAGCCTATCAACCTGTAGCCAATGGATTCCTCGATCTGGAGACGGCTTGGCGAGAGGTGCTCGCGCGGTTTCTCGGGATCGAGACGGCACGGCCGGACGCCGTGGCATTGCTCCGGTGGTCGATCACCCCGGATGCAGACCCGAGGCTGGGTCCCTTGCCCGTATCGATGCGATCGGACATCGTATCTTGGCTTGCAGAAGCTGCCGGCATGGCGGGCGCCATGGTGCTGGGTTGCGTTGAAGCGGCCTGCACAAGCGATGCGCTGCCTTTGGGACTAGTCAGTGGCGTCATCTTCGCCGCCGATGGTGAGGGACAGGTCGCACTGGGCCAGGCGGCGATTCGCCTGGAGCGCTTCGTAAACGACAGGCATGTTGGCGTCGCTGAAGGCCGGGCGTGGGCTACCGCGGCGGAACAAGCGGTTCGGAGCTTGGGCTTGGAGGCCTGCCGGCCCATGCTGGATCGTGCCGATGCCTTGTTGCGTGACCTTCGCATTTCCGAGTTTGCACAGCTGAGCGATGTGCTTCCGTCGGCGCTTGATCAGCGCTTGACGGGGTTTGCCCTAGCGTTGAGCGCTCACGCCGTCGAGCCCAGTGAGGGTAATCTCGAGCAGGTAGAGGTTCAGGCCGATCGGGCGCTCAAGCATGCGCTGATGAACGACCAGAAGACGCGCATGGAGCGCGTCGAGATGGCGCGACGCCTGGCGCGTTGGCTGCTCAGCCCGATGGCCTCTGGGAAGTCACTGCCCGACTCGGTCGAATGGCAAGCCGACCAAGGCGCCTATGTCGACTGGGCCAGGTTCAGGCTCCTGGGCGGAGACGAGCTGACTGAACTGTCTGACGCCTATGCTGCATGCCGGCAGGCGGCCATTGCTCGACGCGACACGTTCGCCAAACCATTTGCCCACTCTTTGATGCAATGGAATGCACACACGTCGGCGGACAACGGGCGCGTCGTTCCGCTTGAGCGAGTTCTGGACAAGGTGCTGGCTCCGATTGCGGCAGCGCAGCCGACGCTGTTACTGGTGATGGACGGCTTAAGCAACAGCATTTTTCGCGAGCTGTTCTCTCGGGTGGCCGGGCAAGGCTGGACAGAGCTGGTGCCAACGAATCTGGGTAAACCGCTGGTTGGCGTCGCAGCGGTCCCCACCGTCACCGAGGTGAGTCGCGCCAGCTTGTTGTGTGGCCGTTTGACGATTGGCACGCAAGGGCAGGAGAAACCGGGATTCGCAGCTCACGCGGCCTTGCTGGCGCACAGTCGGGCTGAACAGCCACCGAAGCTCTTTCACAAGGGAGACCTGACTGATGCTGGCAATCTCTCTCCGGAGGTCAGGGCAGCCATCTCTAATCAGCGCCAGCGGGTCGTGGGCGTGGTCTACAACGCGATCGATGACCATCTCAGCGGTCCCGACCAACTCAACCAGCGCTGGGCTCTGGAAGACCTTCGGCACTTGCTGCCCTTGTTACGGGAAGCCCGGGAAGCCAAACGCGTGGTGGTGATCACTGCGGATCACGGCCACCTGCTGGAGGATGGGACGACTTTGGTTCCTGGCGGTGAAAGTGACCGTTGGCGGCCGGGCAAGACCGCCGCGTCTTCACAGGAGGTTGCGGTCAGTGGCGGGCGGGTAGTCACCGGTGACGGTTCCAACGCGGTGGTCTGCCTGTGGGGAGAAAGTAGCCGCTATGCGGGTCGCAAGAACGGCTACCACGGCGGGATATCGCCCCAGGAGGTCACGGTGCCGCTGAGCGTGTTTGTTCCAGTGGGGGCAAGCCTTGCGGGTTGGAGCCCTGCGCCACCAAACCTGCCGGAATGGTGGGAGCTTCCGCCCATCCTGCAGGCCAGGAAGTCCGCAACTGCGGTGCAGCAGCCAAGGCCGACTCGCAAGAAGTCAGCGGAGACGGAGGCGCAGCCTGGACTCTTTGCGTTGGTCGATTTGCAGCCCTCAGCAGCGCAGGAGGGGGCCGTTTATGACTGGATCGGCGGGCTGTTGTCCAGTCCAATCTATGCGTCGCAGCGGCAACTGGCGGCACGTGTGGCTTTGCCAGACGACAAAATGCGATTGCTGCTAGAGGCGCTTGCCGAGCGTGGCGGGAAGCTATCCCGGACGGCATTGGCGAATCGCCTTGCGCTGGTAGAGGTGCGTATAGGGGGGCTGCTGAGTGCAGTTCGGCGCATGCTAAACGTAGACCAGGCGGCGGTGCTCACTGTCGATGAAGCTACTGGCTCGGTCGAACTTAACATTGCCTTGCTGCAGCAGCAGTTCAAGTTGCCCCGCACAGGAGAGGCGCGATGATCAGTGAAGCACGCAGGGAGGACATTGTCAGTGCGCTACGCCGCGGCACTGTGCCAGGCAGTGGCCTGGATGCCTTGGCCGTAGGCATTGAGACCTTTGGACCCACGCTCACCGAAGAGCTTGAATCGGTGGCTTCCGGGCGCGGTGGGTTCAAGGCAGTGCGTGGCGAATACGGCACCGGGAAGACGTTCTTTGGCCGCTGGCTGCAAGAGCGCGCCCGCTCGCGAGGCTTCGCGGCGACCGAAGTTCAGATCAACGAAAGCGAGACGCCGCTTCATCGGCTAGAGACCGTCTACCGGCGGTTGGTGGAACACCTCGGCACGGCTGACATGGCCGGCGGCGCATTCAGAGGCGTGATCGACGGATGGTTCTACGCCCTGGAGCAAGATGTCCTGGCTGACCCGGCCGTGGACCCGGACGATGCTCAAGGCTTGCTGCAGCGAACGGATGCGCTGATGGAAGCGCGACTCAGTGCCATCAGCAAGACGGCGCCGGCCTTCTCGGCAGTGCTGCGCACTTACCGGCAGGCATCGGCCAACAACGACGGCATGCTGGCCGACGGCCTGATCAGCTGGCTGGCCGGCCAGCCCAACGTGGCGGCCAGCGTGAAGCGCGCAGCCGGCATCAAGGGCGATTTGGATCACTTTGGCGCAAGCAACTTCCTCGTCGGCATGCTCACTATCCTGCGGGACAGCGGCTTTGCCGGGCTCGTGATGGTGCTGGATGAGGTGGAAACGCTTCAGCGCATGCGCACCGACACGCGCGAAAAGGGTCTTAATGCGCTGAGGCAATGGATCGACGAGATCGATGCAGGCCGCTACCCAGGTCTATATCTGGTGATCACCGGAACCCCTGCGTTCTTTGATGGTCCGCAGGGCGTCCAGCGGCTTGCGCCGCTCGCTCAACGGTTGCATGTGGACTTCGGTACGGACCGCAGATTCGACAACCCCAGGGCGGTCCAGATCCGATTGGCGCCTTTCGACCACAGCGCACTGCTGTCAGTGGGGCGCCGTGTGCGCGACATTTACGCGGCAGGGCGCGAGCACGAGCAGCGCCTTCGCGCCGTTGTCGATGACAGCTACCTGGATGCCTTGGCACGGGCTGTGGCGGGTGGTCTTGGAGGGAAGGTGGGCGTGGCGCCGCGCCTGTTCCTGAAGAAGCTCGTCGCAGATGTACTTGATCGCGTGGATCTGCATGCGGACTTCGACCCGCGCCAGCACTATTCGCTGACCTTGGCCGAATCTGAGATGTCTGCCATCGAGCGGGCGGCGGCGAGCGCAAACTCCGTGGATGACATTGAGCTGTGAGCGAATTCGAGCAATTGCACCCATCCCTCCAGTACCACGTGGTCAACACGTTGGGCTGGAGCACGCTGCGTCCCACGCAGTTGGCTGCAATCCCGCCGATTCATGCCGGTTTGCACTGCCTGCTATTGGCGCCGACAGCCGGTGGTAAGACAGAAGCGGCCGCCATCCCCATCCTGTCGCGGATGCTGAAGGAGTCCTGGCCAGGTACGAGTGTCCTGTACATCTGTCCCATCAAGGCCCTACTGAACAATCTTGAGCATCGGCTGACCCACTACGCAGGGCTCGTGGGGCGCACGGTAGAGGTCTGGCACGGCGACGTGTCGCAGTCACGCAAGAAGAAAGCGCTGAAAGAGGCTCCGGACATCTTGCTGACAACGCCGGAATCGCTCGAGGCGATGCTGATTTCCGTCAGAGTGGACCGCCCCACATGGTTCGGGAATCTGCGTGTCGTGATTGTCGACGAGTTGCACGCCTTCGCCGCTGATGACCGTGGCTGGCACATGCGCTCGGTGTTGCGTCGGCTAGAGCACTACACGGAACGACCGCTCCAGCGAATCGGCTTGTCTGCAACCGTCAGCAACCCGGCCGAGTTGCTGGATTGGTTCGCCCCCGTAGGAGAAAGGTGTGTGGTTGGTAGCGCCTCGGTGAGCATTGATGCCGATGTCACAATTGACCATGTCGGTACGCTAGAAAATGCGGCGACCGTTATTTCGCGCTTGCACCGCGGCGAAAAGCGCCTGGTGTTCTGTGACTCACGCAGCAGCGCGGAGCAACTGAGCAGCATGCTGCGAGCGAGGCAGGTGCGAACCTTTGTCAGCCATGCGTCGCTCAGCGCGTCCGAGCGCAAGCAGGCCGAAGCTGCATTCGGTGAAGAGAAAGACTGCGTGATTGTCGCGACATCTACGCTGGAACTCGGCATCGATGTCGGCGATCTAGACCGCGTAATTCAGATCGACTCTCCCTCGACGGTGTCGTCGTTCCTGCAGCGCATGGGTCGCACCGGTAGACGAGCAGGCGGCCGGCGCAATTGCCTGTTCTTGACGACCAGCCAAGACGCCTTCCTGTTGGCGCTGGGCGTCACGCGCCGCTGGTCTGAGGCTTGGGTCGAAGCCGCGCGCCCGCCAGAAGAGCCTTGGCACATCGCCGCGCAGCAGATTCTCGTGGCCACATTGGAACGCGGAGAGTGGCCCCTGAATGAAGTTGTCGCTCTGCTAGCACGTTGTTTTCCCGAATTGTCGCCTGACAGAATTAGATCGCTCGTCCGTCACATGATTCACGAGGCCTACCTGGATAGTGCGGAGGGCCTTGTCCGCATTGGACCGCGTACTGAACGCGAGTTCGGCCGAGGCCACTATCGAGACCTGCTGGCCTCATTCAGCGGTGCCCAACTTCTGACCGGGCGCTGCGGCAGTGCGGAGGTCGGCTATATCGACCCGACGGTGCTGACGGGTGAGGCTCGTCCCCGCCTTCTCTTGCTGGCCGGTCGCAGTTGGCTTGTAAATGAGATTGACTGGGGCAAACGCACGGTCTGGTTGGAACCCGCGAAAGAGGGAGGCAAAGCCAGATGGATGGGCAGTGCGCGCAGCTTGAGCCAGATTGTCTGTCAAGGCATTCGCGCGGCACTTGCCGATGGCGCAACACTTGGCGTGCACTTATCTCAGCGGGCAAAGATCGAGTTCGCAGCCTTGGCGGAAGAGCTGGCAATTTCGGCGGATTCGCAATTCATGTCAAGGCTTGAGGGTGGACAGGCGCGCACTTGGACGTTTGCTGGTACCAAGATAAACCGGACCTATGCCCGGGCTGCTGGCAAGGGCGGCACGCGCGTTAAGTTTGATGCGTTGAGTGTTCAAGCGCCGGCGGCAACCTTGTACCTTGGGCTTTGCCGGGGCGCGACTCCACCACTGACAAGTGAAGAGCAAGGAACCTTTGCCGACGGGATCAAGTTCGCTTCCGCTGTCCCATCCGATTTACTTTATCGGACCATTCTTGCTCGGAATTTTGCGGTACCCGTTGAATCCGAACAGCCCTACATGGGGGCCTAGTCACTGTCTTCCCAGGGGAGCCAGTCATGGGTTATCTATTCACGCGGAAGCGGTTGTATGAGGGAGTCTGGGCTGGTCCAATCACAACGCTGGCAAAATCGGTGGCCATCTCCGACGTCGGGCTCACTCAATTCGCGTTGGTCTCAAAGCCAACGAAACCGGCCTCAATGAGCTTTACGCACAATTAGCATTTTCGAACTGTCCTCGTAAACATCTGGAAGGTCTGCTTCGAAGAAATGCAGGATGAAGGCCACCCGTAATTTTTGGCGACTATAAAGGAATCCACTAATTGCGGGACAGTATTAATCATTTTGCTAATAATACGATGGGGATCGAGATGAATCTTAAAATCGTCGTTGTCTTGGTGGCCTCTTTCATGTCATCTGCAGCGTTAGCCTGCACGGCTACCAACGAAACTGGAGGGAGTTGTTCCGTCGATTCGTGCCCGGACGGGAGCCACCCACAGTGTCAAAATGTCGCCGATGGGTCCACTCCAGTTTGCGAATGCGCGCATAATTAGATAACTAAAATTGCTTTCGTGAGCACAATGAATCATTGTGCTTTTCGTATTTAAGTTGTTTCTGAGGCTTGCTATGTCACCTACAGTGCGTCGAGTCGTCGGAGTAGTAGCGGCAAGCGTTTTCAAAAAATTATTCTTGCGTTGCTGCAATCGGAACCTGCCATGCCGAGCCATATTGGGATTGGTCGGCGTTATCGGGTTATCAGTTTTGCTCTGGGCTCCACCCGCTGCGGCCGACCTTGAAATCAGCGGTAAAGTAGGGCCAGAAAAGTACGTTGAGCCGAGAAACTGGAACCTATACGACGGAAAAGAACATACAATGAATCGGCAAGGCTGGTTGAACAAGGTGCCTGTTAAGTCTCCGAATGACGACCCCGATTGTGGGGACGAGCTTCATGCACACTGTCACGAGATGTGCGTGGAAGTTGACCTCTCAAAGTATCATGTAGAGAGACCGTTGTCCGTGCAATATGGTGGAAGGTTTGCAGATGACCCGAACGAGTGTAGACGTGGACCGTATAGCAGCTGCGCCTATGGCCAAACCTGTGCAGACGGATTCAGCAATTTCAAGTATCAGGCAGAAAGCGAAAATAATAAGGAATTAAAGGTTTGCGCTATCTTTAAACACTGGGTTACTGAGTCAGGTCGATGTGGCGCAATGCTTATTAATGGAGTCACTCCGCGTTAGTTCTCGTATCAGTAGACTCTGTTGTAGCGGTTTTCAAGTCCGCATCCGCTCGAAGTGATAGCTGACATTTGTGGCCGCCCGGGTGTGAGTATCGGGAAAGCGATCTACAACCGCCTCATAGATGCCGGTACATGGATTTCGGGTATGGCCGAGAAGCGGCTTCGGTCTGCCAAAATTCAAAGTCCGTTTGCTGGGCTTATCCGACGTCCGGATGCCCTGTTGACGGTGCCGGCGAACGACGGTTCATGGCCGGCTGCCGTCCCACGCAGACAGCAGAGGTCGACCCGGATGGGGATGTTGGGGCAGCGACGGGTGAATGGCCGCGTCAGACGTTCCTCGGCCATCGACGTCCTCACGGCAGGCGACCAATGTGCGGCCCCGTGTTTGGATCGGGAAGCGAACTCGGCATGGGGTTTATAGCAACGGAAACTATCTCTATATCCGTAACGGTCGACCGGTCGCGGCTCGGACGGGCGGCTAACGCATTGAGAGGTTCACAAAACAACGGGCGCCCTTGAAGGCGCCGGCTACGTCGCGTCTCGAGTGATCAAAGCACCGGCTACAGCAGATCTCACGAATAGTTGCGCCACACAGCATCGTCGATCCGCTCTCGGCCGACTCGATCTCCTTCATGCGGGGCTTATATGTCGTGGCGGCGCCTTTCACGGTAACAAGTCGAATAAAAAGTGCCGAGCGCACGGTAGGGATGGCGATGCACTCTATCGTTTGTTTGCGAAAAGATACCCGTCTTCTCCCAGTATAAAATTGCTAACAAATGTCCCGCCGTTTATTGTGCCATTTCCACAAAATTCGCCGACGCCACCTTTGCAGGTGTAATCAAAATTACCCCAATTGAGCAAGATTCCGCCATTCTGTAGTGTGGACCGTCTCAATACATCGTTCAGGCCAAGATCTGTCCTGTTTCGCCAAAGGGCACCACTGAAGTTGATTTCCCGCAATAATTCTGTGGCAGTGCTGGCGTTCTCTCTTTCAAATTGAGCGAAGTGCGACAACATAGATTGTATTTCTCTTTTGTTTTTTTGCAGAACAACGACATATTCCTTTGCGTCTCTGCATACAAAAAATAGCTCGGGTGGTATGGTATTGACGACCGTCGTTTCGTGGATTCTGACTTGTGGATATTTCAGCTTGAATGTTTCAACTATTTTCATCCATTTCGGGGTGTTTCCATGTAGGTTGATTCGATCCAAAAGACGATCAAACATAATGGCCTCGTTTGGTTAAATTCTATTTCTCACGTCAAGCACCAAGTTCACCGGGTATGGATCTCCATTTTCAATAGTATCACTAAGGATGGCGGCGTCGAGAATGAGCAACGCGAGTTGCGCGTCAAGCCATCGTTTGCCGGAGCCGGGAAGCAGGTGTGGTCCGCTCGATTATCCACCGATGACTGCTGAGACGTTCCTGGGCTCTCACTGCCCGTGCAAGGAATGGCTAGTCGCAATGCTCCGCCGGTGGCAAGTGCAAGTATCGTTTGACCGATGACCGGCCCAGTATGGAGCGGCCATTTAGGCCCGCTAACTGTAAGAAGGCCCTAGCTTTGCCACCCCGTTCGAACAGCATTCCGCGGGTTGCGTCATTTAGTAGAGAGCGCGCCAGGTGCATTTATGATCCACCGATCCACCGATTACGCAAAGCGCTTCGAAGCTCCCTTTGACTATCGTATGAATTCGTAGACGGGACGAAGCAGAACGCGGCATCTTCGTCTAGGCAATACGAAATAAACGCTGCGGCCAGTTCGCGCCATGAATCGCCCGTCATCTTGCCTTTTACCTCCCAAAGAGATTGAATACGATCCTTGTTTGCGCCAATTCGCAAGGGGGTAGCAATAGCGTTTTCAATAATATAGTTCATGTTAGAAACTCCCCATTCAAGATGAATCTTTCCTGAAGGCGTGATTCGAAGCCTGCTGGATTCATTCAGGGCCGCCTCGATCGGACTATAAGGATCGACTAACCGCGCGTCCGATAATGCTTGCGCGTGAGCTTTAATTGCGGAGCGCGCAAATCCCATAGAGTCGAAATATTCAAATATCTTTTCAAGTGAGATGTGTGAATTGTCAGTATCGGCACGCTGCTCAATGTCCAGCATCAATCTAAGAATGGAAAGCCTAAGAAGTGGGCTAGTGATTTTACCACCACTAACTTGATAGATGCCCAGCACAAAATCGCTAGAATCAACGTTAAAATGATTTGAATCGCCACACAAAATGGCATAGTTTACTTGCCGCTGATGGATTTGAACCGCTCCATCGGTGAAGTAAAGCTTTATCAGCTCTTCAATCCTTATATGCGGGGATGTCATGATCCGCTTGGATAATTGCAGGCTTCTGCGAACATCGAAATTCGCCAGACCACCAATGATCCTTGATTGGCCTTCGTTGCCAATGAAAACTTCTTCTATACAGGCGGCAAAAGCTTTGATGTCTTTTATGCTTAGACGAATCCCCTTGCTTAAGAAATACTCTTTCCGCTCGGCCGTTTCGTCATCACCTGCTTTATCCTTGATGAAATTTA
The DNA here is from genome assembly GCF_050436565.1 of Paraburkholderia sp. GAS42. NCBI lineage: Bacteria > Pseudomonadati > Pseudomonadota > Betaproteobacteria > Burkholderiales > Burkholderiaceae > Paraburkholderia > Paraburkholderia sp. GAS42. Next base: position 145,955 of record NZ_JBNDML010000007.1, on the reverse strand, counting down.
CGCGTTTCGCCAATACCTCTTTCATTGCCGGCACTGGCAGGAAAAAGGAAGTTGTCTCGTACGACTGTAGTGGGCCGTGTTTCGATAGTTGCCATATCGTTCGATCAGTGATCGGACATATGATAAAACTGAAAATCCGTCGATATATTGATTGGGCGTACTGGAAGACCTTCTCTTGAAACTGTTCATCAAAGTGGTCAGTGTTATCAAATATCAAACAAGGCATTTTCTTACGATTTGCGACCACATCGGATAGCAGGGCAAGAATGTACGAATGCGGATCATCTTTTCGCATCCGCTCAAGATAATCGCCGAATTTCTCCTTAAACGCTACTTTGTTCGATCCATACAGTACCTTATGCGGGCCATCACGCCATCTCTGATATTCGCTATAAAATACACCTTGCAATTGTTCGTATGTCGCTCGCCCATTAGAGAACAAAGCAACTTCCAAGGCATCAAGTAGTTGCTTATCGATCCACGGGACTATGCTGTCTTTGTGACCCGGCGATGTTCCCACGTCTATGGTTAATACGACGCATCGCTCAAGCAATGGTTTTGACAGAATTTGATTAAAAAAGCGACTGATGAAGGTGGATTTTCCAGCGCCTTTGTTTCCAATGATAAGGACGAATTCACCATTTTGTGAGTCGACTGCGCTTTCTAAACGTTCAACCAGTTCCGCGCCCGATTCAGATGACATCAACTCCAAGCGATTTATCAAAGCGTTCGATATTTTTTCAAGGCTTATATCAGCTTCACGGCTTTCTTTCGATTCTACAAAGCAATTCTCTACCATCTCTCGATCAGTATCCCCTGACATTGAGCTAAAGAATTGTTTGAACATCCCGTCGAGATCGTGGGCTAATTTCGATCGAGCGAGAAGCTTGTAGTCTCCATCGCGGAGTATCGGCTTTAGAGTTTCAGCTGACTGTATTGTCAGTCCTTCAGCCTCTTTTATACGAATTTGATAGCGCTCTTCCAGAACGGCGTCTCTTGAAAAAAGATCCCAGAATATTGGAAATTCGTTCGAGATTGAGTCTAGCGTAGGAAAAACTATAACCTTTCCCTCAGCTGGTTTCACCCCTTTTCGAATTGCCCAATATGCAATCCATTCCATCCCATTCGTCAATAGTGAAAAATGAACTCCGTTGTCAAGACAGTAGCCTTGGGCTTGCGAGAGACCTGGCTGGGCGGACTTGAGACCGCTGCTTTTGGCTGTTAGGTATTGGACGTGACTCACACGCGTGTCAACCAGCATTGAACCCGAGCGTTTTGCCTCGACGACCATACGCTCTCGGCTATCAGCACTCAGGATGTAATCGGCAAACCCGGATTCGCCGTAGGCTTCCAAGTTGAAGTCGCCTAGCTTGTCCCATCCAAGCACCTCAGTCAGTATGGTATCGATTAGGTGAAACCTAGTATTGGCTTCGTTCTCGATATTCGGCGCATTGCCTGCCCAAGCAGAACACAGAGCATCTAACTTGGCTTTAGCATCGTCCATGTTTGTGTGCATCGTCCTATCCCCCGTTGCAATTTGAGCCACTGCAGATAGTAACTGCCTGATCCTGCTTAACGGTAGCCCAATCTCGTTTTTAGCATCCAAGTCTGTCAGCCTCGCCTTCCTGCGGATGTGAGCTTTTGAAAGCCACCTTCGTGCGACGGCTCCTCCGTTGCAGCAGGGCAGGAGCGGATACAGGTGCGGCAGACATTTAGAACGGGAAATGTCTGCTTCCGGGGCGCAGCAGACGCTCGGATGTCCAGTGAAACTGGCACGCCGACGGCCGAACTTGGGCCGATCTCTGCCTGCCGGCGATCGGCCCTACTCGGTCCGATATAGGGTCGCTCGATAACGACCAATGAAGCGGCCGTTCCCATGATTAGCCTAACCAGCTTAAACATACGTCCTTCGGCAAGTATCCGATGGTGACGCGGCCAAGTATCGTCAACTTGGCTAGAAACCGGGCAGAGACCTGTCTCACGGCTTGTACACCTGATTACAGATTGAATCCTTGACATCCTATCCGCCCACACCTACCTTCAATTGATTGTCAGCGTACGTAACATCACGCCCCGCGCCGATTTGCATGAGCCTGTTGGAATAGGGGATTTGTAACCAAAAGCGTTTAGCATACCGCCGCGTCAGCGATCGCGCATTGCTCGAACGCCCTTGTCAATCCGTAATGATGAACGGTGAACTTGGCCAAAAATGATGCTCGTGGTTGCAGCATAAACGTATCTCCACGAAGGAGACATTTCATGCCTTTCGAATACGTAACGAGCACGGTATCATTGTTAGTCAACGACGGAATTGCAGTCCACGTCCTCAATAACGGCGCTAGCACGGAACGCGCGCGCATTCAGTTTTTCGAAAACACCGGCGCCGGAGCAGTCCAAGTTGCGGATAGCGGCGACATCGAATTTATTGCGACAGGGGCAGGGGGGACTGGTCTTACTGTACAAAAATCAGGCGAGTATTGGGTCAGAATTCGTGTAAGTAGCGAGTTTCTAGTTGCACAGGTCTCCTTCGAAAGACTCGACGGAACAAGTCGGAATCCGATCATTGTCTATTCGCCGCGTGACTTCGCCGTATTCGAACTTCCTCATAGAATATGGTAGCGCTGACCTTGCCTTCCCACTACGCCACATGGATGTTAATGACCTTTCCCCATGACGCACCACGGAATCAGAGCCACGTTTTTGAAGTGGGCATTTCCGGGCGATAGCACTAATCGAGTCGGTGTGCGGCGCTCCGCCTTAATCAGATCATTACCGCTCAATCAACACTCGGCGGCACAAAGCGAATCCTTCGCTGTTGGTGGCCAGAGACAAGCATAAAGTGCTATTGGTCCCGCGGAGCGCGCAAAGCCCTACCGTCATTTGCTGAGGGGGTAGCGTGAGCTAGAGTCGACCGTCCGGCGTGCGCCTTTCTGTGCCTCTGTCGAATGACCGAAAGTGGCCGCCCCATTACGGTCACTCGACACGTGGGCGGCGTAGGTCTCCTCTCAAACTACAACGGTCAATCTCCCTCTGTCCTCGCAATCTGTATCGCCCATTTTCGGTCATTCGCCCATGCGGGCGGAAGGGCTCGAAGAAAGTCTGCAGGGTGGCCGGTGCGCCGCTCTCTATTTCTATCGTTTCTGTGCGCTAGCGCACACTCATCAATCTGGGCCGGCTTGGCTTTCAATCAATACGATCTATGCTTTCACGAAGATGACAGGCAGTCCGATGGTCTCGATATCGCATTCAAGAGGCGACGTGCAGGCGTATTCATTTTTTTCTGATTGAAAGGGGTGAAAAATGGAAAATAAAAGTGCAGTTATAGAAGCATCGCTGGAAGACGTCGAGAGAGCTGATAACGCGTACGTTGTCATTGCACCGTTTGGATTTAAGAAGATTGAAATAGGATCCAAAAAATTCTTACAGGCTATGACTAGAGAGGAGCTTATTCAAAACCTCCGTGAATCTCCAGATGGCCGCCACGCTAAATTGCTCGCCGACCTCGAAGCAGGTATTGAACAGGTAGCGGGACGCTGCGTCCCCTCGTCTGGCGGCGCTCTATGCCGCGTTATTCAAGGGTGCAGACAATGTGACCCAGAGCCTGCTGGAGGCGGAGGCTGGCTTTGCTACTGTATTCCATAATTCATGATTCGCGGTTCGAATTTTTTTGTATCACTTGAGTATCTGCATTTAAAAATTAACTGAAGCAAATGCAAGTTGCCGTCGCATTCGCGAGGGCATTCATATTGGAGACGCGCGATGACAACAATCAAAACTCCGACATCTGCTGATGAGATGCAGAATGCACAAACGCAGCCTGATGATGCAGTAATTGTTAAACGAACAAAGTTTCCAAAGATTTCGTTAGAGCCGACATTCTCTGACCTTCAAATGGTTGGTGAATCTCTGCGGGTAATTATCCGGTCATGGGAGTTCCACTGGCATCGCAACGTAGTCGGTTATGCCGAGACGACGTTCAACGGATCTGCGCAACTCGTGCGTCCAGACGGAACAATCGTTCACTGGAATCTGGTGGAAAGCTGGTCGCACGATGACTGTGGAGCGACTACCGCAGATGCGCGTTGGTACAAGGCTTCAAGTAACACGGACACAAATTCATTCGGCTGGGGTACTAAAGAGCACGAATCGCAGTACGTAAGCGCGCTCCTGCGATTTACTGGCCCAAATGGCGCATGGACCGCCATGATTTCTTCGGAAAACTGCGGCTAGCCCGTAAACGCTCTGTCGTACTGGTAACTTACAAAAAGTGGATTCGAGCCACCGCGACGGACGTCTGTATCGGCTTGCCGAGCAGAGCGTGCGGCGGACGGCCGTTTAGGCAGGCTTGTCGTGATCGAGCGCGATCTCGACTGCCTTGGAAATCATCGCGCCTGCTCTGATCCAAAGGGCCCGAGATGGGGACATAAAGCTTCCCGCCCGGCTCAAAGAGGATTGCCTGCGCATATGTGTCGAACCGCAATATGAATCGTTTCGCAACGCGTCATGCTCGCCTCCGTTTCGGAAGATAGTTCCCTCCCAAATGGGAGTGTCGGAAGAGCGCAAGTTGGTCGAAAGTACTTTCAAAATCGTATCCCGTGACTCGTCCTGATCGTCGTTGACACCCCTGCATACCCTCACGAGCGCGCGCTTTTAGGGTTTGCGCCTTGGGGTGAAATGGTGGCGCTTCACCTGAACGCGCAGGCGTTCGCGCGGGCGTCGTACAGCGCGTGATGTTCCCCGCCGTGTTGCGCGAAATACGTCGCAAGTCGGGCGGCATCAAGCCGGTTAAAGATGTTTTCCGTTTTCCATCCGCGTGGCAGCGTACCGCCAATCAGGTGCGTCAGGAGCTGCAGATCGCCGAGGTAATCGAAGCACAGAACCGGCTTTGGTTTCGTTGGCACCTCGTTCAACCATGCCATCAGTTCGCTTCGCAACTGGGAGAGCGGCATCGATCGGCCCGGAATTTTGCCAAGCTGCGGCAGCACGACTTCGCGCACGAAGTCGCTACACAGTGGGCGCTCGAAGTCCGAGCACTCGCCGTAGAATTCTCGCCCGTTCTCTCCCACGATCGCCACGCTGATGAGCTGGCAGGCGTCGAAAGCCGTGAACTCGGTGTCAAGAAAATAGCGTGGCTTCCACGGGTCGCGTGGTGCATTGATGATTGCTGGGTGTTCGGCCTGTTTGATGTTCATATCGCTACCAACGCGGAAAGCGTCCCTCCAGCCAGCCTTTCCAGTCCGTCGCCCACGCGCACTCACCCACGCCATCGATCACGGGGCAGCACGAGCCGTGCAGCGCCGCGCGAAACGTGTCTTGCCACGGTTGCGGAATGTCGTTCAGACAGACATAGTCCGGTTGCCCGTTGCGCTCAATCACGGGCACTCTTGCAACCAGGATCGCGCGTCGATATTCCGCCGTCAGTTCGCTGAACATGACGCTGTTGCGATGGACCCAGCCCTGCCATACGCCAGGCGTTGATTCTAGGCCGCCGTTGAGCCCGGCCAGTTCGTAGGACTGCCCGGTGACGTCGACGCCCACGCCGGTTTGGGGATCGAAATACTCAATTGCCTCGCTCGCGCAGTAGTGCCCGTACGGCGGTTTTTCGCGGCCGACGAAATGTCGTGTGCCCTTGTCCGTCTCGTAGACGGTCCAATCCGAGAGCTGGACACAAGGTTCTTCGAGGACGGGCGGCGTTGTAGTCATGATCATTCCCACTCGATAACAACGGCCGTTTCGTCGGGGACGAACGGCATGGCTTCGTACATCAAGTCGAGTTCGTTTAGATACTCGCCATCGATGGGTGTTCCAGGGGCAACGCGCCTGACCGGAACGGCGAGAAGACGGCGCAGTGCAGCATAGCCCCGGCCCTCCTGAAGCGGAACAACAACGCACGCGTCAGCCGGAAAGGCGCGCAGGTGTTCGATCAGTTCGGAGACAGTCATAGTAGAGTTCTCCTTTCGTGTTCGACGTGCGCGTCGCAGCGCACGGTGAGCCAGCTACCCCCCCGACGCTCGCCGGGACGGCCGCACAGATCGCAGGCAAGCGTGCTGCGCACCTCAAGCGCCTCGATCGCCGTGTAGGCTTCGTCGGTGACGTGGCCTTCATAGCCGAACACCAACCGGCCCAGTTCTTCCTTGACGACCCCCACCCTGATCCGTTTGCGTGGCCGCAGTTGCTGCAGTTGCTGCAGTCGCTGCGCTTCGGCTTCAAGCAGCCGGGAGATTGCAAGGACAAGCTCATACCAGCCGTCGCCACACTCAAATCGCAGGTCCCTGAACCGGGGCCGGTCGTGCCGGTAGAGCGTCGGGCAGGCCGCGAGGATCGTGGCTTCGAGTTCCTTTTTCATCATCGGCCTTGCGAGATGCGTGTCCAGAGACGAAGTGATTCGGGTGGGCGGGGCGTCGTACAGCGCGTGATGTTCGCCACCGTGTTGCGCGAAATACGCGACCATGCTGTCGTCGCAAGTCGAGACGGTTGAGTGATCCGCAGCCCCTAGTGATCCGCGTTCAATTCGCGTTGCGACGTTGGATGGTTCTTCCTTTGCCCATGTTCGCGACTATTCCGGAAAAAACCCCTCGTCCAAAACTTTCGACGGTGTCCAGGGACAGGTTGCCGGGTAAGGTTCCGTCACCTTACCGGACGCTCTTCGTTCGGCGACCGCGCCTTCCCATGCATCCTGCCAGAAGGTCGCCTTCGCGAGCCATATGGAAAGACTTGGTGTGCGGCGCAATAGTTTGATGGCCTCCCTACGACGAACGATGATCAATGTTCGCAGCTTTTTCGTGCGTCCCTCTGCCGTATGCTCCCACGTCAGCAGATGCCGCAGCACCAACGACATGGCATGATAGAACTGCCCGATCTCTGCAGTGCCTGCTCGTTCCACGAGCAAGATTATGCGTTCAATATCAAGTTGGGCAAAAGAACCGGCGCGCAAAAGCGCAGCCTGTTCGTCAGCCCATGCGATCACATCTTTTTCATAACGAGTCACGTCGATTCTCCCTTGGGGGAATGTCCAATACGACAAGTGGTGTTCCCGCTCCCGTACTCCGCGATAATTTCGTGGCGTCGTGGGTGAAATGGTGGCGGGTGTTGCGTCTGATGCGATTGTCAGTCACGACTCCAAAATCTCTTTCAACCCAGTTTCAGAGCCAGGTCCGATGCGCGAGGATGGTAGTACCGCCTCAAAATTTGCACGGTTTTATGCCCGGTGACGGCTGAAAGTTCCAGCACATTGTCTAGGCGCTCGGCGATGCGTGACGTGGCTTCGTGACGAAGATCGTGGAAATGCAAGTTCTTAATGCCCGCGCGCTCGCAAGCGCGGGTGAAGGACTTCTTTAGCGCCTCGGGTGAGATTAATAGAACGCGGCCGCTGGCGTGACGCGGCTTCTTCGATAGTTCAGTCAGGATTTGTACCGCACGGGTCGAGAGCGGGACGTCCCGAGGCTCCCCGTTTTTAGAATCATGCAATTGCACGTAGCGGTCGGCCAGATGGACGTCAGGCCAGAGCAGACCAAGCAGTTCACTGCGGCGCATGGCGGTCTCGATGGCGAGCATCACGGTGGGTCGGGCGTATTCGTTCCGGCAGCCGCCCGGGGCATATGCTCCCGACGTGGTGCGCGGTTTCACTTCAAGTTGAGCCAGAAGACGTTCTTCCTCGCTGGGAGTTTCTCCATCGGGCCGACGCAATCTGCGACAGCGTGCCCGGTTTTCTTTGGGGCGGCGGATTGCCGAAACCGGGTTGACGGCCACGTGAATGCCCCATTCCTTGGTCGCTACATTAAGGACGTGACTTAGCAGGTTCAGTTCGCGATTGACGGTGGAACCAGAAACGGGTTTCGACTCCAAGTCCCCGGCCAGCCGGCGATCTCGGTAGTCAGCCATGTGCTTGCGACGAAGCTCGGAAACCTTAATCTGGGCGATGGGTTCAGCGCACAGCTTCCGAATTCTCAAAATTTCTAGGTCGCCGCCCTTCTTCTGCGGCGAAATTTTCTCGCTATAACGGAGCAGCAGATCTCCGAGAGTGTTTCGCTCCGCCTCTTTCAGCTCTTTCAGGTCTGCGAGCTCGCCACGGTCCATCTTCGCTTCGACCTGACGCGCCCAAGCGTCCGCCTCGGCTTTAGTGTCAAAGCTGCGATTTTGCCTTGGTTGGCCAAGGCGCCGGATTTCCACTCGCCAGTAGTTGCCGCGTTTCCAGATTGCCGCCATGTGATGCTCCAGACTGTACTTGTCATCATGTTGTGTCTGGGCTAATTTTCGGCTCCGCCCCTTCTCCGCCCTAAAGGCAAAATTCGCGATTTTTGGTGCAAACAAAAAGGCCCTCGACTTTCGTCTGAGGGCCTTTATTTCTGCGGGTCACGCGAATCTGGTGGGTGGTACAGGGATTGAACCTGTGACCCCTGCCGTGTGAAGGCAGTGCTCTACCGCTGAGCTAACCACCCGAAGAGAGCCGAATTATGTCAGACGACTGAAGTGCCGTAAAGCATTTTTTAAGCAGGCTGCGCATCGGCAGCGGTATCGGCCGCCGGCGCCGGTTCGAGACGCCAGATGCTCGTGCCCTTGACGGCCTTGTCGAGGCCATCGAGCACGGATTGATGCTCGGCGAGTTCTTCATCGCTGGCCGCCAGCACGATCAGTTCGAGCGAGTCGATTTTCACGCGCGGCGCGTGAGCATCGCCGCCGCCGGATGTTTCGCCCATCATGTCGATGACGAGGCTTTCCTGGCCGCGCGTCATCGCAAGAAACACTTCCGCGAGCAGTTCCGAGTCGAGCAATGCGCCGTGCAGTGTCCGGTGTGCGTTGCTGATGCCGAAGCGATCGCACAGCGCGTCGAGTGAATTACGCTTGCCCGGGAAAATCGACTTCGCCCGCACCAGCGTGTCGATCACCTCGCCGCAATGCTGGCTGAACGGCGGCAGCCCGAGCAACGCGAACTCGGCGTCAAGAAAACCGATGTCGAACGGTGCGTTGTGGATGATCAGTTCCGCGTCCTGCACGAAATCGCGCAGCGTATTGGCGATTTCAGCGAACTTCGGTTTGTCGCGGAGGAACTCGGTTGTCAGCCCGTGGACGGCAAGGGCGCCCGGATCGCTGTCGCGTTCCGGGTTGACGTAAAAGTGCAGGTTATTGCCCGTCAGCCGGCGGTTGACCAGTTCGACACAACCGATTTCGATGATGCGGTCGCCCGTGCGCGCATTGAGGCCAGTGGTTTCGGTGTCGAGAACAATTTGACGCATGTCGGATCAGCCTGCGTTGGAAAAAGCGATAAAAAAGGGAGTGCGACCGTATTCAGATCGAAGCGACGCCGCGATTCGCCAGCGCGTCGGCGCGTTCGTTTTCCGGGTGCCCTGCGTGGCCTTTCACCCAGCGCCATTCGATCTCATGCTGCTGAACCAAGGCGTCTAACCGCTTCCACAGGTCGGCGTTTTTCACCGGTGTTTTTGCGGCCGTCATCCAGCCCTTCTTTTTCCAGCCGTGGATCCATTCGCTGATGCCTTTCTGCACGTATTGCGAATCGGTGTGCACGACAACCTTGCATGGACGCTTCAACGCTTCGAGCGCTGCGATCACGCCCATCAGTTCCATGCGGTTGTTGGTGGTGAGCGCTTCACCGCCGAACAGTTCCTTTTCCTGCGTGCCGAAGCGCAGCAGCGCACCCCAGCCGCCGGGGCCGGGGTTACCTTTGCAGGCGCCGTCGGTGAAAATTTCGATGATGTCTTGGGTCATTTGCGGTGATTGCGGGTATTCGGAGTGGCGGCGGGCGCGAGCCCGGCGGCGAGAACAGGTTTTTTCACCTTCAATGGGCCGACGAGCCGCATGCCGCGCACGCGCTTGATCGCCGTCACCATGTAGGCCGCGCCGAAGATGGGCCACCAGCGGTCACCGGCGGCTTCCATGAAGGCATAGCGCGCGAGCCACTGATCGCTGACGAGGGGCGGACGATAGCAGCCGAAGCGTCCGCGTTCAAGGTCGAAGCCTAACAGCTTGATCCAGTCCTTCAGACGCGTGAAGGCGATCAGGTCATGCTGGGCGGGCACGAACGGCCGACCGGTGACCTTGCCGAGCGACTGCCGCGCGCCCCACAGCGACAGCGAATTGAAGCCAAGAATAATCAGCTGGCCTTCCGGCATCAGCACGCGCTCGGCTTCGCGCAACAGACGGTGTGGGTCGCTCGTGAATTCGAGCGTGTGCGGCATCACGATCAGGTCGACGCTCTGCGCTTCGAACGGCAGGTCGAGCAGATCGCACCAGACGGTGCTGCGTCCCGCAGGCGCGTGGCGCTCGGCGAGGCTGTGCACGGGGCCGGGCGTGGGCCCGCGCGGGAAGATGTAGGGCGCGCTGCTGCCGCTGGCGGCGTCCAGCACGAGGCCGCGGCAGGGCATGCGGTTCTCGCGCAGCGCGTCGAGCTGCGGCAGGCCAAGCTGCAGCGCGTGGTAGCCGAATATGTCCGACACCACGCGGTCGAGCTGCGCCTGCTCCCACTCGAGCACGTAGCGTCCGGGCGGCGAATCGGTCCAGGCGGGCCAGTCTATAATCGATCGGTCAGACATGTTAAAGAATGCGTCGCCCATGAATTCGCTTGAACTTGAATACGTCCCGGTCCCGGCGTTTGAAGACAATTACATCTGGCTCGTGTCGGACGGCCGCCATGCGGTGGTCGTCGATCCGGGTGAGGCCGAGCCCGTTCGCGCGTATCTGGCGAAGCGGGGGTGGCAACTGAGCGCTATTTTACTCACGCACCATCATCGCGACCACGTCGGCGGAGTGGCCGATCTGCTGAACGGCCAGGCGCTGCCCGTCTACGGCCCGGCCGGCGAAGCGATCGAGCATCTCACGCATCGTCTGAAAAACGGTGATCGCGTGAGCATTGCCGAACCTGCACTCGAATTCGCCGTGCTCGACGTACCCGGCCACACGAGCGGCCACATCGCGTATTTCCAGGCCGCCGACCCGCGCGGCACGCCGCACGTATTCTGCGGCGACACGCTGTTTGCATGTGGCTGCGGCCGGCTTTTCGAAGGCACGCCCGCACAGATGCTCGACTCGCTCGATTCGCTTGCCGCGCTGCCCGGTTCAACTGAAGTGCACTGCGCGCACGAATATACGCTGTCGAACATCCGCTTCGCGCTCGCCTGCGATCCGGACAACCGCGCGCTGCAAGCCTGGCGCGACGAAGCGACCGGGCTGCGGGCCCGCAAGGTGCCTACGCTGCCTACGACGATTGCCCACGAAAAAGCCGTGAATCCGTTCCTGCGGGCCGGCGATCAGGCCATCCAGGCCACGCTCGCGGAACAATTGCACGAATCGGTGCCCGACCGGCTCGCAGCGTTTACATTGATGCGCGAATGGAAAAACCGGTTCCGTTGACCCGCCCCCCAGCACGGTTTTGCTCATGCCAAAAATAGAAAAAATTCGCCAAGCCTAGGATTTGCCAAGGTTTTCCTATATTTCTGATTGACGGAAACAATGCGGTTTCGTACTATCGGCTGCAAATTCCAGTCCTATGGAAGCCGAGATCTTCATGCGATTTATCCTAAGTGCGCTGTTGGTCCTGACGCTCGCCGCATGTGCGAGCTCGGGGCCAACAGCGAATAGCCCGACCACCGCAACGAACCCCGCCACGCAGCAGGCAGTAGCTGACGCCCTCCGCAAGACCGCATCCGCAAAAGAAATCATCAACGTCGATCAAGGCTCCGTCAATCAGTTGACGAGCGCCGATGCCGACCTGTGGGGCCGCATTCGTCGTGGTTATCAGATGCCCGACCTGCAGACCGATCTGGTCGATATGCAGGTCAACTGGTACGCACAGCGTCCCGACTACGTCGAACGCATGACCGTCCGGTCGCAAAAATACCTGTATCACATCGTCGAAGAGCTCGAAGCGCGTCACATGCCGACCGAGCTTGCACTGCTGCCGTTCATCGAATCCGCGTACAGCCCGCAGGCGCTGTCGGTCGCGAAGGCCGCGGGCATGTGGCAGTTCATGCCCGGCACGGGCCGCACGTACAACCTCAAGCAGAACATGTGGCAGGACGAGCGTCGCGACGTGCTCGCGTCGACGAGCGCCGCACTCGACTATCTGTCGCGTCTGCACGACATGTTCGGCGACTGGTATCTCGCGCTCGCCGCGTACAACTGGGGCGAGGGCAACGTGCAGCGCGCGATTGCGCGCAACGAGGCGGCCGGTCTGCCGACTGACTACCAGAGCCTGCGCATGCCGAACGAGACGCGTAACTACGTGCCGAAGCTGCAGGCTGTGAAGAATATCGTCGCGAATCCGCAGATGTATGGCCTGTCGCTGCCGACCATTCCGAATCACCCGTACTTCGTGACGGTCACGACGTCGCACGACATCGACGTCGACACGGCGGCGAAGCTCGCGAACATGTCGACCGACGAGTTCCGCTCGCTGAATCCGTCGTTCAGAAAGCCGGTGATTCTCGGTGCGACGCAACCGCAGATCCTGCTGCCGTTCGATAACGCCAGCGCCTTCGAAACGAACCTCAAGTCGTACAGCGGCTCGCTGTCGTCGTGGACCACGTACACGGTCACCGAGCGCGCGGGCCCGGCTGCGATTGCGCAGAAGATCGGCGTTGACGCGGACACGCTGATGGAAGTCAACAAGATTCCGGCGGGCATGCGTCTGAAGCCGGGCTCGACGATCGTCGTGCCGCGCGGCAACGATGACGACGAAGACATCAGCGCCGACGTCGCCGAAAGCGCTGTGCTCGCGATGGAGCCGGACGTTCCCGATACGCGCAAGATGCTGATCCGCGTGCGCCGCTCGCAGTCGATGGCTTCGCTTGCAGACCGTTATGGCGTTTCCGTCGGGCAGCTGAAGGCCTGGAACCGTACGCACCGCAACCAGGTATCGCCTGGACAGGTGATCGTGCTGCATGTGCCGGTTGGCAAGGCGCTGCCTGCTGAGCCGGGCCCTGTGCTGCGCGCCAGCGCATCGGCGGACGATAGCGGCGGGGTCCAGAAGATCGGCACCGGCGCCGCAGACACGAAGGCCGAATCGCGCTACGATAAGAAGAAGGGTCGTAGCCAGGGCAAGGTCGTCAAGGCTTCGGACCCGGTGAAGGCCAGCGCGTCGACGGGAGCCAGCAGGGGCAAAACGTCGAAGGCGGCGGTTTCATCGGGTGCACCCAGCAAGGCGTCGAAGGCTGCGGGTAGCCGCCCGAAGGCCACAGCCAACGCGCAGAAAGTCAAGTAAATAACAGCGGCACCTGCAGGGGTGACCACATGCGCTGCGGGGGCAGCGCATGAATTACGCTCCGATCACCTCCAGCTTTTAAAACGCCGTCACCCGTGGTGACGGCGTTTTCATTTCTGCAGACGTTTCAGCGCGCTTCTCCCGTTTGTCTTATCGTTCGGGTTCCTGCTTTCGCGGTTACTTCGTTGCGCGCCATGTCGTCGATCCAGTTTCGTGTGTTCCTGCTGTTCTCGCTCGGTTACTTCGTTTCCTATCTGTTTCGCGGCGTCAATCTCGGCTTTGCGCCGCTGATTACCCATGACCTCGGTCTCTCCGCCGCCGATCTCGGACTGCTGACGAGTCTCTATTTTCTTGGCTTCGCGGGCGCACAGATTCCCGCCGGCGTGCTGCTCGATCACTTCGGCCCACGACGTGTGACGGCCGCGTTGCTGCTGTTCGCGGCGGCGGGCATCTGGGTCTTCGGTGCGGCGCACAGCGTTGGCATGATGATGCTGGGGCGGCTGCTGATCGGCGTCGGTGTGTCGGCGTGCCTCGGCGCCGCGTTCAAGGCGCTGACGCAACACTTCGTCGTGACCAGGCTGCCGCTCGTCAACGGGCTCGTCATGGCGGTCGGCGGGCTGGGTGGCGTCGCGGTCGGCTCGCCGCTCACGTGGGTGTTGGGTTTCGCGGGATGGCGGTCCGTTTGCGTCGCGCTCGGCTTGCTGACTGTCGCGGTCTCGACGGCGATCTGGACCATGGCGCCGGACAGGCGCGAAACGCATCATCAGGCCGGCCTTGTCAGCCAGTTCAAGGGCACATGGCACATCCTGAAGAGCGCCGCCTTCTGGAAGATCGCATCCTTCTCCGTGATGACGCAGGGCGTGTTTTACGCGATGCAGTCACTGTGGGTCGGCGCGTGGCTGCGTGATGTCGCCGGTTTGCAGCCAGGTTCGGCGGCGGCACTGGTATCGATTCTCGGCGTCGCGATGATGGCGGGCAGCGTGGGTTTCGGTGCGGCGGCGGGCACGCTGGAGAAGCGCGGCGTGTCGCTCTATGCGCTTAGTGGCATTGGCATGGCGCTCTTTGTTGTCACGCAGGTGCTGATCATGCTGCGCGTGCCGTTGCCCGCAGGGCTGTTGTGGGGCGCGTACGGGATATTTGGCGGAACGGGCATTCTCAGTTATGCCGTGCTCGCAAGGCATTTTCCGCCGCATATGACGGGCCGTTGCAATACCACGCTCACGCTGATCATTTTTCTGCTGATTTTCAGCTTCCAGATTGGCGTCGGCGCGGTTCTGTCGCGCTGGCCAGCAACCGAAGGTCACTATCCGACGGCGGCGCATCTCACCGCATGGGGCATCCTGGTCGCTCTGGAGATCGCGAGTGCGATCTTGTACGTGCTGCCGGGCCGCGTGCCCGCAAAACCGGCGCCTCTGCAGGCCGAGCATCTGTCATAGCGCGCAACCATGCGAGCCGTCCCGATTTTCGCGGCACGGCGACCGCTGGACGGCCGCAAAAGCCTTTGCCAGAAAGGCTCGCAGCGTGATGGCGAGTGCTCAGGCACGCGTCGGAAGCTATCCTGGATTTGAAGGGAAGGGTACTTTCGGGCTATAATTGCAAGGTTTGAGCTTATCAACCCGCACCCTAGCGCCTACCTCTCCCACACCGTTTATCCGCCGCGCCGCGAGCGTCCCGCCTCCAGCCGATCCGTCCACACAATGGACCCATCGCGCCCAACACGACGTGACGTCAGCCGCGATACGCGAGCGGGCCTGCGCGCGCATCCTGTCGATGCGCCTCGCCGCGGCCCGCACGGTCGGATAGACAGGTCGGCAACAGGGTGTTCCCCAAGGAGTCTCCCGTGTTGCCGTCTTTTTCTCCTGCTTTGCTCGCACTCGCCGACGGCACGGTCTTTCGTGGGTACTCGATCGGCGCGCCCGGTCATACGATCGGCGAAGTTGTCTTCAATACGGCCATCACGGGCTATCAGGAAATCCTGACTGACCCGAGCTACGCCCGCCAGATCGTCACCCTGACGTATCCGCATATCGGCAATGTCGGCGTCAACGCCGAAGACGTCGAAGCCACGAAAGTCCATGCCGCCGGCCTCATCATCCGCGATCTGCCCGTCCTCGCGTCGAACTTCCGCATGGAGCGCACGCTCCCGCAGTATTTGCAGGACGAAGGCGTCGTCGCCATCGCCGGCATCGACACCCGCATGCTGACGCGCGTGTTGCGCGACAAGGGCGCTCAGAATGGCGCCATCCTCGCTGGTTCCGATGACGAAGTGAAGGCAATCGAACTTGCGCGTTCGTTTCCGGGCCTCGCCGGCATGGACCTCGCGAAGGTCGTGTCGACGAAGGAATCGTATGAATGGACGCAGCGCGAATGGCGTCTCGGCAGCGGCTACGGCACACAGGATGCGCCGAAGTACCGCGTCGTCGCATTCGACTACGGCGTGAAGTACAACATCCTGCGCATGCTGGCTGAGCGCGGCTGTCACGTCACCGTACTGCCGGCAGAGGCCACCGCAGCCGAGGCGCTCGCGCTCAATCCGGACGGCGTGTTCCTGTCGAACGGCCCCGGCGATCCGGAACCGTGCGACTACGCGATCGCGGCCACGAAGGCATTCATCGAGCGCGGCATTCCGACGTTCGGTATCTGCCTCGGCCACCAGATCATGGGTCTCGCCGTCGGCGCGAAGACGATGAAGATGAAGACGGGCCACCACGGCGCGAATCATCCGGTGAAGGATCTCGAAGACGGCCGCGTGATCATTACGTCGCAGAACCACGGCTTTGCGGTCGACGCGGCCACGCTGCCGGCGAATGCGAAGGTCACGCACACGTCGCTCTTCGACGGCACGCTGCAAGGCTTCGCGCTCACCGACAAGCCCGCGTTCTGCTTCCAGGGCCACCCGGAAGCGTCGCCTGGCCCGCACGACATCGCTTACCTGTTCGACCGCTTCACTGCGTTGATGGACAAGCGGAAAGCGGGCAGCACGGCAACGGCCGCGATCGCGTAAGCGAAGCTCGCGCAAGTCGAAAGAGTAGAGAGCGCGCGCGAGGTGAAACGCGGCGGGCGAAAAGCGCGAGCCGGAAAGGCTGGCGCGCAGTAGTTCAAAGCAGACGCCAGGACGCAGCGCGCCACGGCAAGAACACAGGAATACATTAGCGAGAGCGTTATGCCCAAGCGGACAGACATCAAGAGCATCCTCATCATCGGCGCGGGTCCGATCATCATCGGCCAGGCGTGCGAGTTCGATTACTCGGGCGCGCAGGCGTGCAAGGCGCTGCGTGAGGAAGGCTACAAGGTCATTCTCGTCAACAGCAATCCGGCGACGATCATGACCGACCCGAACACGGCCGACGTCACCTACATCGAGCCGATCACGTGGGAAGTGGTCGAACGCATCATCGCGAAGGAGCGCCCGGACGCGATCCTGCCGACGATGGGCGGCCAGACCGCGCTCAACTGCGCGCTCGACCTGCATCACCACGGCGTGCTGGAAAAGTACAAGGTCGAGCTGATCGGCGCGTCGCCGGAAGCGATCGACAAGGCCGAAGACCGTCAGAAGTTCAAGGACGCGATGACGAAGATCGGCCTCGGCTCGGCCAAGTCGGGCACCGCGCATTCGATGGAAGAAGCGCTGACGGTGCAGGCGCAGATCGCTGCGGCAACGGGCAGCGGCGGCTATCCAGTCGTGATCCGTCCGTCGTTCACGCTCGGTGGTTCGGGTGGCGGCATCGCGTACAACCGCGACGAATTCGAAGAGATCTGCAAGCGTGGTCTCGACCTGTCGCCGACGCGCGAACTGCTGATCGAAGAATCGCTGCTCGGCTGGAAAGAGTATGAGATGGAAGTGGTCCGCGACACGAAGGACAACTGCATCATCGTCTGCTCGATCGAAAACCTGGACCCGATGGGCATCCACACCGGCGACTCGATCACCGTCGCGCCGGCGCAGACGCTCACCGACAAGGAATACCAGATCCTGCGTAACGCATCGCTCGCGGTGCTGCGCGAAATCGGCGTCGATACAGGCGGCTCGAACGTGCAGTTCTCGATCAATCCGAAAGACGGCCGGATGATCGTGATCGAAATGAATCCGCGTGTGTCGCGTTCGTCGGCGCTGGCTTCGAAGGCCACGGGCTTCCCGATCGCGAAGGTCGCAGCGAAGCTCGCCGTCGGCTACACGCTCGATGAGCTGAAGAACGAAATCACCGGCGGCCAGACGCCGGCGTCGTTTGAACCGACGATCGATTACGTCGTCACCAAGATTCCGCGTTTCGCGTTCGAAAAATTCCGCGAAGCCGATCCGCGCCTGACGACGCAGATGAAGTCGGTCGGCGAAGTGATGGCGATCGGCCGCACGTTCCAGGAATCGTTCCAGAAAGCGCTGCGCGGCCTCGAAGTGGGCGTCGACGGTCTCGATGAAAAGACCACGAGCCGCGACGAAATCATCCGCGAGATCGGCGAAGCCGGTCCGGACCGGATCTGGTACGTCGGCGACGCGTTCCGTGTGGGCATGACGCAGCAGGAAATCTTCGATGAGACGTCGATCGATCCGTGGTTCCTCGCGCAGATCGAACAGATCGTCCTGAAGGAAAAGGCGCTGGCCGGCCGCACGCTCGTGAGCCTCTCGAAGGAAGAACTGAAGTATCTGAAGCAGAGCGGTTTCTCGGACCGTCGTCTTGCGAAACTGCTTGGCGCCACGCAAACCGACGTGCGCCGCCGTCGTATCGAACTGAACGTGCGCCCGGTGTACAAGCGCGTCGATACGTGCGCGGCCGAGTTCGCGACGAAAACCGCGTACATGTACTCGACCTACGAGGAAGAGTGCGAAGCTCATCCTACGAATAACAGGAAGATCATGGTGCTGGGCGGCGGCCCGAACCGGATCGGCCAGGGCATCGAGTTCGACTACTGCTGCGTGCACGCCGCGCTCGCGATGCGCGAAGACGGCTACGAAACGATCATGGTCAACTGCAACCCTGAAACCGTTTCGACCGACTACGACACGTCCGACCGTCTGTACTTCGAATCACTGACGCTCGAAGACGTGCTCGAAATCGTCGACAAGGAGAAGCCGGTCGGCGTGATTGTCCAGTACGGCGGCCAGACGCCGCTGAAGCTTGCGCTCGACCTCGAAGCGAACGGTGTGCCGATCATCGGCACGTCGCCGGACATGATCGACGCCGCCGAAGACCGCGAGCGCTTCCAGAAGCTGCTGCAGGACCTCGGTCTGCGTCAGCCGCCGAACCGCACCGCACGCGCCGAAGACGAAGCGCTCAAGCTCGCCGACGAAATCGGCTATCCGCTCGTCGTGCGTCCGTCCTACGTGCTGGGCGGCCGCGCAATGGAAATCGTCCACGAGCCGCGCGATCTCGAGCGCTACATGCGCGAGGCCGTGAAGGTGTCGAACGATTCGCCGGTGCTGCTCGACCGCTTCCTGAACGACGCGATCGAATGCGACGTCGACTGCATTTCCGATGGCGAAGCCGTGTTCATCGGCGGCGTGATGGAGCACATCGAGCAGGCAGGCGTGCACTCGGGCGACTCGGCGTGCTCGCTGCCGCCGTACTCGCTGTCGAAGGCAACGATCGCCGAACTGAAGCGCCAGACCGGCGCGATGGCGAAGGCGCTGAACGTGGTCGGCCTGATGAACGTGCAGTTCGCGATCCAGCAGGTGACGCAGGCGGACGGCTCGAAAGAGGACGTGATCTACGTGCTCGAAGTGAACCCGCGTGCGTCGCGTACGGTGCCGTATGTGTCGAAGGCGACGAGCCTCCCGCTCGCGAAGATCGCCGCGCGCGCGATGGTCGGTCAGAAGCTGGCGGAGCAGGGCGTGACGAAGGAAATCGATCCGCCGTACTTCAGCGTGAAGGAGGCGGTGTTCCCGTTCGTCAAGTTCCCGACCGTCGATCCGGTGCTCGGACCCGAAATGCGTTCGACCGGCGAGGTGATGGGCGTTGGCCAGACTTTCGGCGAAGCGCTGTTCAAATCGCAGCTCGCGGCAGGTTCGCGTCTGCCGGAGTCGGGCACGGTGCTGCTCACGGTGATGGACGCCGACAAGCCGAAGGCCGTCGAAGTCGCTCGCATGCTGCATGAACTGGGCTACCCAATCGTCGCCACGAAGGGCACGGCTGCCGCGATCGAAGCGGCCGGCGTGCCGGTGAAGGTCGTCAACAAGGTGAAGGACGGCCGTCCGCACATCGTCGACATGATCAAGAACGGCGAGATCGCACTCGTCTTCACGACCGTCGACGAAACGCGCGCCGCGATCGCCGATTCGCGCTCGATCCGCATGAGTGCGCAGGCGAACAAGGTCACGTACTACACGACGATGTCGGGTGCGCGGGCCGCGGTGGAAGGTTTGCGCTATCTTCGGAACCTGGAAGTCTATGATTTACAAGGACTCCATGCTCGCCTAAACTAAGGCTTCGATTCTGAGTCAGAGATGTAAGTGCCGCGGTTAAGCGGCGTCCCACTAGGCACCGGCCCCAGTTCCGGCCAGGTTCCTCCGGGATGCACTTAACCGCGGCGATTTTTTTACGGCCGTTTTTTGCCACTAGAGTTGTTTATGAGCACTATTCCATTGACGAAGCGCGGCGCAGAAATGTTGCGCGACGAACTGCAGCGCCTGAAATCGGTTGAACGTCCGGCGGTCATTAATTCGATCGCGGAAGCGCGTGCCCAGGGCGATCTGTCGGAAAACGCCGAGTACGACGCTGCAAAAGAAAAGCAGGGCTTTATTGAAGGCCGTATCGCCGACATCGAGTCGAAACTCGCTGGCGCACAGGTGATCGATCCGGCCGTCGTCGAGGCGGATGGCCGCATCGTGTTCGGCGCAACCGTCGAGCTCGAAGACCTGGATTCGAGCGCTACGGTCACTTACCAGATCGTCGGCGACGATGAGGCTGATATTGACCACGGCCTGATCTCGATCAGCTCGCCGATCGCGCGCGCTCTGATCGGCAAGTCGGAAGGCGACGT
Organism: Paraburkholderia sp. GAS42; assembly: GCF_050436565.1. Classification (NCBI taxonomy): domain Bacteria; kingdom Pseudomonadati; phylum Pseudomonadota; class Betaproteobacteria; order Burkholderiales; family Burkholderiaceae; genus Paraburkholderia; species Paraburkholderia sp. GAS42. The sequence continues at coordinate 125,767 of NZ_JBNDML010000007.1, read as the reverse complement.
TGCGTCGGTGCAGGCACCGAGCGGCGTGCGCGAGTACGAAATCATTGTGGTTCGCTACGTTTGACGAAGGGCGCGTCGTGTCGCTAATGCCTCATCGCGTGTTCCGGTTGCTGACCGTTGCGTGGGTCGGCAGCCTCTTCACGATCGGCTATGCCGTCGCGCCGGTGCTGTTCGCATCGCTCGATCGCACGACGGCCGGCTCGGTCGCGGCGCAGCTGTTTCGCATTGAGGCGGTGCTGGGCGCGGTGTGCGGCGTGTTGCTGCTCGCGCTCGGCAATGTGCTGGTGCGCCGTGGTGGCGACGCATACCGTCGGCTGCGATGGTTAACCGCCGCGATGCTGGTTTGCGTACTGGTGGGATATTTCGCGCTGCAACCGTTCATGGAGGCATTGCGTGTGGCCGCGTTGAACGCGGGCACGGATGTCGGGCACTCCGCGTATGCAGCGCGCTTCGGCATGTTGCACGGCGTGTCGAGCCTGTTCTATCTCGTCGAAAGCCTGCTTGGCCTCGCGCTTGTCTGGATGTTGCCGGTCGGCGCGGGTGTGTCGTCAGCGCAGGGCGCGCGCGGTGATGTGGGGGCAGGCAAGGTTGCGGGCTGATTTCAAGCGCTGACTTCGACCCGGCAGGAACACCTGGAACGTTGGGTGCAGCCGTTGGGTGCAGTACGCAATCCGGGACTCGGGCGAATGCCCTGGCGGACCGGACTCGCTCACGCAACCGGTGAAGTCGCCGAAAGAAGGCGCGCGTATTTCCGCGCGCCGTCACAAACTGTTACTTCGACGTCTGATGTTGCCGTTTCGCGCTGGTCTGGCGTTTCTTGGCGCGTTTGATATTGCCGCCCTGAGTCACGCGTTCGTTGCCGCGCACCACAACCGCCTTCGCCTTCGGCTTGCGCATCGGGATTTCAGAAGGCTTCACCACCTTCACGACGCGCGGGGCACGGCCCTTGCCCGGTTTCGCTTCTTCAGCGGCTTCGCGGGCGCTCGGCAGGGCGCCACGCTTCGCTTTCGCGGCCGGCTGGGTGGATTCGGGCTTCCAGATCACCAGCAGCTTGCCGATATGCTGGATCGGCGCGGCGTTCAGCTGGTCGCAGATCTGTTCGTAGATCGCGAGCCGCGCCTCGCGTTCGTCGCCGAACACGCGGATCTTGATCAGCTGGTGCGCCTTCAGGTGAACCTTGATCTCGGTCAGCACAGCGTCGGTCAGCCCTTCGGCGCCGACGAGCACGACCGGTTTGAGCGCGTGAGCCTGGGAGCGCAGTTCGGCGCGTTGGTCGGAGGAAACTTTGAGGGCGGGCATGGGAAGTGGGAGACTCGACTAAAATGACGGCGCCCGCATTCCCGATTGCTTCGGTTTTCGCGCAGGACAACGCGTCGTCAGAACAACATGGAAGCGCGGAACACTGCTCAACGAGCGGCAGCCGCGCGAATTAAACGCGTATTATCCGCTAAAAGCACCGCATCACGCAGCAAGAGATCAACGTTTAATGGCAAAAAACAAGTTCAACACGTCGTGGTTGCACGATCACATCAACGATCCGTACGTGAAAATGGCGCAGCGGGAGGGTTACCGTGCCCGCGCGGCCTACAAGCTGAAGGAAATCGATGAGCAGGACAAGCTGATCCGTCCCGGCCAGGTCATTGTCGACCTGGGCTCGGCGCCGGGCAGCTGGAGCCAGTACGCACGCAACAAGCTTGCGAAGGGCGCGAAGCGCGACGAGGAGCGTCAGGGCGGCATCGACGGCACGATCATCGCGCTCGATCTGCTGCCGATGGAGCCCGTCTCCGACGTCCACTTCATTCAGGGCGATTTCCGCGAGGACAGCGTGCTCGCGCAACTCGAGGAAATGGTGGGCGCGCGCCAGGTGGACCTTGTAATTTCCGATATGGCGCCCAACCTGTCGGGAGTGGCGCTGGCGGACGCCGCGCGGATCGAGCATGTGTGCGATCTCGCGCTGGAATTCTCCCAGAACCATCTGAAGCCGGATGGCGCCCTTTTAGTCAAATGCTTTCACGGCAGTGGTTACAGCCAGATTGTTGAAAAGTTCAAGCAGCAGTTTAAAACCGTGGCTGCCCGCAAACCGAAGGCGTCCCGGGATAAATCATCCGAAACGTTTATTTTGGGTAAGCATCTGAAGCGTCCGAACTGACCGCCAGAAAGGGGAGTGCAGCGTGAGAGCGCCGTATCTTCCGGTGGCCGGAACCCGCCGCCGGCTTGCGCGATGCGCTATTTGTGCGGTAGTGAATGGTTATGGCAGGGGTCTGCGGACTGGATTAGAATGCCTTAGTGGTGCCGCAAGGCAAATGTAGGCGCCCGTCTATGAGTGAAGGAGTGGTGCTTTGAACAACAATATGTTTTCGAAGGCAGCAGTGTGGCTGGTTATCGCACTGGTGCTGTTTACGGTGTTCAAGCAGTTCGACAAGCCCCGTGTCCAGGAAGGCGTTTCCTATTCGCAGTTCATGGACGACGCAAAGAACGGCAAGGTCAAGAACGTCATTGTCCAGGGGCGGAACCTCACGGTCACTCCAGCAGACGGCCAGAAATACCAGATCGTGTCGCCCGGCGACATCTGGATGGTCGGCGATCTGATGAAGTACGGCGTTCAGGTGAGCGGCAAGGCTGACGAAGAACCGAACGCGCTCGTCTCGGCGCTGTATTACCTTGGGCCTACGATCCTCATCATCGGCTTCTGGTTCTACATGATGCGACAGATGCAGGGGGGCGGGAAAGGCGGTGCCTTCTCGTTCGGCAAATCCCGCGCGCGTCTGATCGACGAGAACAATAACGCCATCAATTTCACTGACGTCGCCGGTTGCGACGAAGCCAAGGAAGAAGTCTCCGAACTCGTCGACTTCCTGCGCGATCCGCAGAAGTTCCAGAAGCTGGGCGGGCGCATTCCGCGCGGCGTGCTGCTCGTCGGCCCTCCCGGGACGGGTAAGACGCTGCTGGCGCGCGCTATCGCCGGTGAGGCGAAAGTGCCGTTCTTCAGCATTTCGGGTTCTGACTTCGTCGAAATGTTCGTCGGCGTGGGCGCGGCCCGCGTGCGCGACATGTTCGAACAGGCGAAGAAGCACGCGCCGTGCATCGTGTTCATCGACGAAATCGACGCGGTCGGCCGTCATCGCGGCGCCGGCATGGGCGGCGGTAACGACGAACGCGAACAGACGCTGAACCAGATGCTCGTCGAGATGGACGGCTTCGAAGCGAATTCCGGCGTGATCGTCATTGCTGCGACGAACCGTTCGGACGTGCTCGACAAGGCGCTGCTGCGTCCGGGCCGTTTCGACCGCCAGGTGTACGTCGGTCTGCCGGACATCCGCGGTCGCGAACACATCATGAAGGTCCACCTGCGCAAGGTGCCGATCTCGAACGACGTCGACGCGGCGGTGATCGCGCGCGGCACGCCGGGTTTCTCGGGCGCCGATCTGGCGAACCTCGTGAACGAAGCGGCGTTGTTTGCTGCGCGTCGCGGCAAGCGCATCGTCGAAATGACCGACTTCGAGGACGCGAAGGACAAGATCTTCATGGGCCCGGAGCGCAAGTCGGCGGTGATTCGCGAAGAATCGAAGCGCGCCACGGCGTATCACGAGTCGGGTCACGCGGTGATCGCCAAGCTGTTGCCGAAGGCCGATCCGGTGCACAAGGTCACGATCATCCCGCGCGGCCGTGCGCTGGGCGTGACGTGGCAGTTGCCGGAGCACGACAACGAAACGTATTCGAAGGACTATCTGCTCGACCGTCTGGCCATTCTGTTCGGTGGCCGTGTCGCGGAAGAGCTGTTCCTGAACCTGATCAGCACCGGCGCATCGGACGACTTCAACAAGGCAACTGCCACCGCCCGTGCAATGGTCGCGCGTTTCGGTATGACGGATGCGCTTGGACCGATGGTCTACGTCGATGACGAGAACGACGCTTCGCCGTTTGGCCGCGGCTTCACGCGCACCATCTCCGAAGCGACGCAGCAGAAGGTCGACGCCGAAATCCGTCGCGTGCTGGACGAGCAGTACACCCTTGCGAAGCGTCTGCTCGGCGAGAATCGCGACAAGGTCGAAGCCATGACCGCCGCGCTGATGGAGTGGGAAACGATCGACGCCGATCAGATCAACGACATCATGGCCGGCCGTCCACCGCGTTCGCCGAAGAGCTCGACGCCGCCGGCAGGCGATGCGTCGGGTGGCAGCACGGGCACTGAAGTCAAGCCCGGCGCAACCGCACCGGCGTGATCGGAGCCGCAACACGCTACGGGCCGGTGTGATTCCACACCGGCCCGTTTTGCATTTTCTTTCCCCTTCCTGACCCGTTTCCGCAGTGTCGAATACCGATCTCCTGATGCATGCCGAACCCGAGCCGCTGCAATGTGGCAGGTTCACGCTGACCTTCGAGCGCCCGCTGGTCATGGGCATTCTGAACGTCACGCCTGATTCCTTTTCCGATGGCGGACTTTTCGTCGCGCACGCCGACGCATTGCGTCAGGCTGAGCGCATGCTGCTCGACGGAGCGGACATCATCGATATCGGCGGCGAATCGACGCGCCCGGGCGCACCGCCCGTGCCGCTCGATGAGGAACTCGAGCGCGTGATTCCTTTGATCGAGCAGTTGCGCGGCGCGAATGTGCCGCTGTCGGTGGATACGTACAAGCCTGAGGTCATGCGGCAAGCATTGGTGGCCGGTGCGGACCTGGTCAACGATGTATGGGGCTTTCGTATGCCCGGCGCTATCGACGCCGTACGCGACAGCCAGTGCGGTCTATGCGTGATGCATATGCTCGGTGCGCCGCAGACGATGCAAACGGGCGAGCCCACTTATGACGACGTGGTCCGCGAGGTGCGCGAGTTTCTCGAAGAGCGAGTCAGTGCGTTGACGGCGGCCGGGGTCGCAAAGGCGCGGATCAGCGTCGATCCGGGCTTTGGCTTTGGCAAGACAGTCGTGGAACACAACTACGCGCTGCTTGCGCACCTGCGCGATACGGCGCCGCGCAGCGAATCGCCGTTCCCGATTCTGGCCGGCATGTCGCGCAAGTCGATGCTCGGCGCAGTGACTGGCCGCGCCACGCGTGAGCGGGTCGTGGCGAGCGTCGCGGCGGCCGTCTGCGCAGCGGAGCGGGGCGCGGCGATCGTGCGGGTACACGATGTCGCCCCGACCGTCGACGCCTTGAAAGTATGGTCGGCCATGCGCGACGCCGCGCGTCGCAACTAACTGGCCGCGCGTCACAACTCACCACGCAACACACAGAGTACGAAGAGAGGGCATCAGGCAATGGCACGTCGCTATTTTGGGACTGACGGTATTCGAGGTAAGGTCGGCGACGCGCCGATCACGCCGGATTTTGTATTGCGGCTCGGTTATGCGGCCGGGAAAGTGCTCGCGGGTGCGGACCGCTGGGCGAAAACGGGTGCCCGGCCCACCGTGCTGATCGGCAAGGACACGCGTGTTTCCGGTTATATGCTCGAGGCGGCGCTCGAGGCGGGTTTTTCGGCTGCTGGCGTCGACGTGATGCTGGCCGGCCCGATGCCCACGCCGGGCATCGCCTACCTGACGCGGGCACTGCGTCTGGCTGCGGGCGTCGTGATCAGCGCCTCGCACAATCCGTATTACGACAACGGCATCAAGTTTTTCTCCGCCGACGGCAACAAGCTGCCGGACGAAGTCGAATCGCAGATCGAGGAGCAACTCGACCAGCCGATGGACTGCGCGGCGTCCGAGCAGCTCGGCAAGGCACGCCGGCTGGATGACGCCGCCGGTCGCTACATCGAATTCTGCAAGAGCACGTTCCCGGCGGCGTACGACCTGCGCGGGATGAAGCTCGTCATCGACTGCGCGCACGGCGCCGCCTATGACGTCGCGCCGCACGTGTTCCATGAACTCGGCGCCGACGTGATCCCGATCGGCGTCGCGCCGAACGGCTTCAACATTAACGATGGCGTCGGCGCAACCGCACCGGACGCGCTGGTGCGCGCCGTGCGGGCGAATCGCGCCGACCTCGGCATCGCGCTCGACGGCGACGCTGACCGTCTGCAGGTGGTCGATGCGGCGGGTCGGCTCTACAACGGCGACGAACTGCTTTACGTGCTGGTGCGGGACCGGATCGCAACCGACGGCAAGGTCGAAGGTGCGGTCGGCACGCTGATGACCAACCTCGCGATCGAGGTTGCCTTGAAAAAGACGGGCGTCAGGTTTGTCCGCGCGGCGGTGGGCGACCGTTACGTGCTGGAGCAGTTGCGCGAGCACGGCTGGCAGCTTGGCGCGGAAGGATCGGGGCACATCCTGTCGCTGGATCGCCATTCGACGGGCGACGGCATCGTGTCCGCGCTGCTCGTGCTGGCGGCGATGAAGCGCAGCGACAAGACGCTCGCCGAGTTGCTCGACGGCGTGAAGCTGTTCCCCCAGAAGCTGATCAATGTGCGGATGAAGCCCGGCGCCGAGTGGAAGGGCAACGAGGCGATCCAGCGCGCCATCCAGGAAGCGGAAGGCGCGCTGGACGGCACCGGCCGCGTGCTGATTCGTGCGTCCGGCACCGAGCCGGTACTACGTGTGATGGTCGAGGCGGCCCGGCAGCAGGACGCGGTCCAGCATGCCGAAGCCATCGCAGAAGTCGTGAGACAGGCGACAACCTGATCTGAACCATCGGCCCGATGTGTTCGGGCTGGCACCACAAAAGCGGGGAACGGCAAACCATGTCGTTTCCCCGCGCATCCAATCCGTCCGCAAGAGACGGGAAACGCGAACCGTCCCTGTTTCCGGCGTACGTTCCCTCCCCAAAATTTTCGGCGATCCCGAAAAGCCGAAAACGGCCGACAGCCGCGCCGGCCTTGCACCTTTCATCGCAGTAATGAGACTGTCACACGAGTTTCACGATCAGTCACGTTACTGTCACAAAGAGACCCTATTCTTCGCGGTGTCGTGTAATCCGCTCACACCACTGGAGGTCTCATGAAATTGATGCAAACCGCGTTTGCTGGCATGGCTGGCGCACTTTTCGCGATCGCAGCGCACGCCACGGACATCACCGGCGCGGGCAGCACCTTCGCAGCACCGATCTACACGAAGTGGGCTGACGCCTACGCGAAGACGGGCGGCGGCAAGGTCAACTATCAAGGTATCGGTTCGTCGGGCGGCGTGAAGCAGATCGTCGCGAAGACGGTCGATTTCGCCGGTTCGGACGCGCCGCTGAAGGACGAAGACCTCGCGAAGGAAGGCCTGTTCCAGTTTCCGACGGTGGTGGGCGGCGTGGTGCCGGTCATCAACGTGCCGGGCGTGAAGCCGTCTGAACTGACGCTGTCGGGCGAAGTGCTCGGCGACATCTACCTTGGCAAGATCAAGAAGTGGAACGATCCGGCCATCGTCGCGCTGAACCCGAAGGCAAAGCTGCCGGATACCGACATCGCCGTGGTTCGCCGCGCGGACGGTTCGGGCACGAGCTTCATCTGGACGAACTACCTGTCGAAGGTCAACGCAGACTGGAAGGCGAAGGTCGGCGAAGGTTCGACGGTCAACTGGCCGACGGGCACGGGTGGCAAGGGTAACGACGGCGTCGCAGCCTTCGTGCAACGTCTGCCGGGCGCAATCGGCTACGTGGAATGGGCATACGCCAAGCAAAACCACATGACGTATGTCGCCCTGAAGAACTCGGCTGGCACGGTCGTCGAGCCGCAAACGGAAACGTTCAAGGCCGCAGCCGCCGGCGCAGACTGGTCGAAGTCGTTCTACCAGATCCTGACGAACGAGCCGGGCAAGAACGCATGGCCGATCGTCGGCGCAACGTTCGTGCTGGTGCATACGACGCAGGAAAAGGCGCCGCAAGGCACCGAGACGCTGAAGTTCTTCGACTGGGCGTTCAAGAACGGCTCGCAGGCTGCGAACGATCTGGACTACATTACGCTGCCGGAATCGGTTGTGTCGGAAATCCGCACGCAGTGGAAGTCGAAGGTCAAGGACGCTTCGGGCAAGTCGCTCGCGGAGTAAGCTGTATCGTCTGACGATGTTGCCGCCCGGCCTCGCGTGAGGCCGGGCGGTTTGCAGTACCAGCTGTCGCGGCATCGTGCCGTGCAGCTTCAGGAATCACAGGCTCTCAAGGCTGACATGTCCGACCTTCCTATCGCACCTGGCGCGGCACCGGCCAGCCCGCCCCGTTCGAACCCGCCTGGCAGCGCAGGGCAGCAGAAAGCGCCCAGTCGCGCCGGCGATGTCATTTTTGGCGGCCTCACGCGTGCGGCCGCGATCGTTACCTTATTGCTGCTCGGTGGCATTATCGTGTCGCTGATCGTGGCCTCGATGCCCACGATCCAGAAGTTCGGCGTGAGCTTTCTCTGGACCTCCGAGTGGGATCCACCCAGCGAAAAGTTCGGTGCGCTCGTCCCCATTTACGGCACGATCGCCACGTCGATCATCGCCCTGATCATCGCGGTGCCTGTGAGCTTCGGCATCGCGCTGTTCCTGACCGAACTCTCGCCCACGTGGCTGCGCCGGCCGCTCGGCGTCGCGATCGAACTGCTCGCCGCGATTCCGTCGATCGTGTACGGCATGTGGGGTCTGCTCGTTTTCTCGCCGATCTTCGCGCAATATTTCGAGAAGCCGCTTGGTCATCTGCTGAGCGGCGTGCCGTATGTCGGTGCGCTCTTCAGCGGGCCGCCGATCGGCATCGGCATCCTGTGCGCCGGTGTGATTCTCGCGATCATGATCATCCCGTACATCGCTTCGGTGATGCGCGACGTGTTCGAAGTCACGCCCGTGCTGCTGAAAGAATCCGCATACGGTATCGGCTGCACGACGTGGGAAGTGATGTGGAAGATCGTGCTGCCGTTCACGAAGAGTGGTGTGATCGGCGGCGTGATGCTCGGCCTCGGCCGCGCGCTCGGTGAAACGATGGCTGTCACGTTCGTGATCGGCAACACCAATCTGCTCGACAACGTCTCGCTCTTTTCGCCCGGTAACAGCATCACGTCGGCGCTCGCCAACGAGTTTGCGGAAGCGAGTCCGGGCCTGCACACGGCGGCGTTGATGGAACTCGGCCTCATTCTGTTCGTGATCACGTTCATCGTGCTCGCGATCTCGAAGCTGATGCTGCTTCGCCTCGAAAAAGCGGAGGGCGCAAAGTGAGCCAGCCTCTCATGAACATGCCAGGTTCGACCGACGGTGCTGTGCTCGAAGCGATGCGCAACCGTCTGCAGCGGCGGCGCCGCGCGACCAATGCGGTCGCGCTGACGCTTTCGCTGGCCGCGATGGCCTTCGGCCTCCTGTGGCTGATCTGGATTCTGTACACGACGCTGCGTCTGGGCGTCGGTGGTCTTTCCGTCGAGCTGTTCACGCAGTCGACGCCGCCGCCGAACACCGATGGCGGCGGTCTCGCCAACGCGATCGTCGGCAGCCTGATGCTGGTGCTGCTCGCGACGTTTATCGGCACGCCGATCGGCATTCTCGCCGGCGTCTATCTCGCGGAATACGGCCAGAAGGGCTGGCTCGCCAGCATCACACGCTTTATCAACGACATCCTGCTGTCGGCGCCGTCGATCGTTGTGGGTCTGTTCGTCTACGCGCTGGTTGTCGCGAAGATGGGTCACTTCAGCGGCTGGGCGGGTGTGATCGGTCTCGCGCTGCTGCAGATTCCAATCGTGATCCGCACGACCGAAAACATGCTGAAGCTGGTGCCGAACGCGCTGCGTGAAGCCGCTTTTGCACTCGGTACGCCGAAGTGGAAGATGGTGATGTCGATCACGCTGAAGGCGTCGATTGCGGGCATCGTGACGGGCGTGCTGCTCGGCGTCGCGCGGATTGCCGGCGAAACGGCGCCGTTGCTGTTCACCGCGCTGTCGAACCAGTTCTTTACGTGGAACATGAACCAGCCGGTCGCCAACCTGCCCGTCACGATCTTCAAGTTCGCGATGAGCCCGTTTTCGCAATGGCAATCGCTCGCGTGGGCGGGCGTGTTCCTGATCACGCTCGGGGTGCTCGGTCTGAACATCCTCGCGCGCACGATCTTCTCGAACAAGTAATGAGTTACGGCGGAGTCATCCGATGAATATGGCAGAAAGTCACCTCAACACGGCCGCGCGTCCTGCGGCGCCCGCCGGTTTCGATCCCGCCCAGGGCGACAGCGCGCTCGCGCCGTCGGCGCCGAAGATCGAGGTCAACGACCTCAACTTCTTCTACGGCAAATATCACGCGCTGAAGAACATCAACCTGCGTATTCCCGAAGGCAAGGTGACCGCGTTCATCGGCCCGTCGGGTTGCGGCAAGTCCACGCTGCTGCGCACGTTCAACAGGATGTATGCCCTGTATCCGGAGCAGCGCGCCGAAGGCGAAATTCTGATGGACGGCGAAAACCTGCTGACGTCGAAGCGCGATATTTCGCTGCTGCGCGCACGTATCGGCATGGTGTTCCAGAAGCCGACGCCGTTCCCGATGTCGATCTACGACAACATCGCGTTCGGCGTGAAGATGTTCGAAACGCTGGCGCGCTCCGAAATGGACGACCGCGTCGAGTGGGCGTTGACGAAAGCCGCGCTGTGGAATGAGGTGAAGGACAAGCTGGGCCAGAGCGGCTACGGCCTGTCCGGCGGCCAGCAGCAGCGTCTGTGTATCGCGCGCGGTATTGCGATCCGCCCGGACGTGCTGCTGCTCGACGAACCGTGCTCGGCGCTCGACCCGATTTCGACGGGCCGGATCGAAGAGCTGATCGCTGAACTGAAGAGCGACTACACGGTGGTGATCGTCACGCACAACATGCAACAGGCTGCGCGTTGTTCGGACTACACTGCCTATATGTACCTTGGCGAACTGATCGAATTCGGCGACACGGAAAAGATCTTCATCAAGCCGGTCCGCAAGGAAACGGAAGACTACATTACCGGTCGCTTCGGCTGATCGGCCGCGCGAGGCCAACGCTCACCTACAAGCGAAGCACAAAAGAGCAACGCAGAGAGCACCAGGAGCAAGACATGACCGACAAACACCTCTCCAGCCAGTTCGACGCCGACCTGAATCTTGTTTCATCGAAGGTCCTCGAAATGGGCGGCCTCGTTGAGTCGCAGATCGTCAAGGCGATGGAAGCGCTGAACAACTTCGACCTCGACATCGCCGAACAGGTGATCGCCGCCGAAGACCGTCTGAACCAGATGGAAGTCGATATCGACGAAGAATGCAGCAATATCATCGCGCGCCGTCAGCCGGCTGCGCGTGACCTGCGTCTGTTGATCGCGATTTCGAAGACGATCACGAATCTCGAACGCGCCGGCGACGAAGCCGAAAAGATCGCAAAGCGTACGAAGCGCCTGATGGAAGACGGCGCATCGCGCACGATCAATATCGCCGAGATCAAGCTGTCAGGCGAGATGGCCGTCACGATCTTGCGCCGCGCGCTCGATGCGTTCGCGCGTCTCGACACGGTGGCCGCCGCGCAGATCGTGCGCGACGACAAGGCGATCGACGAGGAATTCCGCGCGTTCGTGCGCAAGCTGATTTCGTACATGACGGAAGATCCGCGCTCGATTTCGGTCGGCCTCGATTTTCTGTTCATCGCGAAGGCGATCGAGCGGATCGGCGACCACGCGAAGAACATCGCCGAATTCATCATTTACATCGTGAAGGGCACGGACGTTCGGCACAAGTCGCGCGACGCGCTCGAACGCGAAGCGCTTAGTTAACCCCGTCACAAGGATACAGAGGTGCCGATGCCCAGCAGCATTCTTGTCATTGAGGACGAGCCCGCTATTTCCGAGCTGATTTCGGTCAATCTTCAGCATGCGGGACATTGTCCGATTCGCGCGTACAACGCTGAGCAGGCGCAGAACCTGATCAGTGACGTGCTGCCCGATCTCGTTCTGCTCGACTGGATGTTGCCGGGCAAGTCGGGCATCGCCTTTGCCCGCGACCTGCGCAACAACGAGCGCACGAAGCACATCCCGATCATCATGTTGACTGCGCGTGGCGACGAGCAGGACAAGGTGCTCGGCCTCGAAATCGGCGCCGACGACTACGTGACGAAGCCGTTCTCGCCGAAAGAACTGATGGCGCGGATCAAGGCGGTGTTGCGCCGTCGCGCGCCGCAGTTGACCGAAGACCTCGTCGCGATCAACGGCCTGAAACTCGATCCGGCGACGCATCGTGTGGCCGCGCACGCGGAAGGCAGCGAGATCAAGCTCGATCTCGGTCCGACCGAGTTCCGTCTGCTGCATTTCTTCATGACGCATCCGGAGCGCGTGCATAGCCGCACGCAACTGCTCGATCAGGTGTGGGGCGATCACGTGTTTGTCGAAGAGCGTACGGTCGATGTCCACATCAAGCGTCTGCGTGCCGCTCTAAAGCCGGCAGGGTGCGATGCTATGATTGAAACGGTGCGTGGCAGCGGTTACCGGCTCGCGAAAAGCGCCTGACGTTTGCGCGCATGGTGCAACAACGGCAATGACCGCAGAGCGTGGCGATGGTCCCGTCCCGTCGCGGCGCGCATGAATCCCTCTTCGACCGATAGAACATGAACGTCATCTGGGCGCGGTCCATCGTGTCGCTCGTGCTGCTCGCGATCGCGTGTGCGGGCGTCGGCATGCTTGTGAACGTCAAGGCTGCCCTCATCCTCGCGATCGTCGTGCTGGCCGCGCAGACCTGCTTCAGCACGTTCCACAAGCAGCGTCTGTGGCGTCTGCTCGACGCGCCTGTCTATGGCGAGGTGCCGAGCGCACCGGGCGTCTGGGGTGAAATCTACTATCGGTTGCACAAGCTCGCGAAGCGCTGGCACGCACAGGTGCGCCAGGTCGAGCAGCAGCACTCGCGTTTCATTCAGGCCATTCAGGCGTCGCCGAACGGCGTCGCGATGCTCGACGACCACGATCAGATCGAGTGGTGCAACGCGATCTCCGAAGTGCATTTCGGGCTCGACGCGAAGCGCGATCTGCGTCAGCACATCACCCATCTTGTCCGTCAGCCGGACTTCGTCAAATACCTGAACTCGCATCTCTATGACGAGATGCTGATCATGCGCGGCATGGGCGAAAAACGGCAGAACGTGCTCTCCGTGCAGGTGTTTCCGTACGGCGAAAATCGCAAGCTCGTGCTGTCGCAGGACATCACCGAACTCGAACGCACTGACGCAATGCGACGCGATTTCGTGGCCAATGTCTCGCACGAACTGAAGACGCCGCTCACGGTGCTGTCAGGTTTTCTCGAGACGATGCGCGAGTTGCCGCTCTCTGAAGCGGAGCGCTCGCGATATCTCGAACTGATGGAGCAGCAGGCGGGGCGCATGCGGCATATCGTGAGCGACCTGCTGGTGCTGGCGACGCTCGAAGGCGACAACAAGCCGCCGAGCGAACAGATGGTCGATATGCGCGCGGTGATGCGCCATCTTAAGGACGACGCGGAAAATCTGTCAGGCGAGCGGCATGCCTTCACGTTCGATATCGATGAAGGTCTGACGGTGACGGGTGTCGAAACGGAGATACTGAGCGCGCTTGGCAATCTGGTGACGAACGCAATCCGCTACACGCCCGACGGCGGCAAGATTCACGTCGACTGGCATGCGAACGGCGGCAGTGCGCTGTTTTCGGTAACCGATAGCGGCCTTGGTATTCCGGCCGCCGATATTCCGCGTTTGACGGAGCGGTTCTATCGCGTGGACCGTAGCCGCTCGCGCGACACGGGCGGGACAGGTCTGGGGCTCGCAATCGTCAAGCACGTGCTGCAACGGCACGATGCGCAACTCGAAGTGAAAAGCGAAGTGGGGCGCGGCAGTACGTTCACTGTGCGGTTCCCGGCTTCGCGTACTGCAAGGCGGCAACCGGCACCGGCTTGAGCCGCCAGTGTGATCAGGACGGCGACACGATGATTGATGTCGCCGTCTGTACCGCCGGCATCAGGGACAGAACCGCGCCAGCAAACTCATCTGCGCATTGCGCGACGATTTCCCCGGTCGACGCCGACGATAATGCCCATCGCTCTGCATGAGCCACGCGGTCTGGTTGTCGCCGAGAAACGCCGATAGGCCCTCGGCAATCACACGCCGCTTCAACCGGCGGTTATTGACCGGAAACGCCACTTCGACACGACGGAAGAAATTGCGGTCCATCCAGTCGGCGCTCGACAGATAGACCTGCTCCTCACCATTCGCGTAGAAATAATAGATGCGGTGGTGTTCGAGAAAACGTCCGACGATTGAACGCACCGTGATGTTCTCCGACAGGCCCGGCACGCCCGGCTGCAAGGAACACACGCCACGCACGATCAGATCGATCTTCACGCCCGCCTGCGACGCTTCGTATAGCTCGGTGATAACGGTCGGCTCAAGCAGTGCATTCATCTTCGCGACGATGCGCGCCTTGCGTCCCGCGCGCGCATGATCGGCTTCAGCACGAATCGCTTCGACGAGCTTCGGATGCAGCGTGAAAGGCGACTGCCACAGCTCGTACAGTGTCAGTTCGCCACCAATGCCCGTCAGTTGCTGGAACACGTGATGCACGTCTTCGCAGATTTTCTGGTCGGCGGTCATCAGGCCGAAGTCGGTATATAGGCGCGCCGTGCGCGGGTGGTAGTTGCCCGTGCCAAGGTGAGCGTAGCGCTTGAGCATCGACTTGCCGTTCACCGACACGCGCCGCACGATCAGCATCATCTTCGCGTGACACTTGTGGCCCACGACGCCATACACGACGTGCGCGCCAATCGCCTCGAGCTGGGACGCCCAGTTGATGTTGGTCTCTTCGTCGAAGCGCGCGAGCAGTTCGACCACCACCGTCACTTCCTTGCCGTTGCGCGCGGCCTGCATCAGCGCGTCCATCAGCGGCGAATCGGTGCCGGTGCGATAGATCGTCTGCTTGATCGCGACGACGTTCGGATCTTTCGCTGCCTGCAACAGCAGTTCGAGCACGGGCTGGAAGCTTTCGTATGGATGATGCAGCAGCACGTCGCCCTGATCGATCACATCGAACAGGCTCGCGCTGTTGGCGACCTGCTTCGGAATCGCAGGAATGTGCGGTACGAACTTGAGATCGGGCCGGTCGACCATCTCGGGCAACTGCATCAGCCGCACGAGATTGACCGGACCGTCGACGTAGTAGCAGTCCTTCTCGGAGAGGCCGCTTTCGTCGAGCAACCGGCGCGCGAGATGCGCCGGCGTTTCCGCCGACACTTCGAGGCGCACCGCATTGCCGAGATGCCGCGCGGGCAGTTCGCCTTGCAGCGCGACACGCAGATTGGTGATTTCGTCTTCGTCGACGAACAGTTCGCTGTTACGCGTGATGCGAAACTGGTTGCAGCTGCGCACGACGAGGTTCGGAAACAGTTCGCCCACGAAGCGCTGCAGCAGCGAACTCAGCAGCACGAAGCCGTGCGGATAGCCCGACAGTTCCTGCGGCATGCGCACGAGGCGCGGCAGCGCGCGCGGCGCCTGCACGATGCCCATCATTGCCTGGCGGCCGAACGCATCCTTGCCTTCCAGTTCGACGACGAAGTTCAGGCTCTTGTTCAGGACGCGCGGAAACGGATGCGCCGGATCGAGTCCGATCGGCGTCAACACAGGCAGCAGTTCATCGAAGAAGTAGTTGCGCGCCCATTCGGTCTGCGCTTCGTTCCACACTTCGGTGCCGTGAAAATAGATGCCTTCTTCCTCGAGCGCGGTCAGCACGGTGTCATGCAGCATCGTGTACTGACGATGCACGAGCTTCTGCGCGCGTTCGACGACGAGGTCGTACACGTGCTGCAGCGACATGCCATCGGGCGAAAGCGCGCCCGGGTTGTCGCGCATCTGCTCATGCAGACCGGCCATTCGGACCTCGAAGAATTCGTCGAGGTTGCTACTGGTGATACAGATGAAGCGCAGGCGTTCCAGCAGCGGCACGGCGGGGTCCGCGGCTTGCGCCAGAACTCGCTCGTTGAAACCTAGAATGCCCAGTTCGCGATTCAGAAGAGGGTAGCGGATGGACATCGGCAGCGAGAATGGATTGTCGGTGGGTGACTCGAAAGGACGCTCGGAAATTCGCACAGTATGATGACGTTCTTATGACATTCACGAATGTCATAAATTCTACGCCGTGTCGGGTATCTGTCGTTAATTCGACCCAGTGTATATGGGACCATAGCGCACCCACAACCGCGAGGGTGACACCGTGAGGACCAGTACGCTTAAAATGGCGTCTTTGAACAGCGCCGCGGCCAGCAAGGCCGCCGCGCTTGCGCGCATGGAGTCCGCTCAATCGATGGTCAATACCCCGCAACTCCTCGCCGCCGTGGACATGGGCTCGAACAGCTTCCGGCTGATCGTGGGCCGCGTCGAAGAAACCGAAGCAGGCAGCCAGATCTATCAGGTCGACGCCCTGCGTGAACCCGTGCGGCTTGCCGCCGGGCTGTCGCGCGACAAGATGCTCGATCGCGCATCGCAGGTGCGCGGCTGGGACGCGCTGAAGCGTTTCGGCGAACGTCTGCGCGATTTCCATCCTGATCATGTGCGCGCCGTCGCGACGAACACATTGCGCATCGCGAAGAACGCGGGCGAATTCCTCGGCGAGGCCGAAGCGGCGCTCGGGTTTCCGATCGAAGTCATTGCTGGCCGTGAAGAAGCGCGTCTCATCTACGCAGGCGCAGCACACTCCGTGCCTGCGAGCGCCGGCCAGCGGCTGGTCGTGGACATCGGCGGTGGCTCGACGGAATTCATCATCGGCTCGCACTACACGCCGATCCGCATGGAAAGCCTGTACATCGGTTGCGTGAGCCACAGCCGCACGTTTTTTCCGGCCGGCAACGTCGACGAATACACGATGCGTCAGGCCGAACTCGCCGCGACGCGCGAAATCCAGATCATTTCCAGCGACTACAAGCAGACTGGCTGGGATCAGGCGATCGGTTCGTCGGGCACGGCGCGCGCGCTGGCTGAACTCGTCGAGGCGAACGGCTTCAACGATCCCGGCATCACGCATGGCATTTCGCGCGGCGGTCTGGAAAGGCTGAAACGCGCGTTGATCAAGGCGGAGAACGTCAACCGGCTGAAGCTCGTCGCGCTCAAGAGCGACCGCGTTCCGGTGCTGGCGGGTGGCCTGTCGATCATGCTCGCCGTGTTCGATGAACTCGGCATCGATTACGTCGATACGACCGATGGCGCGTTGCGTCTTGGCGTGCTGTACGACCTGCTGGGGCGGTCGCAGCACGAGGACATGCGTACGGTGACCGCCGAGGGCTTCATGCGGCGCTATGGCGTCGATCGTGCGCAGGCGGGGCGTATCGGTGAGCTTGCCGTGCGCTTCTATGACCAGTTTGAAGAAGCCGACGATGAGCGCCGTGCGGAGAACCGCATGTTTCTCGGCTGGGCCGCGTCGCTGCATGAGATCGGCCTGTCGATCTCGCACAGCGCGTATCACAAGCATTCCGCCTACATCGCGAGCAACGCCGATATGCCGGGCTTTTCGCGTACCGATCAGGCGCGGCTGGCTGCACTCGTGCTCGGTCACGCGGGCAAGCTCGGCAAGCTGTCGCAGACGCGTGAAGTGGAATGGCCGTTGCTGTTCTGTCTGCGGCTTGCGTCGCTGCTATGCCGTCGACGCGCCGACGTCGGTTTGCCCGGCATTCTTGTCGCGCAGGCGAATGGCGGCTACGAGGTACGTCTGCCCAACGAATGGGTCGCGAAGAATCCGCTGACCGACTACAGCCTGATCCAGGAAGCCGCGGAGTGGGAGAAGGTCGGCATTCCGTATCGCGTCGTTTATACGGACGATTGAGCCGGCCAGTTCACGGCTCGCGCTTCACGCTGCGCTGTTTCGATGTGAAAAACCCCGGCTGATCTTCATCGATCTGCCGGGGTTTTTCGCCTGCCGTGCGTCGATCTGGCGATCAGCGCGACAACGAATCGCCGAGGAAATGCTTCGCGTAGCGCGCGTTGATTTCCGACAGACGGAAGAGCGTCAGAAAGTCAGCCGTGTTGAAGTCCGGATCCCATGCCGGTGCGCCGCAGATTTTCGCGCCGAGACGCAGATAGCCTTTGACGAGCGGCGGCGGCGCGACGTCGACGCCCGTCTGCAGTTCGTCGACCGGCAGCGGGGTGTGCGGGAACGCGCGATATTCGGGCGCCGTCAGCGCGCTGTCGCGCAGCGAGACGTACAGGTTCGACGCGTAGTGTCCGCCGTCGGCCATCGAGACGCTTGCGCAGCCGAGCATCGTCTCGTAGTCGTTCTGCATCATGTACGAAGCAAGGCCGGCCCACAGCGACATGATCACCGAGCCGCTGCGGTAATCCGGATGCACGCACGAGCGGCCGACCTCGACCATCTTCGAGCGCAGATGCGTGAGGCGCGACACGTCGAACTCGCTTTCCGCATACAGACGGCCAATGCGCGCCGCCTGGTGCGGCGGCAGCACGCGATAGGTGCCGACCACTTTCAGCGTATCGAGATCGCGCACCAGCAGATGGTCGCAATACGAATCGAACGAATCGACATCGAGTCCTGCGGGGCCGGTCAGGCGCGCGCCCATTTCGTCGGCGAAGACACGGTAGCGCAGACGCTGCGCCTCGCGCAGCTCTTCGTCGGTTCGGGCCCAGGTGACGCGGAGCCGGTGCTGCGCGGTGACCGTTTCTTCGGCGCGCGGCAGACGGCGGCGCGGTTCGGACAGGATCGAAGCGAAGGGCAGGGTAGGCGTCGGCAGTTCTCGCATGGGGCGTTCCTGGTGAAAAAGGGAGGAGTCCGTTTTTCCGCCAATGTAGTAACGCCAGGTGACGCTCGCATGGCAATGCGATGACGATTCCATGACGCGTCGTAAGGACCGCGCCGGAAGAATATAGGGATCAGACGAGATCCGGGCTCATCACCGCACGCAGGATGACCTGTTCGTCGCCGGCGCGCTCGCGGTTGGTGAGCCACCAGAGGCCGGCCTTTTTGATCGGCCAGCTCGTCGCGTTGCCGGACAGCAGCAGCGCCGCGACCTGGCCGAGCGTGGGCTGATGACCGACGATGACGACCGTCGGCGCGATGCCGTCGGGCCAGCCGGCGGCGGCGAGCACGTCGGTGGCGCGTGCGCCCGGCGCGAGTTCCCGCACGACGCGATACTGGTCGGTCAAGGGCTCAACGGTCTGCACGGTGCGCGCGGCGGGGCTGACGAGAATGACGGCGTCGTCGTCGAGCCGCGCGCGCAGCCATTTCGCCACGCCCTGCGCCTGCTTGCGGCCACGGACGGTGAGCTGCCGCGCGAGATCGCTCGATGCGACGTCTTCGGCTTCAGCGTGACGCCAGAGGATGAGGTTCATCGTCGTCTCCTTGTGATTTGGTGGTGCGCATGCGAAGCGATGCGTTTTGTGCCTGCTGGCACTGTCGCATGTCCGCGCGGGAACGGGCAAGGCGAACCTTTCTTGTGCCCGGCCCGATTAAAGATTGACGCGGACATCAGCACCCAGATAGAATCTTGGATTCGTCGGAGCGTAGCGCAGCCTGGTAGCGCATCTGATTTGGGATCAGAGGGTCGTAGGTTCGAATCCTATCGCTCCGACCACGAATGAGCGGTAAGCAGAAACAGCCAGAAACGCAGTAAGCAAAAACCCGCGAAGCCGGAAGGCGACGCGGGTTTTTGTTTTTCCGGCGCGAAGAAATTTCGTGGATCAGCGTACAGGCGTACAGGCCTGCACATCGCAGGCATCTGCGTCGCGATCCGTATGAAAGAAAACGATGCGCGCGGGAGACGCGCTCCCGCGCGAGGACTGGGGCTCAGCGTCTGTGGCGCAGACGGTCGAACATGTGATGCCCGGCGTCGAACACGTGATGTCCGGCGAGCCAGTGGTGCAGCATGCCTTCGCCGCCGTGTTCGCGTCGGTACGTTCGCGATTCGAAGACCGATAGCGCGACCAGCACGAGCAGACCGATGCCGAGGCCGATCAGCCCCGCGATTGATTCAGCATCCATGGCACCCTCCCTGGACGATTACAGCCATGCGTACATAGTAGGTCAGACATCGCGAAGCAGGGAAGTCATTGTGCGCTGCACACCTGCCGTCAGCGAAAACGCCTTGCAGGTAGACTGGCGGGCGTGTCCCACCGGGCGCGTCTCACGTTTATCCCTGCTTTCGAGAGTCTATGAATCGCGCCATTCTGATTGCCCTGCTGCTGACCGCCCTGACGGGCTGTGCCGACAACCCCAACGCCCATCACAAGACACCACCAAAAGATCCGCAGGATTATCACGGCGTGCCGACCGACGACCGTCCGCCGTCGATGCTCGATACGCCGACCGCTCCCGCTGCACCGGCCGCGCCGAAGTAAGTACGGTCCGTGTCGGAGCCGCCCGCCCGTTGCGTCACACGACGCCGGCGGGCGCGACGCTCGCCGCCGTGCGCGGCAGATAGCGCATCAACGTCGCGCCGCGCGCGAACATGAAGATGAGCAGCGCGAGCCACAGCCCGTGGTTGCCATACGGTCCCATCAGCGCCCACGAAGCAGCGACGAATACCGTCAGCGATGCCGCCATCGCTTTCATCAGGTCGTGCGTGCGCGTCGCGCCGATGAAGACGCCATCGAGCAGAAAACCCCACACCGAAATCACAGGCGATAACGCGGCCCATGGAAGGTATGTTTCCGCCGCAGCGCGCACGGCGGCCTGATCGGTCAGTCGTTCGACGATCCACGCGCCGCCCGTCCAGTACGCGACCGAAAACCCGAGCGCGCCGAGCGCCGACCACAGCATCGTCACCTTGACGGCCTGACGGAACGCATTGCGGTCGCGCGCGCCGATCGCCGCGCCGACGAGCGCTTCGGCCGCGTGCGCGAAGCCGTCGAGGCCGTAGGCCATAAACGTCTGGAAATTGAGCAGTAGAGCGTTGGCTGCGAGCGTCGCATCGCCTTGCCGCGCGCCGAGATGGGCGAACCAGCCGAACGCGCCGAGCAGACACAGCGTGCGCACGAAGATGTCGCGGTTGATCGCGACGAGCCGCCTGAGCGCCGCGGCATCGACGAGCGACGCGCGATCGGGCGTGGGCAGTCCACGCGGCCTCAAGTACCAAAGGATCGAAGCGCCGAGTACGAAGCCGAGCGCGTCGGCCGTGGCCGTCGCTGCGCCGATGCCGGCTATGCCCCAGTCGAAGACATACACGAAGAGGAGCACCGCGACGATGTTGACCGCGTTGATGAAGACCTGCGTCACGAGCGCAAGGCGCACGCGCTGGGTGCCGAGTAGCCAGCCGAGCACGACGTAGTTGGCGAGGGCGAGCGGCGCGGCCCAGATGCGCGCGTGGCAATACACGCGTGCGTGCAGTTGAACCGCTTCACTGCCGCCGATCGCGCGCAATGCATAGCCGATTAGCGGCGCCTGCAGCGCAAGCACTACCGCGCCGATCACGAATGCGAGCAGCAACGCGCGCAGAACATTCATCCGCAGGCCGGCCGCATCGTTTGCACCGAACGACTGCGCGACGAGCCCGGTCGTCCCCATTCGCAGGAAGCCGAAGCCCCAGAACACGAAGCTGAAAAACAGGCCGCCAAGCGCGACGCCGCCGAGATACGACGCGCTGTCCAGATGACCGGCGACGGCGGTGTCGACCGCGCCGAGAATCGGCTGCGTCAGATTCGCAATGACGATCGGAAAGGCGAGGGTGAGCACGCGGCGGTGCCAGCGAGCCGGAACGCCGACGACCGGTTCGACCGCTTCGGCGCGGGTTCCCGTGCCGGATTTGGGGCGTTCTGGCGTGCGGCTCGATGTATCAGCCGGCGAGCCGTCCGGCGCCCCGTTCGCGCCGCTCAACCGCGTTCCTGCACGCAGACCCACGGCGATACGACGACTGCCCACAGGTCCGGGTCGCGTGCCGCGAAGTCGGCCGCTGTGTCCGCCTGCACCCGTTCGACGAGGCCCGCTGAAAGCCATTGCGCGACCTGCGCGGTATCGTCACTGGCGATGGCTTCGGCGACACTTACGAGGTCGAGGTCACGGACGACGCGCAACAATATGCCGCGCGCGAAGAAGCGTTCGAGTTCGGACCAGCCGATCTTCGCGGTTTCAGCGAGGAGCTTAAGGTAAAGCGGGCTGTGGGTTGCGTCAGGGGAAGTCATGGGATATCGGGGAACTGGACAGGCGGCCGTCACTATAAACCATCGACGCGGCGTCGCTTCCGCGAGGACCGTTGCGAGGGGATTCCGCA
Source organism: Paraburkholderia sp. GAS42 (assembly GCF_050436565.1). Lineage (NCBI taxonomy): Bacteria > Pseudomonadati > Pseudomonadota > Betaproteobacteria > Burkholderiales > Burkholderiaceae > Paraburkholderia > Paraburkholderia sp. GAS42. The sequence continues at coordinate 103,687 of NZ_JBNDML010000007.1, read as the reverse complement.
GCGGGAATTTAACGTCGCCATTTTAGCCGTGATTTAAACAATCGCTAGGACACCGGCATTTAATCTGATCAAAGCGCAATACCCGAAACCGGCAGTGGACGCGATTGCATTTAGCCATTAAATCGATAGAAGAGTGCGCTTGCGCACCAAGGTTCAAGCGTGCAGGTTATCGCAAAAAAAATGCAGCCACGCTGCTTGTGAGAGACCCTTTCGCAGCCCGCTGAAAGACCTGTTCCGTCAGGCGTAGACGCTGGCCTGGCGCGGCTCTCAGGGGAGATGGAGAGGGCGAAAAAAGAAGCGAAATGCTCCGCTGCGTCGCAGCATTCCGGATACTTCGGTTTGCTAAATGGACGAGGCGCAGTTTGGTTGAGGGGCACTCCGTGCGCCGAGTAACATTATTTGCACAATTAATCGATTGCGTGGCTATAGGCGCGTTGCTAGATTTCGTTTCGGCGCATGGTGAACCGGTCCTTTGCCGATATGCGCCGAACCCCCGTTAGCCCGGCCTCGTGCCGGGCTCTTTTTTATTGCGCATCAGACAACGATCCGACGTAAGCGTCACTGCTTGCAGTGGATCACCATCGATCGGTTCTTCACGTTCGCGCCGAGAATTCCACCGATCGATCCGCCCGATGTCGCGCCGGTGTCGACATCCTTCGAGATCACGTCGTATCCATATGCGCCGCATGCTTCGCCGGCCTGCTTGTAGCATTCGCCCCAGCTTTCGCTGGCGTCGCTGCCGCTGCAGTTGATCGCGAAACCCGTCTCGCCGCTCGGCAGATAAGTGAGCTTCGATGTGCTCGAGCAGCCCGCGAGGCCTGCGAGTGTCAGGACGGCCAGTCCGGCCGCCATGGCGAGTGCGCTTTTCATCGCAGATTTCCTTTTAGCGGACGCAGCCGGTTGCCGCGCCCCTTGAGAATGGATTGTCCGAAAGCACGCGGGGTTCCCTGCGCGCCAGATCGACGGGCGGCAAAAGGCGATGCAATTGATATTACATCGGCCTTACATTGTGCCTTGCAACCCGCTTGATCTCAGTGGTCCAGCCCGGCCGCCACGTCTTAGCGAGGCGGCAGGGAGCGGGCCGGGTCGATCGAACGGCTCTGATAGCGCAATTCGAAGTGCAGCATCACGTGGTCGCTGTCCGTGTCGCCCATTTCGGCAATTTTCTGACCTTGCGAAACCGTCTGGCCTTCCTTCACGACGAGCGCGCGGTTGTGCGCGTAGGCGGTCAGATAATCGCTGTTGTGCTTGATGATGACGAGGTTGCCGTAGCCGCGCAGACCGTCGCCGGCGTACACCACGGAACCCGCCGCCGCCGCGACGACCGGCGTGCCGGGCGCGTTGACGATGTCGATGCCCTTCGAGTTCGCGCCGTCGAAGCTGCGTGTGACATTGCCCTGCGCAGGCCACACGAGCGCGATCGACGAAGCGGGCGCAGCCGATGGCGCAGGTGCCAGTGCGGTCGTACCGCGCGACGCTGTCGAACCCGCTGACGCCGTCGAGCCAGACGAAGCCTGTGCGCTGCCCGCACCCGCTGTCGTGGTATTGGCGGGCGGCGCGACACGCAGCACCTGACCGGTTTCGATGGTGTCGGGATGGGTCAATCCGTTCCATCGCACGATGTTCTGTACCGAGGTCCGGTTGCTGCGCGCAATACCGGACAGCGTGTCGCCCCGCTCGACACGATAGAACCCTGGCCCCACCGGAGCCGCCCCACACGCGGCGAGCACTGCGATCATCGATACGCAGGCGAGCCGTCTGATTTTTGTTCGCAACCTGGACCTCGCAAAACGCTGTCGCGCGCCGATCCCCGATCACGCACGCCAGTAGCAAAACGACCGATTCTAACGGTTTTGGATTGCAGCACCGGAAATGCTGCGCATCTCACCTCACGTGCCCGCGGCAACGCTGATGCGCAGCGCGGCGGTTTCCGTCGCGCCCGGTGCGAGCCAGCGCAACCCGAAGCCGTTATGAATGGCATCGGGCAGTCCGAGCCAGGGCTCGACGCAGTAGAAGTCCGATTCCGGCGCCAGGGTCCACGTTGTCACGGCGTACCAGGGGATCGAACCCGGCCGCTGCAGATCGATCGTGATCGTGCGGTTCAGGCCCGGCGCGATGATTCGTACCGGCCTGTCAAGCGTGCCTTCGGGCAGATGGAAGCGGTCGAGGATACGCCCGTCGTCGAGCGTGTAACGCGTTTCGCCAGGCTCGGCGGCGCTGATCGACGCGTCGGCCAGCTGGTGACGGCGCTGCGTCGGCGGCAGTTCGAGCGTGGTTTCGCCGCGCTGCGTGTGCGGCAGCGCGAAGTAGAAGTGGTGGCCGGCGTAGTAAGGCAGCGGTGCGTCGCCGGTGTTGGTGGCGGTGAGCGCCACGTCGAGCGTGTGTGCGTCGGCGAGACGGTAGGTTGCCTCGAAGCGGAAGCCGAACGGATAAGCGGTGCGCGTGGCGTCGCTATCGGTGAGCGTCATGGTGACGCCGCCGCCTGCCGCATCGAGCTCTGCAGCGAACGGCAGGTCGCGCGCGAAGCCGTGCATCGGCAGATCGCGCACGACGCCTTCTGCGTCGCGCCAGCGCCCGATCTGGCCGTCGACGAAATGCCGCGCAAGAAACGGAAACAGCAGCGGATTACCGCCGCGGACTTTGGCCGGCTGACTCCAGTCGGCGTCGTCGGGCCAGTAAATGACCTGTTCTCCGTCAATATCCCACGACAGCAACCGGCCGCCTGCCTGCGGCGCAATGCGGAGCAGGGAAGCGCCCTGCGTGATTTCGAGAATGTCCTGATTCTGGAATGTGGCCATGGTCGACGTTCAGAGTGAATTGGATGCGTTGCGCGAACAGGAAGCCGGCGCGTGAACTCCCGGTGGCCGATTTTGCGCTGGTTTGAGCTACGGGGAAACCCTTTCTCGGGAAATTGCGGGCGTGACCGCACGGACAGGCTTGCCGATAATCCGTACCAGCGCTGGTTGTTCGACCGGCGGGCCGACAGTTCAGAACGGAGGACGCATGGATCTCGCAATGGCAATGGGCGTGGCTTTGCTCGGTATGTTCGCTGGCAGCACCATCTACTTCTTCTACAAGGTCGAGCGCTAGACGCGCCGGTAGCCGCTCAAGGGAACGCCTCGCGCGTCGTATCCAACCTCCTTTGCCATTCGAAAAAGGCCCGCTTTTGCGGGCCTTTTGCTTTCGTTTTATTTACAGGTGTTTCAGGTTGTGACGCGGTGCGGCAAAAACCCGGTTATATGTGCGGTAAACCCTTGGCGGTGTCCGGAGCGCCAGGCATAATCGTGCGGCTCCTACGCACGGGAAGCGTTGTCCCGCGCGATGTTTATCACCTTGAGAGGACCGCCGCGTGAACTTGTGGTTTCTGATTTTTCTGAGTGTGTTGCAGGGCGTCACCGAGCTCTTTCCGGTGAGCAGTCTCGGCCATACCCTCCTCGTGCCGGCGCTGTTCGGCATGCACATCGACAAGCATGCGCCGCAGCTGCTGCCGTTCCTCGTCGCTTTGCATCTTGGCACCGCCGTCGCGTTGCTGTGGTATTTCCGCAAGCGATGGGTCGCGCTGATCAATGGCTTCGCCGGTGCGCTGCGCGGTCGTCGCAACGACGAAGGCCACATGATGTGGGCGCTCATCATCGGGACGATTCCGGCGGGTCTGGTCGGGCTGATTCTCGAAAAGCATCTTGAGCGCGTGTTTCACGATCTGCGGATCGTCGCGATCGCGCTGATCGTGAACGGCGTGCTGTTGTGGTTCGGCGATCGTCTGCAGCGCTCGCGTGAGCATCGCGCGCCGGAGAAACTCACGTTCCGGCAGGCGTTTTTCGTCGGTCTGGCGCAGATCGGCGCGCTGATTCCGGGCTTTTCGCGCAGCGGTCTGACGATGATCGCGGGCAACGCGGCCGGGCTCACGGCCGAGAAAGCAGCGGAGTTTTCGTTCCTGCTTGGCACGCCGATCATTTTCGCCGCGGGTCTGCTCGAAGTGCCGAAGCTCTTTCACGCACCCGACCAGCTCGCCGACGCGCTGCTCGGCGGCGTGCTCACGGCGATTGCGGCGTATCTCAGCGTGCGCTTCCTGATGCGCTACTTCGAGGGACGCGGCAAGCTGGCATCGTTCGGCGTGTACTGCGCGATCGCAGGCGTGCTGTTCCTCGGCTGGTTCATGATGCATCCGCAGCCGGTTTAAGCCTCGCAGGCTTGTCGGGCGCGCCGCTTACGCCGGCCCGTCGGGCGCGCCGCGGCGATGCGGTATAATTTGCGGCTCGGTCGACATCTCAGGCCGGGCGACCACTACGGTCTTTGCCTCCCCATAGTTCAACGGATAGAACACGGGTCTTCTAAACCTGAAATCGAGGTTCGATTCCTCGTGGGGGGGCCAACCAGGTTTCCTGCAATTCCCCAGTTTTCCCAGAAAGCCCCGCTAAGCCACAGCGGGGTTCAGGCTGCCAGCGCCATACGCAAAAAAGGGCAGCCGAAGCTGCCCTGTCAAAGTCCGGTACGAAGCGGACTGTGAAGCGGACTGTGAAGCGGACTGTGAAGCGGACTGTGAAGCGGACTGTGAAGCGGACTGTGCTTACCCAGTCATCTGGTCAGTGCGCGATGTTGAGCGCGTTCGTCAGATCACCCATCGGCTTGCCGCCGTTTGCCATGAGCGCATTGTCGCGGGCGGTGAGACCCGGCAGCGCCGGCAACGCGAAACGTTTCGTGATGAAGCGCAGGATCGACGTCGTGTCGTACTGCGTATGGTCGACGAAACCCTGTTTCGCAAACGGCGAAATGATGATTGCCGGAATGCGCGTGCCCGGACCCCAGCGGTCGCCCTTCGGCGGCGCGACGTGATCCCAGAAGCCCCCGTTTTCGTCGTACGTGACGACCACGACCATGGTCTTCCACTGCGGGCTCTTCTGCAGATGCGAGATCACGTCGGCGATGTGCTGGTCACCCGACGCGACGTCCGTGTAGCCCGGATGTTCGTTCAGGTTGCCCTGCGGCTTGTAGAACGTGACCTGCGCCAGCTTGCCTGCATCGATATCCGCGATGAACGATGCGCCGTTCGTGCCGCCGTCCAGCAGGTGCGTCGTGCGGTTCGCGGTGCCCGGCGCGAGATCGGCGAAGTAATTGAACGGCTGATGATGCGGCTGGAAGTTCGGCGTCGACAGGTTCGCGCCGTAGACCACGCCCGACGTGCCGGCCTGCGTCGCCGACAGCGCCGCGCCCCATGCGCCGCCATACCACGCCCACGATACGCCCGCGTTGTTCAGCAGGTCACCGATGTTCTGCTGCGTCTGCGGCGGCAGCGTGGTGGCCACCGTCGGGTCGGCAAGGTTCGCATCGCCGCCGCTGGCCGCCTTGTTGCCGCTCGGCTGATACGCCGGCTGCATCGTGTTGACCGCGTAGAAATCAGGCGTCAGGTTGCCGGCGTTCGCGAACTTCGGCGGCCCGTTCAGCGCCAAAGCGGGATTGTTCCCCGCGAGCGTGAGCGTTACGCCATCCGCCTCGACCTTCGAAATCGAACCGGCCGCGGGACTCTTGTCCGCGTTCGGATAGACCGGCGTGCATGCGCAGATCAGCCACTGGTGGTTCAGGAACGAGCCGCCGAACGCACCCATGAAGAAGTTGTCGGCGAGCGTGTACTGCTGGGCGATCTTCCAGAGCGGCAGCTTGTCCGCGTTCATCGTGTAGTGCCCCATCACGAGACCGCCGGCATCGGACCATGCGGCGAACCTGTCGTTCTTGCCGCCGTTGATCTGCATCTGGTTTTCATAGAAGCGGTGCACGAGGTCGCGTGTCGCTGAAGTGACCGGCGTGTTGAAGCCGTTCGGGTCATCGATCGCGAAAGCCGAATTCGGCAGGTTGGCCGTCATCGCCTGCGTCACGACCGGCGTGACGCCCGTCTGCGTAAGACCGTTCCAGACCTGCGGCAGCGTGGCGAGCACGGAGCCGTCGCGGTCGAGCTGCTGCGAGCTCGCGGCGGTCACGCCCTGGAGGCCGTTGGCGCCCGGGAACTGGCCGTACAGGTTGTCGAAGCTGCGGTTCTCGGCGTAGATCACCACGACGTTCTGCACAGCCTTGATGTCCGGCTGCGACACGCCGTTGCCGCCGCAGGCGTACAGGCCGATCGCTGCTGCGATCGCGATGGGCGTCGCGCAGATCAGATTGAGTTTTCTCTCTCGCGTTGGGGACCGGCGGTGTCCTTCGACCTGGCGCTGCGTCGAGGTTGGTATGGCCAGCGCGAAGAGTGTCGCAGCGCAATTTGACAGAACGATGTAAGCATTACGAATGGCTTAAAGTCCACGTAACGCTGTAGGCAGGATGTCATCGAAGTGACATACACGTGACATACGCTCGCGCAGTTCAACAACGTCGAAGATGCTCATATGCTGCCTGGTCAGAAAGGGATGCTGAAGCAAACGGCTGCGGCCAGGAGGTTGCGGACGGGTTTCCTCACGGCCGTGTGGGTGTCGTTCGCGCTGACAGGTTGCGATGCGCATGGGCCAGGCGGCGAGGGGAATGCAACGACGGTTGCGTCAGCGGTAAGGGTTGCATCAGCGGCGGTTGTGCCGGTTGCGGCACACGGCGGCGGACAGACGCGCGCCGAAGTCTACGAGTCGGTCCGCAAGATGACCGCGCTCGGCAAGCAGCTCTTTTTCGATGCGTCGCTATCGGGCTCGGGCAAGCTTGCGTGCGCGTCGTGTCACAGCCCCGACCACGGCTTCACGCCGGCGAATTCGCTTGCCGTGCAGCTCGGCGGCAGCGACATGAGGCAACAAGGTTTGCGCGCCGTTCCGACGCTCAAGTATCTGCAGTCCGTGCCGGCCTTCGCTGAGCACTTCCACGATTCCGAAGACGAAGGCGACGAGAGCGTCGACGCGGGCCCGACTGGCGGTTTGACGTGGGATGGCCGCGTCGACCGTGGATCGGATCAGGCGCGCATTCCGATCCTGTCGACCTTCGAGATGGGCAGCACGCCGGAGAAAGTGGCCGCAGCGGTGAAGGCCGCGCCGTACGCGAACGCGTTTCGCGCGGCATTCGGAGCGCACATTTTCGACGACACGGATGCCACATTCAAGGCCGTGCTTCAGTCGCTCGAAACATTCGAGCAGACACCTGAGACGTTTTATCCATACACGAGCAAGTACGACGCTGCACTCGCGGGCAAGGCGCAGCTGACAACGGCCGAACTGCACGGCCTGCAGCTTTTCAACGACGAGAAGAAGGGCAATTGCGCAAGTTGCCATCTGAGCCAGCGCGCCAACGACGGCTCGCCGCCGCAATTCAGCGATTTCGGTCTGATTGCGATTGGCGTGCCGCGTAACCGCGCACTGAAGGTCAATCGCGATCCGCACTTCTACGATCTTGGGGCATGCGGTCCCGAGCGAACCGACCTGAAGGGACACAACGAATATTGCGGAATCTTCCGCACACCGACGCTACGCAACGTCGCGTTGAAGAAGCGCTTCTTCCACAACGGCATCTACCATTCGCTCGACGAGGTGGTGCGCTTTTATGCAGAGCGCGATACGAATCCGGAGAAGTTCTATCCGGTCGTGAAGGGCAAGGTGCAGAAGTTCGACGATCTGCCGAAGCGTTACTGGGCAAACCTGAATACGGATCCGCCGTTTGATCGCAAGCCGGGCGGAGAGCCGGCGCTGAACGAGGCGGAAATCAAGGACGTGGTGGCGTTTCTGAATACGCTGACGGATGGCTACCAGCCCGCCGCGCACTGAACGCCGCGGTTATGACTTCAGCAGGAATGCGCAGATCATCAGCAGCATCACAAACGAAGCGAGCATGCAAACGAAGCCTGCGCGCGTGAGGATGGCGGGCCATTGAGGGCGTGGCAGCACGTTGATGCTCAGCACGCCGGCGACTGGCGCCGGATCGCGACGCGCCGCGATCGGCACGAGCGCGATGCAGATGAGCGTGAGCATGATGACGAAGAAGCGCAGAGCGATTGAGTAGTCCATGGCGGCAAGTGATCGTAGATGCGCGTGCGGACGGATGAAGACGGGTGAAGCGCAAGCGCGTAGCAAAGATCGCCATGCTAGGGGTCCGGCCCGACCCTCGCTATCGGACCGGTCCGAAAAACGATGACGGTCCGGTTCTCGCACCGTCCGCCGGGCAGCGGCTGCGCGTAACGTCGTGCTATGCTTTTAAGGGTCAGCTTACGCGGTATCTGGCGCGTGGGCGTTCCAGTCAGCCTTCAAGGAGAACAATCAATGTCGATGCGAACCCGAGCCCTGTTGTGCTGGGCTGCAGGTGGACTGCTGCTAGCAGGCGCAGGCGGCGCGCAGGCAGCGAATCTCGGCTTCCTGAACGATACGCCGATCAGCTACATGAAGCCGCGCGACGTCGATTCGATCAAGAAGGCCGTCTTCGACGCGCTCAACGACAAGCAGGACGGCGAGACCGCGAACTGGGTCAACGAGGGCACGGGCAATAGCGTCAAGATCGACGCCACGGTGACGCCCGATCAAACCACGAAGGAAGGCGACCGCACCTGCCGCTCGACAGCGGTGGTGCTGCAGTCGAAGGGCCAGTCGATGAATCTGCATCCGCTCTTTTGCAAGCAGGGCAGCGGCGCATGGCAACTGCAGAAACGGTGAGCACGGCGATTGTGCGCGGCGCGGGGGCGGGCTTTGCCTTCGCTGTCGCGGCAAAGGCGATAGTGGCATCGCGCCGCGCGATCCGGTGATGAGCGCGCGCGTCACCTCGTGCGGCGTCGTGCTGCTCGATGCCGACGGTCGCGTGCTGCTCGCGCACGCCACGGAAACCTCGCACTGGGATATTCCGAAAGGACACGGCGAAGAGGGTGAAGCGCCGCATGTCACCGCGTTGCGGGAAATGGTCGAGGAAACGGGCATCGAGCTCGCGCCCGAGCGGCTGAAAAACCTCGGTCTCTTTGTCTACCGGCGCGACAAGGATCTGCATCTGTTCGCGGCGCGTGTGCGCGACGGCGAAATCGATCTCGCGAAGTGCACGTGCACGTCGATGTTCCCGCGACGCTCAGACGGCACGATGATTCCCGAAATGGATGCATACCGCTGGACCGCGCCCGACGAAGTCGAGCGCTATGCGAGCCGCAGTCTCACCCGGCTTTTTCAGACGACGCTCTCGCTCACCGAGCTGCACCGCACGCTATAAGCGCGGACACGCGGCTGGCGCGGCTTAATCGAGCGCTTTGTCGTTCGGATGGGCGAAGAGTTCGCGCATCTCGGCGGAGATCGGGAAGTTCAGGTTCGTGCCGTGTGGCGGAATCGGCTGGGTGAACCAGACGTTGTAGAGCCGCTCAGCTTCGCCGGACGTCTGCATCCGCGAAATGACCCCGTTGACGACGTCACGCATGGGCGCGTCGCCCTTGCGGAACATGCACGCGTACGCCTCGTAGCCGAGCGGCGTGCCGGTGATCACGTAGTCTTCGGGATGCGCTTCCGCGGCCTTCAGGCCGTGCAGCAGCGGCTCGTCCATTACGAACGCCACCGCGCGGTCGGCGCGCACGGCGGCGAACGCCTCTGGATGATCCCTGGTCGCCGTGATGCGCATGTTGAGCTGCTTCTCGCTGTTCAACTGGCGCAGCAGGCGTTCATCCGACGTGCCCGCCGTCGTCACCACAGACTTGCCCGCGAGATCCGCGAAGTCCGCAATGCCGGATTTCTTGCGCGCGATCATGCGCACCGCGTACTGGAAGAAGCTGTCCGAAAACGCGACCAGCGACTCGCGCTCCACCGTGTGCGTGGTTGAACCGCATTCGAGGTCGATCTGGTTGTTGAGCAGCATCGGAATGCGGTTGCTCGACGTCACGACGATCTCGCGCACCTTGAGATCGCGCACGCCCAGTGCTTTCTTGATCTCATCGACGATGCGCAACGCGATCGTGTACGAATAGCCGACTGTGTGGCCGCCATCGGAGTAGGCAAACGGAATCGACGCCTCACGCACGCCGAGCGTGATGACGCCGTCGTCGTGAATTTTCTTCAGCGTGCCGGTGAGTTCATCGGCGTGAACGCCGAGTGCGAACGTAGCCGCGGCGGCGCATGCGATCAGCCGGATTCGGGCTGCGAACTTCATTGCTCCTCCGGGAAGGGCGCGCCTTTTCAAAAAAATCGGATCCCGCCGCAACGCCCTGTCGATGGTATGGAGCGCGCCGGCGCACGTTCCTGCCGGAAGCGATGCGCCGCGGACTGCATTCAAGTGCCCGACGGTCAGTGGAACACCCGGCTTACGCCGGCTTGCCCCAACTATCCCGCAAAGTCACGATACGGTTGAAGACGGGTTTTCCCGGCTTCGAATCGTAGCGATCGGCGACAAAATAACCATGTCGTTCGAACTGGAAACGTTGCTCCGGCTGCACGTCGTGCATGCCCGGTTCGAGGTACGCGCTGGCGATACGTTTCGAATCCGGGTTCAACGCTTCGAGGAAGTCCCGGCCGCCCGCATCGGGTTGCGGTTCGCGGAACAGGCGGTCGTAAATGCGCACTTCAGCTGGCAGCGCGTGCGCGGCGCTCACCCAATGGATGTTGCCCTTGACCTTGTAGGTGTTCGCGCCTTCCGTGCCCGACCTGCTGTCCGGGAAATAATTGCAGTGCACGGCGATCACGTTGCCGTTCGCGTCCTTCTCCGCGCCCGTGCATTCGATCACGTAGCCATAGCGCAGACGCACCTTGTTGCCCGGGAACAGCCGGAAATAACCCTTCGGCGGTGCTTCAGTGAAATCGTCACGCTCGATCCACAGTTCGCGCGAGATCGGGAACGTGCGCGTGCCCATTTCCGGATGATGCGGGTGAACTGGCGCACTGCATTCTTCCGTCGTGCCTTCCGGGAAGTTGTCGATGATCAGCTTCAGCGGATCGAGCACGGCGGCGGTACGCGGCGCCTTGTCGTCGAGATCGTCGCGCAGCGCGCCTTCGAACACGCTCATGTCGATCCACGAATCGACCTTGGTGATGCCGATGCGTTCACAGAACAGCTTGATGCTCCCCGGCGTGAAACCGCGCCGGCGGACGCCGACGATGGTCGGCATGCGCGGATCATCCCAGCCTTCGACGTGGCCTTCGGTCACCAGTTGCAGCAGCTTGCGCTTGCTGGTGATCGCATACGTGAGGTTCAGGCGCGAAAATTCGATTTGTTGCGGCAGCGGACGTGTGAACACGCCGGCGTCGGCCAGTTCGTTCAGGATCCAGTCGTATAGCGGCCGGTGATCCTCGAATTCGAGCGTGCACAGCGAATGCGTGATGTTTTCGAGCGCGTCCGAAATGCAGTGCGTGTAGTCGTACATCGGATACACGCACCATTGATCGCCGGTGCGGTAGTGATGCGCAAAACGGATGCGATAGATGACCGGGTCGCGCATGTTGAAGTTCGGCGACGCCATATCGATCTTCGCGCGCAGCACGTGCTCGCCTTCCTTGAACTCGCCCGCTTTCATGCGGCGGAAGAGGTCGAGGTTCTCCTGTGCCGTGCGGTTGCGGAACGGCGACGGCGTGCCCGGCTCGCTCGCCGAGCCGCGGTTCGCACGCATTTCTTCGGCCGACTGGCTGTCCACATACGCCTTGCCGCGCTCGATCAGCAGTTCGGCGAACGCATACAGCTTGTCGTAGTAATCGCTCGCGTAATACAGCTGTTCCTTGCCGTCCTTCGTCCAGTCGAAGCCGAGCCAGGTGACGGCATCGATGATCGAATCGACGTACTCGACGCTTTCCTTCTCCGGATTCGTATCGTCGAAACGCAGATGGCACACGCCGCCGTAGCTGCTGGCGATGCCGAAATTCAGGCAGATGCTCTTCGCGTGACCGATGTGCAGATAGCCGTTTGGCTCAGGCGGGAAGCGTGTTTCCACGCGCTGGCCCCACTTTCCGGAGCGGTTGTCGTCATCGATGATGTTGCGGATGAAATTGGATGCCGCGGGCGCTTCGTTGCGTTCGGTATTCATGCGTGATGGTGAAAGTCGTTCGGGGACGCGCGATGCGCCCGCTTATCTGTCAATTCTACCTGACCAGTCAAGGAGCGCCAGGGTTCGCGCGGCACGCGGCCGGAGTGAGGACTTCGTCCGGACGCTGTTACAGCGTGCAACAGGAGGTAAAACGCGTTGTCCGCGTGCGCGCCGCCCGGCCAGAATGCGAGCGTCGCGGCACAGGCTGCCTCGCAACATGCAACGTATATGAAGACAATAACGACAGATTTCACCAGAAATGTACTGAAAGTTGCTGTCATGGGCCGCAGGCGGGCTGACTGGCACGGGACATTGAGCGGTTGGGGCGTTTAAAGCCCGTCGCGATTGAAGCGAATGGGTTGTTTTGAAGTCGCGGGCCCTGTTGAGCCACATCCGGTCCGGACCTTTTCGCCGCGGAAGCGGTATTTCACCATTCACGCGCACCGGCGCGGCCTGGCTGTGCCGGCCACGCGCCTTGCCCGAAGGCCGGCCGTTCGGCAACATGGCGCCTTCAGTTCCCGGAGTTTCACGGATGCCCGATCCCATGCACGATGCGCCCCGCGCGCCTTTCGCCTCACTGTCCCTGCGCCGCCATCTGGGCGCGGTCACGCTGGTCGCCGCATTGGCATGTAGTTTCGTGCCGGTCGCGCCCGCGCTCGCCAAAACTGCGCCGCCGCCGAAAACGGTACTCGACGCATCGGCTGTCGCGGTGCCCGATCGCTACAGTGCCGACACGGCTCAGCAGATCTTCGCCGCCGGCGGCAACGCGGTCGATGCGGCGGTCGCGATCGCGTTCACGCTGGCAGTCACCTATCCGGACGCCGGCAATATCGGCGGCGGAGGGTTCATGACGCTCTATATCGACGGCAAGCCCTACTTTCTCGACTATCGGGAACGCGCGCCGCAACGGGCGACCCGCGACATGTATCTGGACGACAAGGGCAACCCCGTGCCGGGCATGAGCCTCGTCGGATTCAGGGCGGTGGCCGTGCCGGGCACGGTCGACGGCATGTGGGAGGCGCAGCGCCGTTTCGGCAAGCTGAAGTGGAAGCAGGTGCTTGCCCCGGCGATCAAATATGCGACCGACGGTTTCGTCGTTGAGCCGTGGCTGCAGAAGCGCGCGGAATACGCGTCGAAGAATTTCGCGGGCAAGACCAACTTCAGCGTGTACTTCTCGGGGCTGAAGGCGGGCGCGAACTTCCGCCAGCCGGAGCTGGCGCAGACGCTGTCGCGTATCGCGAGCGACGGCGGCCGTGAGTTTTACGAAGGCAAGACCGCCGATCTGATCAGTACCCAGATGTATGGTCACGGCCTGCTGTCGAAGGGTGATTTGACGCAATACAAAGCCGTCTGGCGCCAGCCGATGACAGCCGACTGGAACGGATATCAGATCGTCACGGCGCCGCCGCCGAGTTCAGGGGGCGTGGGCCTGATCCAGATGCTGAAGATGAAGGCCGATCTGAAGCCGGCATTCGCCGGGCTCGAGCTGAATTCGCCACCTTATATTCACCTGATCGCGCAGATCGAGGACCGCGTGTTCGCTGACCGCCAGCAGTACATGGGCGACCCGGATTCGTATCGCGTACCGGTCGACAGACTGATTGACGACGCCTACCTCGCGCAGCGTGCCGACGAGGTGTCGCCTGACGAAGTGCCGGGCGCCGCACCCGTGAAGCCGGGCCTCGGCGATTCGATGCCGGAGCGCGCCGAGACGACGCACTTTTCGGTCGTTGATAAATGGGGCAATGCAGTGTCGAACACGTATACGCTCAACGGACCGTTCGGGTCGGGTGTTGTTGTGGACAACGCCGGCTTCGCGCTGAACGACGAGATGGACGACTTCGTCACGAAGGCTGGCGCGCCAAACCAGTTCGGCGTGACGGGCGGCGATGTCAATACAGTCGCGCCGGGCCGCCGGCCGCTGTCGTCGATGACGCCGACCATCCTGCTCAAGGACGGCAAGGTTTCGCTCGTGATCGGCACACCCGGCGGCTCGCGGATTTTCACGTCGATCTTCCAGGTGATGACGAATCTTTACGATTTCGGTATGCCGCCTGCCGACGCGCTCGCCGCGATGCGCTTTCATCACCAACTGCTGCCGCCGAAGACAATCTACTGGGAGCCGTATCATCCGGTCACGGGTGAACTGGCCGAACAGTTGCAGGGTTTGGGCTACACGCTCGAAGGGCAGGTCTTCAACGGCGATGTCCAGTTAATCCGCGTGGACGGCACGACGCCGGAGCCTGCCGCTGATCCACGCGGTGTGGGCGTGGGCAGGGTGTTTCACTGAACATGACGACAAACCGGCGAGACGGAGAAAGGCGATGACAACGCATAAGGTTCTGGTGTTGCCCGGATATCAGAATTCCGGTGAAGGTCACTGGCAGACACGCTGGGAAGCGGCACATCCCGACTATTCGCGCGTCCGGATGCCAGACTGGGATCGCCCGGTGCGCGACGCGTGGTGCCGGACGCTGGATGAGGCCGTTGCCGCCGCCGACGTGCCGGTGGTGTTCGCCGCGCATAGCCTCGGCTGTCTGACGGTAGCCTTCTGGGCCGGGCAATACGCGACTGCGGCGCGTGCAGCGAAAGTGGCTGGCGCGCTGCTGGTTGCAGTACCTGATCCGGCGGAAGCGCAGTTTCCGGCTGACGCGTCCGGCTTCGCGCCCGTGCCGCTCGAACCGCTACCGTTTCCGACGATCGTGGTGGCCAGTACTGACGATCCGCACGGCGGTCCCGCGTTCTCACAGACCTGCGCCAGGGCCTGGAAGAGTGCGTGGTTCGACATCGGCCCTCGCGGTCATATCAACGCCGCAAGCGGTCTGGGTGACTGGCCTGAAGGGATGTGCTGGCTGGAATCGCTGGCGCCAGTGTCCGGGCGTGACGGGCACGCGTAGCCAGCGGGGCTGGACGAAAGGCGGTGGCAGTGGGAGCGTTGGTGCTGAAGCCGCAGCCGCAGCCGAAGCTGAAGCCGAAACCGGAGCCGAAGCCGAAACCGGAGCCGAAGCCGCAGCCGCAGCCGAAGCCGAAGCCGAAGCCGAAGCCGAAGCCGAAGCCGAAGCCGAAGCCGAAGCCGACACCAGCAGCCGCCTTTAGCACCCACGTCAGCACGACGAGTCAGATCACAGACCGTGCCCTCAAATCCGCGATCCGCGCGTCATCCAGTCCGAGCACGCTCCGCAATATCTCGTCGGTATGCTCGCCGAGCATCGGCGGATGAGCGACCGCCTGTGGCGGCGTCACACTCATATTGACCGGATTGCGAACCAGCTTGACCATCCCGCCCGACGGATGCGGCAGGTCGACCTGCATACCCCGTGCGACCACCTGCTCATTCCTGAACACTTCGCCGAGATCGTTGATCGGCCCGCACGGCACGCCCGACGCCTCCAGCGCCGAGATCCACGCCTGCTTGCTTCTCAGCCGGACCATGTCGGCGAGCAGCGGCACGAGCGTTTCGCGGTTGCGCACGCGTGCCGGGTTGGTTGAGAAACGCTCGTCATCGGCGAGTTCCGCGCGGCCGCCTGCTTCAACAAACTTGCGGAACTGCCCATCATTGCCGACCGCGACGATGATCCAGCTGTCGCTCGTCTGGAACGTCTGGTAGGGAACGATGTTCGCATGTGCGTTACCCCAGCGCACCGGCGGATTGCCGCTCGCGAGGTAGTTCGAGTTCATGTTGGCAAGCATGGCGACCTGCACGTCGAGCAAGGCCATGTCGATGTACTGACCTTCGCCGGTCCGGTCGCGATGGGCGAGCGCGGTCAGTACGGCGATCGTCGAGTACATGCCAGTCATCAGGTCGGCAATGGCGACACCGGCCTTTTGCGGGCCGCCGCCGGGCAGCGCGTCGCGCTCACCGGTGATGCTCATAAAGCCGCCGATGCCCTGGATGATGAAGTCGTAGCCCGCGCGCTGCGCGTACGGGCCTGTCTGGCCGAAACCGGTGACCGAGCAGTAGACAATGTCCGGCTTCACTTCTTTCAGCGATGCATAATCGAGCCCGTATTTCTTCAACTGCCCGACCTTGTAGTTCTCGAGCACGACGTCGCACCGCGCGGCAAGATCACGGATGATCTGCTGCCCTTCGGGCGTGGCGATATCGACGGTGACCGAGCGCTTGTTACGGTTCGCGGCAAGGTAATACGCGGCTTCGCGCGTGTCTTCGCCAGCAGGTGTTTTCAGGTACGGAGGGCCCCAATGGCGCGTATCGTCGCCCACTTCGGGACGTTCGATCTTGATGACGTCCGCGCCGAAGTCGGCGAGGGTCTGTGCACACCAGGGGCCGGCGAGCACGCGTGTGAGATCCAGCACGCGGATGTGACTGAGGGCGCCCATATTCTCTTTGTGTCTCCTTTAAGCGTGGCTGCAAGGCATGCGCACCGCGTGGTGCAGCTGCCGTATCGATGTCCTGAATCTTAAGCGATTCCCGTCAGACGACCCATCGGCCGGATGGCATAGGACGGATCTGAGGCCGCGAAGGCCCGCCCCGCACGGATCGGCGAGAAAAACCTGGCCGGATGGCTAACGTTGTGCGCAGACCGCCTCAAGCCGCTGCGCACGGGCGCCGATCCCGTATAATCAGCGGCTCAGGAAACAATCAGTTGGCGCATCCCAGGATGCAGCCGAAACAGTCAGGACCGTCCCCCGCACGCCATGAAAGCCTCCGAAATCCGCGAGAAGTTCCTCAAGTTCTTCGAATCGAAGGGCCACACGATTGTCCGTTCGTCGAGCCTCGTGCCCGGCAACGATCCGACGCTGCTCTTCACCAATTCGGGAATGGTGCAGTTCAAGGACGTGTTCCTCGGCGCGGAATCGCGTCCGTACTCGCGCGCCACAACCTCGCAGCGCAGCGTGCGCGCGGGCGGCAAGCACAATGATCTGGAAAACGTCGGCTACACCGCGCGTCACCATACGTTCTTCGAAATGCTCGGCAACTTTTCGTTTGGCGACTATTTCAAGCGGGACGCGATCCACTACGCGTGGGAACTGCTGACGGGCGTCTACGGGTTGCCGAAAGACAAGCTGTGGGTCACGGTCTATCACGAAGACGACGAAGCGCACGACATCTGGGCGAAGGAAGTCGGCGTACCGGTCGAGCGCATCATCCGCATCGGCGATAACAAGGGCGCGCGTTACGCGTCGGACAACTTCTGGCAGATGGCCGATACCGGCCCGTGCGGCCCGTGTTCGGAAATCTTCTACGACCACGGCCCGGACGTATGGGGTGGCCCGCCGGGATCGCCTGAAGAAGATGGTGACCGCTATATCGAGATCTGGAATCTCGTGTTCATGCAGTTCAATCGTGATGCCCAGGGCAACATGACGCCGCTGCCGAAGCAGTGTGTCGATACCGGCATGGGTCTCGAGCGTATTGCCGCCGTGCTGCAGCACGTGCACAGCAACTACGAAATCGATCTGTTCCAGGCACTGATCAAGGCCGCTGGCCGCGAAACCGGCGTGACCGATCTGACGAACAACTCGCTGAAAGTGATCGCCGATCACATTCGCGCGTGCTCGTTCCTGATCGTCGATGGCGTCATTCCCGGCAATGAAGGCCGCGGCTACGTGCTGCGCCGGATCGTGCGTCGCGCGATCCGTCACGGCTACAAGCTGGGCCGCAAGGGTTCGTTCTTCCACCGTCTCGTCGCGGACCTCGTCGCGCAGATGGGCGGCGCGTATCCGGAACTGAAGGACGCGGAACAGCGCGTGACCGACGTACTGCGTCAGGAAGAGGAACGCTTCTTCGAAACGATCGAGCACGGCATGTCGATCCTCGAGAGCGCGCTGGCTGATCTCGACGCGAAGGGTGGCAAGACGCTCGATGGTGAACTCGCGTTCAAGCTGCATGACACGTACGGCTTCCCGCTGGATCTGACGGCAGACGTCTGCCGCGAGCGCGAAGTGACGGTCGACGAGCCCGCGTTCGACGAAGCAATGGCCCGTCAGCGCGAACAGGCGCGCGCGGCCGGCAAGTTCAAGATGGCGCAGGGGCTCGAATATTCCGGCGCGAAGACGACGTTCCACGGCTACGAAGAAATCGTCTTCGACGACGCGAAGATTATTGCGTTGTACGTCGAGGGCGCCTCCGTCAAGGAAGTCGCGAAGGGCCAGCAGGCGGTCGTCGTGCTCGATCACACGCCGTTCTACGCGGAGTCGGGCGGTCAGGTCGGCGACCAGGGTCTGCTTGCCAACGCGAGCGTGCGCTTTGCCGTCGCCGATACGCTGAAGGTGCAGGCCGATGTGGTCGGTCATCACGGCACCCTGGAACAAGGCACGCTGAAGGTCGGCGACATCGTGAAGGCGGAGATCGACGCGGTGCTCCGCGCGCGCACGGAACGCAATCACTCGGCCACCCACCTGATGCACAAGGCGCTGCGCGAAGTGCTGGGCTCGCACGTGCAGCAGAAGGGTTCGCTCGTCGATGCCGACAAGACCCGTTTCGACTTCGCGCACAACGCGCCGATGACCGACGAACAGATTCGCCAGGTCGAAGCGATCGTGAACGCCGAAGTGCTGGCGAACGCGCCGGGCATCGTGCGCGTGATGCCGTTCGATGAAGCAGTGAAGGGCGGCGCGATGGCGCTCTTCGGCGAAAAGTACGGCGACGAAGTACGTGTGCTCGATCTCGGCTTCTCGCGCGAACTGTGCGGGGGCACGCACGTGCGTCGTACGGGCGACATCGGCTTCTTCAAGATCGTGATGGAAGGCGGTGTGGCCGCGGGCATCCGTCGCGTGGAAGCCATTACGGGCGACAACGCCGTGCGCTTCGTGCAGGAACTCGACGCGCGTATCAACGCTGCCGCAGCCGCGCTGAAGGCGCAGCCGTCGGAGCTGACGCAGCGTATCGCGCAGGTTCAGGATCAGGTCAAATCGCTGGAGAAGGAACTCGGCGCGCTGAAGTCGAAGCTTGCTTCCAGCCAGGGCGATGAACTCGCGGGTCAGGCGGTCGAAGTTGCGGGTGTCCACGTGCTGGCCGCGACGCTCGAAGGTGCGGACGTCAAGACGCTCCGCGAAACCGTCGATAAACTGAAGGACAAGCTGAAGAGCGCGGCAATCGTGCTGGCTTCGGTCGAAGGTAGCAAGGTGAGCCTGATCGCAGGTGTGACCGCGGATGCGAGCAAGAAGGTCAAGGCTGGCGAACTCGTGAACTTTGTCGCGCAGCAGGTCGGCGGCAAGGGCGGCGGCCGTCCCGATATGGCTCAGGCTGGCGGCACGGAGCCGGCGAATCTGCCGGCGGCCCTCGCGGGTGTGAAGGGTTGGGTCGAAGCGCAGCTGTAATCGAAGGCGTGTAACGCGCATTGGCGGTCAGGTTGTCCCTGACCGCGAGATGTCGAATCAGAAAGCCGCGAGCGTTGAACTCGCGGCTTTCTGCTTTTCAGAACGACTGCTTCCCTCAGTTGTTGACGCGAGCCGCGTTCACACGGGCTGCGCGATCTCACGCTGTGGATGTTCATCCGTCGCCAGGTTACTCTCCGCCAGTAACTGCTCGCGCAGCGCGTTCAGGGCTGAAGAGAAGTGTCCGCGTCGCCAGATCAGCAGCGTATCGATCGCGCCGAGTTCGTCGAGCGGATGAACCACGATCTCGTCGACGTTCTGCTGCAAATCCAGCACCGAGCGCGGCGCGATCGCAACGCCCGCGCCTGCAGCAACGCACGCGACCATCGCGTGGTAAGAACCCAGTTCCAGCACGCGCGCCGGCCGGATGCCGTGCTCCAGATACCACTTCTCGATGTAGCTTCGATACGCGCAACCGCGCTCGAACGCGACGAGCGTCGATAGCGCGACATCACGCGCGTCGCGAATCGGCGGGTGACCGCGCGGCGTCAGCATGACCAGTTCTTCACGGAAGACCGGTACGTAATCGAAGACGTCGCACAGCGCGTCCGGATCGGGTGGCGTCGCGACCAGCGCGGCGTCCACCTCGAATTCGCGCACACGTTCGATAAGCCGTCCCGTCGTGCCGGTTTCGAGTTCCAGCGCGACCTCGGGCCAACGCTGGTGATACCGCGCGAGCAGCGCCGGCAGCCGGCTTGCCGCGACGCTTTCCATCGTCCCAAGCCGCAGTCGCCCGTTCGGCCGGTTTTCGCGCACGGCGTGGCGCGCTTCGTCCGCAAGCGCGAGCAGGCGCTCGGCGTACGGCAGCAGCGTTTCGCCGGCCGGCGTCAGCACGAGTCGACGACCATCGCGGATAAACAGGTCCGTGCCAAGCTGTACTTCCAGTTGCTTGATGCGGGTCGTGACATTTGACTGCACCCGGTTCAGCTTCGCGGCAGCGCGCGTCACCCCGTTTTCGCGCACTACAGCGCGAAAGATGGTCAAGGCGGCCAGGTCCATCGTTCTCTCCCGGAGATTCCTCCAATCATCATAATTCATTTTTTATGATGTGAAGAGCGGACTAGTATCAGAGAACGGGATGACCGACGCGCGCGTGTCGTCGGCTCCGGAAAACCTTCGTCGATACCCATGACCCTTCTCGCCGCTCCCGCCACCGTATCCTCCGCTCACTCCCACGACGCCCGGCGCGCCGCGCTCGCGTGCATGGTGGCGCTCGCTGTGGCGCTCGGAGTCGGGCGCTTCGCATTCACGCCGCTACTGCCCCTGATGCTGCAAAGCGGCGCGATCGATATCCGGCATGGCGGCTTGCTCGCTTCCTTCAACTACGCGGGCTATTTCATCGGCGCGATTTCCTGCGCGGCGCTGCGGGTCGATCACGCGCGGATGGTGCGCGTCGGTCTCGCTGTCACTGTCGTGCTGACGCTCGTCATGGGTGTCACCGACCAGTTCTGGATCTGGGCGCTGGTGCGGCTGGTGGGCGGGGCCGTCAGCGCGTGGACGTTCGTGTTCGCATCGCAGTGGGGGCTGCGCCGGCTCACCGAGCTGGGCGCGCACGGCTGGAGTGGCGTGATCTATACAGGGCCGGGCGTCGGGATCGTCGGCACGGGCCTGCTGGTGAGCGCCGCGGGCGGTCTCGGCGCGACAGTGGGGTGGATCGGCTTCGGGCTCATCTCGGCGGTGCTGGCGGCGCTCGTATGGCATGTTTTTGGATCCGCTCCCCGGCGCTCCGCTTCGTCTGCGCCGGAAACGGGAACGAGAACGGGAACGGGAACGACACGGGCGACGCCAGCCGCTGGGCATCACGCGTCCGAAGCCGCTCAACACGGCAAGGCCGCACAGCACGTACAGCATTCCGATCGCGCCACATCAGCTAGCCGCCCCCTTGCGTCCCAATCCACCCACCAGCCCCAGCCCCGACAAGCCACCCAACACGCGGACAACGCGCGTCACACCCACCGCGCCGACGCCTTCTGGCTCATCGTGCTGTATGGCGTCCCCGGCTTCGGCTACATCATCACCGCGACGTTTTTGCCGGTGATCGCGCGCGCCGCGTTGCCTGGCTCGGCCTGGCCCGATCTGTTCTGGCCGATGTTCGGCGTGGCGCTCATCGTCGGCGCGTTGCTCGGCGCGCGTCTGCCGCTCCACTGGGACAATCGCACGCTGCTGGCCGGCTGCTACGTGCTGCAGGCGGCGGGTATTGCCTCGGGCATCATCTGGCCGACTGCGGCGGGATTCGCGATCGGCAGTATGTTGATCGGGCTGCCGTTCACGGCGATCACGCTGTTCGCGATGCGTGAAGCGCGTCGTCTGCATGGCGATCACGCCGCGGGATTGATGGGCTATGCGACCGCCGCTTACGGCATCGGCCAGATTGTTGGCCCGCTCGTGGCCGCGCCGGTCGCCGCACACACCGGCTCGTTTTCGCCGGCGTTGTGGCTGGCCGCCAGCGCATTGATGCTCGGCGCCTTCGGGCTCGTCGTCGTCACGCGCGTTTCACGGCGCGCGGCGCGGTAGTGGTCCCTTCGTCGTCCTGTCGGCGTTCTCGCCGCGCGTACGGGCAACCGTCCGGCCGCGTGCCACGATAGCGTCCGCCCACACCGCGAACCCTACGATTTCCCTCCAGCAAATTCGAACGACCGGACAATAATGGGACGGCGCACTAAAATGTCCGCTTCCCGTTACTTTCGCGTGCCTGTTGCCGGGCGCGCCGCCCGCCATGCAACATTTCGCGTCGGACAATTACGCCGGCATCTGCCCCGAAGCGCTCGCGGCGCTCGTCGAAGCCAACAACAGCGGTCACGAGCCGGCCTACGGCGACGATTCCTGGACCGAGCGCGTCTGCGACCGTCTGCGTGACCTGTTCCAGACCGACTGCGAAGCCTTCTTCGTCTTTAATGGCACGGCGGCGAACTCGCTGGCGCTGGCGTCGCTGTGTCAGTCGTATCACTCTGTGATCTGCCACGATCTCGCGCACATCGAGACCGACGAATGCGGCGGTCCCGAATTCTTCTCCGGCGGCTCGAAGCTCCTGACCGCGCCCGGCGCACACGGCAAGCTGACGCCCGATGCAATCGAGGCCGTCGTCACCCGTCGCGCCGACATTCACTATCCGAAGCCGAAGGTCGTGACGCTCACGCAGTCGACGGAAGTCGGCAGCGTCTACAGCGTCGAGGAAGTGCGCGCGATCGCCGCGATCGCAAAGCGCCGCCACCTGAAGGTCCACATGGACGGCGCCCGTTTCGCGAACGCGGTCGCAGCGCTCGGCGTGCATCCGTCGGAAATCACGTGGCGCGCGGGCGTCGATGTGCTGTGTTTCGGCGGCACGAAGAACGGCTTGCCGGTGGGCGAAGTGGTGGTGTTCTTCGACCGCGCGCTCGCCGACGATTTCGCGTACCGCCTGAAGCAGGCCGGCCAGCTGGCGTCGAAGATGCGCTTCATCTCGGCGCCGTGGCTGGGCCTGCTGGACGACGACGTGTGGCTGCGCAACGCGCGCCACGCGAACGCGATGGCGCAACTCATGAAGACGCGTCTTGAAGCGATTCCTGGCGTGAGCATCATGTTCCCGGTCGAATCGAACGCGGTGTTCGCGCAGTTGCCGGCGCATGCGGCGAAAGCGATGCGGGCGAAAGGCTGGAAGTTCTATGAGTTCATCGGCGCGGGCGGGTGCCGTCTGATGTGCGCGTGGGATACGCAGCCCGAAACCGTCGAACGTTTCGCCGCCGAAGTTCGCGAACTGTGCGCAGCGTGAAGCCGCGCGGCGCGACCGCGCAATTCACCGCGCGGCACTGAAGCACGAGCGGACCCGAACCCGCATTCGACATTCACCCATCCTTAATCTGATCGAGTATGTCCGACTACCAATTCTGCCCGCGCTGTGCGACACCGCTCACCGAACGCAGCGACGCTAAACACGAAGGCGGCCGCGTGCGCCAGGTCTGTCCCGATGACACCTGTGGCTACGTTCACTGGAACAATCCGCTGCCGGTCGTCGCGGCCATCGTTGAATATGAAGGCAAGATTCTGCTCGCGCGCAACGCGGCCTGGCCTGAAGGGATGTTCGCGCTGATCACCGGTTTTCTGGAGAACGGCGAGACGCCGGAAGCGGGCATCGCGCGTGAAGTTCTCGAAGAGACGTCGCTGCACACGGAGTCGGTCGAACTGATCGGCGTCTACGAATTCATGCGCAAGAACGAGCTGATCATTGCGTATCACGTGAAGGCGCACGGCACCGTGGCGCTGTCGCCGGAGCTGCTCGAATACCGGCTGGTCGAGCCGGCGAAGCTGCGTCCGTGGCGTGCGGGCACGGGCCAGGCGCTCGGCGAATGGATGCGCCGGCGTGGGCTGCCGTTTGAATTCGTCGAGCGGCCGGGACAGTAACTGCGGGCTCGATGGCGACGCCGGGCCGGCGCCTCGCTCACTGCAATCACCTTAAACCAGAAATAGACTGCGTGATACCTGGCCATCCGGCCGATGGCGAACATGTCGCGGGTATTGCTACAGTGTCTGCATGACCCCGGCGTCACGAGATGAAACGCTGGAATGTAGAGCGGCCCGCGCCATTCATCACAATACAATCAGGAGACAGATTCGACATGGCCTACATCTACTATCTGACGCACATCCATCTTGGCTACGATGCGCTGGCGCAACTGCCCGCCGAATGCGCGCGGGTCGGCATCAAGCGGCCGCTCGTCATCACCGACAAGGGTGTCGTCGCAGTGGGCGTCGCGCAGCGCGCGATCGACGCGTTGAAGCTCGCCAGCGTACCGGTGTTCGACGACACGCCGTCGAACCCGACCGAAGCGATGGTGATGGCCGCCGCGGCACG
Organism: Paraburkholderia sp. GAS42; assembly: GCF_050436565.1. Lineage (NCBI taxonomy): Bacteria > Pseudomonadati > Pseudomonadota > Betaproteobacteria > Burkholderiales > Burkholderiaceae > Paraburkholderia > Paraburkholderia sp. GAS42. The sequence goes on along the minus strand of NZ_JBNDML010000007.1, from coordinate 79,598 downwards.
TTATCGCGAGGAAGGGTGTGACGGGCTGGTCGCCGTGGGCGGAGGTTCGTCGATCGATCTTGCAAAGGGCGTCGCAATTGCCGCGACGCATCCGGGTACGCTGACTGAATACGCGACGATTGAAGGCGGCAGCGGCAGGATCACCGAAGCCGCCGCGCCCCTCATCGCCATTCCGACGACGTCCGGCACCGGCAGCGAAGTTGCGCGCGGTGCGATCGTGATCCTGAACGATGGCCGCAAGCTCGGCTTCCATTCCTGGCATCTGCTGCCGAAGTCGGCGATCTGCGATCCGGGTTTGACGCTCGGTTTGCCAGCAGGACTGACCGCCGCCACTGGCATGGATGCGATCGCGCACTGCATCGAGACGTTCCTCGCGCCGTCGTTCAACCCGCCGGCCGACGGCATCGCGCTTGACGGGCTGGAACGCGCATGGGCGAACATCGAACGCGCGACGCACAACGGCAGCGACCGCGATGCGCGTCTGAACATGATGAGCGCATCGATGCAGGGCGCGATGGCGTTCCAGAAGGGCCTTGGCTGCGTGCATTCGCTGTCGCATCCGCTCGGCGGCATCGCGGTGAACGGGCGCACGTCGCTGCATCACGGCACGCTGAACGCGGTTGTGCTGCCTGCCGTGCTGCGCTTTAACGCATCCGCCGAAACGGTGGTGGCGAACAATCGGTACGCGCGCATGCGTCGCGTGATGAATCTGCCGGCAAACGCCGATCTCGCGCAGGCGCTGTTCGACATGACCGCGCGTCTCGGGTTGCCGAGAGGCCTGAAACAGATGGGCGTCGACGAAAGCGTGTTCGACAAGGTGATCAAGGGCGCGCTGGCCGACCATTGCCACAAGACCAATCCGCGCGAAGCGACGGCCGCCGACTACCGCCGCATGCTGACCGAATCGCTCTAATCCTGCTCCCACCACGACGCCCTGAAGAAGATGAGCAAACCGACCCCGACGCCGCGCGACGCCTACCGTCATTTCCTGCCGATCACGACGCGCTGGATGGACAACGACGTCTACGGTCACGTCAATAACACGGTCTACTACAGCTATTTCGATACGGTGGTGAACGAGTATCTGATCCGCACCGGCGCGCTCGATTTCGAGCACGGCGAGACGATCGGTCTCGTCGTCGAAACGCATTGCAACTACTTTGCGCCGTTCGTGTTTCCGGAGCGCGTCGAGGCGGGGCTGCGCGTCGCGCGCCTGGGTTCGACGAGCGTGCGCTATGAAGTCGGGCTCTTCAAGGAAGGCGAGACGCATGCGGCGGCGCAGGGGCACTTCGTGCATGTCTATGTCGACCGCGAGACGCGTCGGCCGGTCGCGCTGCCGGCTGTGCTGCACGCGGCGCTCGCGCCGCTTGTCGTAACCGCGGAATAGCGCGTGCAGTCGCTCGTCATCAACCTGCTGAACGGCGTCAGCTACGGATTGCTGCTGTTCATGCTGTCGGCAGGGCTGACGCTGATTTTCAGCATGCTCGGCGTGCTCAACTTCGCGCACGCGAGCTTCTACATGCTCGGCGCGTACATGGGGGTTTCGGTCGCGGCGCGCGCGGGTTTCTGGAGTGCGCTCGTGATCGCGCCGCTTGTCGTCGGCATCGTGGGCGCGACGATGGAGCGCTGGCTGCTGCGTCGCGTGCGGCCGCACGGACATCTCGCCGAGTTGCTGCTGACGTTCGGCGCGGCGTACCTGATCGGTGAGGCGGTCAAGCTTGTGTGGGGTTTGCCGGCGCTCGCAGCGCCCGTGCCACGTGCGCTGGATGGTCCGCTCTTCACACTATACGGCGCGGGTTTTTCGCGCTATCGCGCGTTCATGATGGCGGTTTCGATTGCGATGCTCGCCGCGTTGTATCTGGTGCTGCGCACGTCGAAAACCGGCCTGATCGTGCGGGCAGCGCTGACGCACGCACGCGCCGTCGAGGCGCTCGGTCACAACGTGCCGCGCGTGTTCACGCTGGTGTTCGCGACGGGCACGGCGCTCGCCGCGCTCGCGGGTGTGATCGGCGCGCCGCTCTTCGTGATCGAACCGGCAATGGCGGAATCGGTTGGCTCGATCGTGTTTGTCGTCGTCGTGACCGGTGGACTGGGATCGCTCGGCGGCGCGCTGGCGGCTTCGCTGGTTGTTGGGTGTGTGCAGACGTTTGCTGTCGCCAGCGATACGTCGCTCGGAACGCTGGCCATGTGGATCGGGCCGCCCATGCCGGCTGCGTGGGCGTCGTTGAGCGTCGCGCAACTGGCGCCCCTTGTGCCGTATGTGCTGCTCGTCGCGATGCTCGCGTTGCGGCCGCGCGGCCTGTTTGGACAGCGCGACGATGAAACCTGATCCCCGGGCCACGCGTCAGGTGCAAGGCGATCTCGCGGGTGAGTCACGACCGCGTGCGTCTTCGTGGCGATCCTCCTTGCCATGGCTCGCGTTGATCGCGCTGTTTGCCGTGCCGCCTTTGCTGTCGTCGCAAAGCTGGTTGCTGGCGTATCTTGCGCAGACCGCGTCGATGATCGTCTTCGCGCTGTCGTACAACCTGCTGCTCGGCGAGACTGGTCTGCTGTCGTTCGGTCACGCGGCGTTTGCAGGGCTGGGTGCGCTTGGCGCTGCACATGTGTTCAACCGGTACGGGGTCTCATTGCCATTGCTGCCGCTCGTCGGCGGCATGGGGGGTGCGCTGGCTGGCGCGGTCGCGGGCGCCGTCGCGACGCGACGCGCGGGTACCGCGTTTGCGATGATCACGCTCGGTATCGGCGAACTCGTGGCCGCCGCGGCGTGGACGTTGCCCGACTGGTTCGGCGGCGAGGCCGGCGTGCCGATCGACCGCGCAGGCGGCCCGCCGTGGGCCGGCTTTACGTTTGGTCCGACCCGCGAGGCGTACACGGTGATCGCGTGCTGGTGCCTGCTCGCGACGTTTGTCATGGGGTCGCTGTCGCGCACACCGCTCGTGCGGCTCGCGAATGCCGTGCGCGATAACCCCGTGCGTGCGGCGTCGATCGGTTGCGATCCGCGGCGTCTGCGTTATCGGATGTTCGTGCTGTCGTCGTTCTTCGCGGGCGTCGCCGGGACACTCGGGCTCATCAATGTGGAACTGGTGTCGACTGAAAGCGTCGGCATGCTGCGCTCGGGCGCGGTGTTGATCGCGACGGTGACAGGCGGAGCGGGTTCGTTTTTTGGGCCGGTCGCGGGCGCGATTGTGCTGGTGTTCTTTAGCGTCGCGGTGGCGAGTGTTACGCGGGCGTGGCTGTTTTACCTTGGGCTCTTCTTCATTGTCGTCGTTGCGGGTTCGCCGGATGGGATCGCCGGGTTTGTCGCCCGTGCTGTAACGCGATCGCGGCGCTTCGGATGGCGGGCGTGCCGGCGCGCGTGGTTGTTCGATGTGTGCGCCGCTTTCATCTGGTCGCTTGCCGTTGTGCTCGCGGTGCAGTGGGCGTACGCGTTGCAGTCGGCGGATGAGGTGGCCGGACATGTCATGCTGTTCGGCGCGCTTGCGGTCGATGCGGCCGGATGGGTCGCTGGATTGCTCGCGTCGATTGCGGTGCTGGCAATGGCTGGATGGTTCGCGCGTCGTCGTGCGCAACGTGGCTGGGCCCGACTGGATGGCCTTCATGGTGAAGCGCGGGCCCAAGCTGAGGATGGAGCCAGCACCAATCCCAACGCCCCAACCACAACCCGGCCCGGAGCCCCGCGATGACCGCCGCCCTCGCACTCCACGGCGTCGAGAAGCGCTTCGGCGGGACCGTCATCCTGCGCGGCATCGACCTCACGATCGAAGCCGGGGAGCGCCACGCGCTGATCGGCCCGAACGGCGCCGGCAAGTCGACACTCTTCAACCTGATTGCGGGCGCGGGACGCGTCAGCGCGGGGCGCATCGAAATCAACGGTACCGACACCACACGTCTGACACCGACCGCCATCAGTCGCCGCGGACTCGCGCGCAGCTTTCAGACGACGAGCGTCTTCGGCCGTCTGACGGTGCTCGACAATCTGCGCTGCGCCGTGCTCGCGGCGAACGGCGAAGGCGTGCGCTGGTGGCATCGATGGAAGCATGCGCGCGTGGTCGACGAAAGCGCCGGGCGCGTGCTCGATGCCGTGGGTCTCACAGCGCGCCGGCATGCGCCCGCCGGTACGCTCAGCTACGCGGAACAGCGCGCGCTCGATCTTGGCATTGCGCTCGCGGGCGGCGCGCATACGCTGCTGCTCGACGAGCCCACTGCCGGCATGAATCGCGCCGAAGCCGCGCGCGCCATCGAGTTGATCCGCGAGACGACCCGAGGCCGCACGCTGCTGATGATCGAACACGACATGGACGCGGTCTTCAGCCTCGCCGACCGCGTCTCCGTGCTCGTGCAGGGCCGCGTGATCGCGACGGGCACGCCGGCCGCAATCCGCGCCGACGAAGCCGTGCGCGCGGCCTACCTCGGCGAGGATTTCGCGCGATGACGGCATTGCTCGACATCGGCGGCCTGTGTGCGTGGCACGGCGCGAGTCAGGCGCTGTTCGGCGTCGACCTGCGCATCGACGCGGGTGAGGTCGTCGCGCTCGCGGGACGCAACGGTTCCGGTCGCTCGACGCTCGCAAAGGCGATCATGGGACTTGTGCGCACACAGGGCCGGGTGCAGTTTGCCGGCCGGTCGCTGACGGATCTGCGCACCTTCGAGATCGCGCGGCGCGGCATTGGCTACGTGCCTGAACATCGCGACGTGTTTTCCGCGTTGACCGTGCATGAGAATCTCGAGCTTGGCGTGGCACCGCGTCAGGCGAAACGCACAACGCCGCGCTTCACTTTTGATGACGCCTACACGCTCTTTCCCGTACTCCACGAACGCCGGGCGACGCGTGCTGATGCGCTCTCCGGTGGCGAACAGCAGATGCTGACACTCGCCCGTGCACTCCTTCGCAATCCGGCGTTGCTGATCGTCGATGAACCGGCTGAAGGGCTCGCGGGCCAGGTTGTCGCGCAGGTGAGCGGCTGTCTGCGACAGCTGCGTGATCGCGGCGTCGCGGTGCTTCTGATCGAGCAGCGGCTCGTCATCGCGCATGACATCGCGAGCCGGATCGCCGTGATGGGCCACGGCGAGATCGTGTTCGACGGCACGCCCGACGCGTTTCGCGAGCGGGACGATGTCGTGCAGGAATGGCTGGGCGTCGGTTGATGCTGCGGTGTGTCGTTTTGCCCTTGCGCCAGGCGCCAGGCGATGACGATGAGTGTTGCCACACGCAACACAACACAACGCAACACAACACTCACCGGACGCGCAGCTATTTCCTAAGCCTTCGCATCCCGCTCGATGATCCATTCATGCGCTGGATCGTTCTTGAAGTGCCACACGCGCTGCTTCCCGGCCATCACGTTCAGATAGTACGAGTCGTAGCCATACGGCACGACGACCGGATGATAGCCACGCGGCACCATCACTACATCGTGATTCTCGACGGCGAGCGATTCGTCGATATCGCGCGAATCCGTATAGACGCGTTGAAACGCAAATCCTTGCGGCGGGTTCAGCCGATGGTAGTACGTCTCTTCGAGTGAGCTTTCCTGCGGCACGTTGTCGGTGTCGTGCTTGTGCGGCGGATAGCTCGACGCATGACCGCCGGGCGTGCGCACTTCGACCACCAGCAGTGATTCCGCCGGCTCGGTCTGCGGAAGAATGTCGCAGACGTAGCGCGTATTCTGGCCTTTACCGCGCGTCGAACGCTTCATCTGCGAAGGCTCGATCAGGCGCGCCGGCAGCGTGCCGGTAGCCGGTGCGCTGGCGACGCCGATCTCCGCACGTCGAGTCGCGCGGATCGTGGTGCGCACGCCGGGCGGGATGTAGACCGCGTAGGGCGCGGCGTCTTCAAAGACGCTGTCGCGCGAGCCGAGGCTTGTCCATTTCTGGTCGGCGGTTTCGATATCGACCGCGCCCGTCAGCACGACGATGCACGACTCGCGTCCCGCTTCCTGCACGTAGACAATCTCTTCCGCTTCCATCCTGTACGCGACAAAACCGACGTACCGCCACGCGGCGGACTGCGGCGTCACGCGCGCGATTGTCTGGCCTTCGCGCTGTGCCTTGACGAGCAGACTCATGCTGCCTCCCTTGACGGAACCAGCGGCGCATCGACGAGCGAGCGCAACGTCTGGTAACCCTTCTGCGCATACTTGTACGAAGCGGCGATCACCGGATCCTGCTCGGCTTCGACGACGAGCCATCCACGATATCCGTGCTGCTTCAGGCGACCGATGATCGAAGCGAAATCGACCGTACCGTCACCCGGGACGGTGAACGCGCCGTTGATCACCGCGTCGAGAAAACTCCAGTTGCGGTTGCGCGCGAGCTTGATGACCGCGGGCCGCACGTCCTTGCAATGCACGTGGCACACCCGCGCGACGTGTTTGTCGAGCACCGCGACCGGATCGCCACCCGCGAACGTGATGTGGCCCGCATCGAACAGCAGACCGACGGCATCGCTCGTGAGCGACATCAGACGGTCGACATCCGCAGGCGTTTCCACGTACGCGCCCATGTGATGGTGATACGCGACCCGCACGCCGCGGCTTAGCGTATAGCGTGCGAATTCGTCGAGGCGGGCAGCGTACTGCTCCCACTGTGCGTCCGAGAAAAAGCGCGGCCGTTGATACAGCGGTTGCGGCGCACCCTGGATCGAATCCGCGACTTCGCCGTACACCATGACCGTCGCGCCGTTCTTGGCGAGCAGGTCGAGATGCGGACCGACCGACGCGATTTCCTCTTCGACACTGCGTTTCGCAAGCCTTCCCGAATACCAGCCGGATACCAGCGCAAGATCGTATTGCGCGAGGAGCGTCTTCAGCGCCTGCGGCTCACGCGGAAACTTGTTGCCGAGCTCGAACCCGTCATAGCCAATTTTGCGGCCTTCGGTCAACGCCACGTCGAGCGGTGTCTCGCCGCCAAGCGACGGCAGATCGTCGTTCATCCACGAAAGCGGGTTGATGCCGATGCGTACTGCGAAGTCAGTCGTCATACAGATGTCCTCAATCGTTAGCGGTGTCGTCGCCGGATTCACCGGATCCGTCCGTCGCGCCGCGTTCGCGCGCGGCGATCTGCGCCTCGTATTTCGCGCGCGCTTCGCGCACGGCAGGGCGGGTCGATACCTCGGGCACGGCGACTTCCCACCACCAGCCGCCGTCATCGGTGGTGCGGGCGGCGTCGGTATCGATGCTGATCACGTAGGTACGGTCGGCCGCGCGCGCACGTTGCAGCGCGGCCTCCAGTTCGCCGATGTCCGCGACATGTTCCGCCAGCGCGCCGAGCGCGCGCGCGTGCGCGGCAAAATCGACGGCCGGCGCGCCGAGCGGACCTTGCGCGCAGTCGTCGAACATGTTGTTGAACGGCGCGCTGCCGCACGCCTGTTGCAGACGGTTGATGCAACCGTAGCCGCGATTGTCGAGCACGACGACGATCAGCTTCGCGCCGAGCATCACCGACGTCGCGATCTCGCTGTTGAGCATCAGATAACTGCCGTCGCCGACCATCACGATCACGTCACGTTCCGGTCGCGCGAGTTTCGCGCCGAGGCCGCCCGCGATCTCGTAGCCCATGCACGAGTAGCCGTATTCGACGTGATAACCGCCCGGACGACCCGTGCGCCACAGCTTGTGCAACTCGGCGGGCAACGTGCCGGCCGCGCAGACGACGATATCGTCGGTGGTCGAACGCGCGCTGGAGCGCTGAACGGCGCCGATCACGTCGGCGTCGTAGGGCAGCACGCCTTCGCGTTGCGGTGCATGTGTGAGTTTGCCGAGCGTGTCTCGCCATTGTGAGGCGAGTTGATGTGCGCGCTGCGTCCAGCCTGCGTCGGCATGCCATTCACCGAGGCGCGTGGACAACGCTTCGAGTGCCAGACGCGCATCCGCCTCGACGATGATGGCGCGATGCTTCATGCCGTCGAACGCGTTCGCGTTGATGCCGATGACGTCCGCCTGCGTGAAGAGCGTGTTCGACCCGGTCGTGAAGTCCTGCAGACGCGTGCCGACGGCCAGCACGCAATCGGCGTGATGAGCGAGTTCGTTTGCAGCGGGCGAGCCGGTCACGCCGAGCGCGCCAGCGTTCAGCGGATCGTCCCATGCGAGCGAGCCTTTGCCTGCCTGCGTTTCAGCAACGGGAATGCCATACGCCGTGGCGAATGCCTTGAGCGCAGTGGTTGCGTGACCATAAAGCACGCCGCCGCCTGCGACGATCATCGGACGCTTTGCATGCCGCAGACGTTCGAGCGCGGTATCGAGCTCATGTGCGACCGGCGCGGGCGAATGGAACATTACGACGCGTGGTGCGAAGAAGTCAGCCGGGAAGTCGAATGCCGCGGCCTGCACGTCCTGCGGCAACGCGAGCGTGACGGGACCGCACAGCGCGGCGTCGGTCAGCACGCGGATCGCGCGGGGCAACGCGTTTAGCAACTGTGCTGGATGGACGATGCGATCGAAATAGCGCGACACGGGTTTGAACGCATCATTCGCGGAAATGCCGCCATCGTGGAAATCTTCGACCTGCTGTAGCACCGGATCGGGCGCACGCGAAATAAAGATATCGCCCGGCAGAAGCAACACCGGCAGGCGGTTCACGTGCGCAAGCGCCGCGGCCGTCAGCAGATTCGTCGCGCCGGGGCCGATGGATGTGGTGACGGCCATCATGCGTCGACGGAAATGCGCCTTCGCATACGCGATCGCGCTGTGCGCCATCGCCTGCTCGTTGTGCGCGCGTAGCGTCGGGAGCTCGTCACGATGCTGGTACAGCGCTTCGCCGAGACCCGCGACGTTGCCATGTCCAAAGATCGCGAACACGCCGCCGAAGAGCGGCTCGGTGCCCTTGCCGTCTTCCGTGACGACGCGCTGCGCCGCCAGATAGCGGACGATCGCCTGCGCGCCCGTCAGGCGGATCGTGCCGCCGGACGGCACCTGAGTCGCTTCGTTGGCCGGCGCCGTATCGTGATGCAACACACGTTGGTTCATGCCGCCTGCTCCTGATGGACTTTGCGCGTGCCGCCCGTCTGTGCCGAAGACTGGCTCCGCGCGGCGCGCCACGAAGCGATCAGTGTTTCGAACGTGCCGCGAACGCGCGCGATAAGTTCGTTGTCGTCGATCTGGCCAGCGAGCCACGCGTAGCTCGGTTCATGAAAGATCGTACGCCCAACCGTGAAACCGCGACACGTCGCCGATGTGGCCGCCGCGCGGAATCCTTCATTCAACTGTTCGACAGCCGCCGACAGGCCGAGCAGTACGACGCCCCGGCAATACGGATCACGTTCGGCGATCAGCGCATCGATGGCCTGCCACTGGCTCGCTTCCATCGGTTCGAGCTTCCACCATTCCGGATAGATGCCGATGTTGTACAGCCGCTTCAACGCGCGATAAACCGTATCGGATGCCATCGGCAGAGTCGCGTTCCTGGGCGGAATCACTTCGAGCAGCAGCTCGTGGCCGCTCGCCTGCGTTGCGTCGTACAGCGCGCGCAGTTGCGCTTCCTGTTCGAGCCGCTGTTCGATCGGTTCATCGGGATGAAACTGCACCAGGCATTTGGCGACGTGATCGCGCGGCCAGTTCATGAGTGTCGTGCCGATCGAGCGTCCGTGATCGAACACGAGCGGAACCGACCCGGGCAGTTCGACCGGACGGCCGATCCACCAGCCGCGTCCGGTTGCTGCGTTCAATGCATCCTGGCCGTAGCGATCGTCGATCAGCACGCCGATGCGGCCTTGCAGGCCGAGCGCGGTTTCCGTCTGCGCTACGGCTTCGACGAACAGGCCTTTGAGACTGGCGATACGCGATTCGTCGGCGCCGGTCTGCTGCGCGAGATCGAAGAACTGGTTGCGGTGATCGAACGCGAAGCCGAGCACTTCATCGCGCGCGGTGCGAGCGGGTGTGACGCGATGCAGACGCGCGAGCGTCGCGTCGCGATCGGGGCGGCGCATCCGCTGCGGGTCGGCTTTCGCTTCGCGCAGGAAGTATTCGAGTTCGGCGGGCGTTGGCATGGCCGGCGCGCAGCCGTGGCGCGACACGACCAGTGCGCCGCTCGCGTTCGCCGCACGCGCACACGCTTCGAGTGGTTCGTCGCGCAGCCAGCCGGACAGGAAGCCCGAAGCGAACGCATCGCCCGCGCCCAGCACGTTCAGCACTTCGACCTGGACGCCGCCTTGAACGGGCAGGTCATCGAGTGAGGCAGGCACGTCGCCGTCGATGATCTGGCAGCCCAGCGGGCCGCGCTTCACGACCAGCGTCGCCGGAGTGAGCGCGCGCACGGCAGCGAGCGCCTTGACGAGATCCGTATCGCCGCCCGCGATGCTGAATTCCTCTTCGGTGCCGATGATCAGGTCGAAAAGCGGCAGGAAGCGTTGTAAATGCGCCGTCACGCCTTCGCTGGCGACAAAGCGTGTCTCGCCGTCGGCCTTGCCTGTCAAACCCCACAGCACCGGCCGGTAGTCGATATCGAGGACGGTGCGCACCTGGTTGCGTCGCGCGTAATCGAGCGCGCGGCGGCTCGTGCGGTTCACCTGTTCCGTCGAGAAATGCGTGCCGGTGATCAGCAGCGCCTTCGACGACGCGATATACGCTTCGTCGAAGTCGTTTTCGTCGACGGCCATGTCCGCGCAGTTCTCGCGATAGAAAACGAGCGGGAACGTGTCGCGATCCTTCAGACCGAGCAGCACGAGCGCCGTCAGACGCTCCTGATCGATGCGCACATGGCTGATGTCGCAGCCTTCGTTCGCGAGCGTTTCGGTGAGAAAGCGACCCATGTGATCGTTGCCGACCCGCGTGAGCATCGACGCTTCGAGACCGAGCCGCGCGCAGCCGAACGCAATATTGGCTGACGAGCCGCCGAGATACTTCGCGAATGTCGACACATCTTCGAGCCGCGCGCCGACCTGCTGCGCATACAGATCGACCGCGAGGCGGCCGAGGCAGATCACATCGCGGCTGCGGCCTGGCGCGAAGCGGCTTGCGGTCGAGAGACCGCTTGCGGTCGTTGCGCCTGAGTTACTTGAAATAGCCATGGGAATTCCTGATTGTCGATGCATCGAATGAACGTCAGGACGATCGTTCAGATCGTCGCGCCTTCGAGTTCGCCGATCATCTTCTGCATCTCGGCGCCGCCTGCCATCATGTCGAGCACTTGATCCTTGCTGATCGTTTCCTTCGTGTACGTACCGAGCGATTTGCCGCGATTGAGCAGCGTGAACGAATCGCCGATCGGATACGCGTGGTGCACGTTGTGCGTGATGAAGATCACAGAGATGCCTTTCGCACGCGCCGTGTGGATCAGCTTCAGCACGTTGAAACTCTGCTTCACGCCGAGCGCGGCGGTGGGTTCGTCGAGAATCAGCACGCGCGCGCCGAAGTGGATTGCACGGGCGATCGCGAGACACTGCTTTTCGCCGCCGGACATCGTGCCGATCGGCTGATGCGGATCGCGCACGTTGATGCCCATTTCAGCGAGCTTGCCGCGCGCGGTCGCCGCACTCGTTTCGAGGTCCATCACGTTGAAGAGGCCGAACAGCTTTTTCTGTGGCTCGCGTCCCATGAAGAAGTTGCGCGCCACCGACAGCAGCGGCACCAGCGCGAGATCCTGATACACGGTCGCGATGCCGAGATCGAGCGCATCTTTCGGCGACTCGAACTGCACCGGCTTGCCGTCCACCAGATACTGGCCGGAGGAGGGTGCGTGCACGCCGGCAAGCGTCTTGATGAGCGTCGACTTGCCGGCGCCGTTGTCGCCGAGCAGGCAGTGCACTTCGCCGCGTTTCAGGCGCAGCGTCACGCCGCTGAGCGCGATGACCTTGCCGAAGTATTTGCTGACGTTCTCGAGCGCAAGGATGATGTCGCCATCGTTTGCGTTTGCCTGGTTGTTGAGATCGGACATGGTGTTCTCCCGTTCAGCCCTGCGACACGCGGCGGCGCACATAGTGATTAAAGAGCACGGCGAGCAGCAGCATCACGCCGAGGAACACGCGGAACCAGTCGGAACTGATGTTCGTGTAGGTGATGCCGATCTGCACGACGCCGAAGATCAGCGCGCCGAAACAGGCGCCGATCACGGAACCGTAACCGCCCGTCAGGAGCGTGCCGCCGATCACCGCGGCGATGATCGCCTCGAATTCCTTCTGCAGACCGCGGTCGGCCGCAGCAGAGCCGATGTCGCACACCTGCAGCACGGCAAACAGGCACGAGCAGAACGCGGTCAGCACGAAAAGCGAAATCTTCACGCGACGCACCGGCACGCCGACGTTCTTCGCCGCATTCGCGTCGCCACCGACAGCGAGAATCCAGTTACCGTAGCGCGTCTTTGCGAGGATGAATGCGCCGACTGCGGCAAGCGCGAACCACCAGAGAATGACCTTCGGAATGCCCGGCACGAGCGGTTCGCCGTTGTCGAGCAGCTTGCCGATGCCCATATGCGCGAGATTCGCGAAGAACCCGTGCAGCGCGACGCCATGAAACAGCGTGTTCGCGATCCAGTCGTTCTGCGCGAGGTCGCCGACGCCGGAGATGATCGTGCGGTCCGCGACCATGATCGACAGCGCGAGCGTCAGGCCGCGCAGGATGAACAGGAACGCGAGCGTGACGATGAACGACGGCAGCCGCGTGCGCATCACGAGATAGCCGTTCAGCGCGCCGAGCGCCATCGAGCCGGCGAACGCGAACAGGATCGAGAGCGAAAGCGGCCAGTGAAAATACACGGACGGAATCGCGACCATCATGCCCGCGAAGCCGATCATCGAACCGATCGACAGATCGAACTCGCCGGCGATCATCAACAGGCACGCGCCGACCGCGAGCAGCCCGAGATACGCGGACACCTGCGACCAGTTCATCACACCGTCGAGCGCGAACATGCCAGAGCCGCCCGCGGCGAACGCGAACACGGCGAAGACGAGTACAGCGCCGGAAATCGCGGCGAACTCCGGACGGTTCAGCAGATGCCCGAACCGGGATTCCTTGCGCACGCGCTCGTCCGATGGCTGCGGAACAGAAGGCGCATCCGTCTCCTCTTCAGGAGCCTTCTGCACATGCGAGGGGAAATGCTTGCCGGCTACGCCCATGATGTCTCCTTGATGCCCGGTCTCCGGGATGCGCATGGGGTTGCGTATCGGGGAAAGCCGGTAAATGTCGCGGCAGTTGAGGACGAAGCCGGTCAGCAACGGCGGACTGGTGTCCGCCATCGCCTTCCTGGTCTTTGTCTTTTTTGCCGCGAGTGACTGACTAAACGCGAACCGCTGTCACTACGCGAATCGGGAAAGAATCAGCGGTACTGACCTGCGTACTTGAGAACCTTGTCGATGTTGTCCTTCGTGATGAAGCCCGGACCCGAACGGATGTTCTTCGGTCCATACGACGGTTCGAGCCCGTAAGTCGCCAGGCGCGCCTTGAACTTCGGATTCGCTTCGAGGATCTGGCGGATCTTCGTCGTGTCCGTCGTGTGTTCCTTCTTCACGATTGCCAGCACCGCTACGGGGATATAACCCTGCAGATACGGCTGCTGGTCGATCGCGAACTGGATCGTGCCGGCCTGGATGGCCTTCGCGATGTCGTCCGAGAAGTCGAACGTGCAGAAGTAGATCTTGCCCGCAAGGCCCATCTGCGTGACGGCCTTGAGCGTTGCAGATGCCGGTGTCGGTCCAAGCGTCAGGATCGCGCCCGTGTTCGGATGGTTGCGCAGATACGCGCTCACCTTCGACTGGATTTCCGTCGGATCCTGGCCCGAGTCGATCGTCGACGTCTTGTAGTCGACGCCGATCGCTTCAGCGAAACCGCGGCAACGGTCGAACGAAACCGTGTTCGTTGCGATGTGGTTCACGCACAGGAACGATTTCACGCCTGCTGCCTTGGCTTTCTCGCCCGCGGCTTTACCCGCGACGTATTCCGGCTGGCCGACGTGCATGATCGCGCCCAGCTGCGCGCTTTGTTCCTCAGTACCGGAGTTGATCGTGACGAGCGGAATCTTCTTCGCCGTCACCTTGTTGATCGAGCTCTTGAGCACGTCGAAGTCGGCGATGGTGACGATCACGCCGTCATAGTTGCGCGCCGCAGCCTGTTCGACCAGACGCGCCATGTCGGCGATGTCGCCGTTCGGCGGATTGCGATAGTCGGTCTCGACGTTGAAGTCCTCGTCGGCCTGCTTGATCGCGTTCTTGATCGTGTTCCACCACGAGTCGGAATCTGGCGCGTGGCTGATCAGCACGAAGTGCGCATCCGCAGCCTGCGCGGACGACGCGGCGCCGAATCCTGCGGTGAGTGCCAGTGCCGCAGCCAGAATCCTGAGCGAAGCCTTGCCCTTGCAAAGTCTCATTGTCTCCACCTTTCTCGGTCTGTCGTTATTAAAGGGAGCGCGTTGCACCGCGATTCGTTGCCCGGTACATCGATGCTCACGACCAAGATTAGGCCAACTTCTTCCGTCTTGCAATGAAAATTTCATTGCAAAGTAAATTGGAAAATGTGTTCCATTTATGACTTTGCGTGCCTATAATCCGCACCATTAGCGAGCGTTGTTCAACGGCCGCAAGCCATTGATGCAGCGCGGAAAATGCACCGGGGAAGGCCCATGGCTGAAGAGAGCACGGAAGAGTTACCCAGCGTCGAAGAATTGATGCAGCGCATCGCGGAAAATTACGAATCACTGCCGCGTCAGCTGAAGAGTGTCGCGACGTATATCGAGCAGCACAAGTCGAGCGTGATGGTCGATCGCACGAGCGATATTGCCGCGAGTTGCGGCGTGCACCCTTCGGCGGTCGTGCGGTTTGCGCAGCGTTTTGGCTTTTCCGGCTTCTCCGATCTGCAGGCGGTGTTTCGCCAGGCTTATACGGGGCAGGGGACGTCGTCGCCGAGTTATCAGCAGCGGATTCGCAAGCTGATCGACGACAAGCCTGGCGCGTTGTCGGGCGGCGCGGTGGCGCGCGAGTTCGTAGCGGCGTGCCGGGGCGGTCTCGATGAGCTCGAAGAGAGTCTCGACGATACCCAGTTCGAAGCCGCCGTCAAAATGCTCCAGCAGGCAGAGAACATCTATGTGGTCGGCGTGCGCCGGTCGTTTCCGGTGGCGAGCTACATCGTGTACGCGTTGCAGCACACGCCGAAGCGCGTGCATCTGGTGTCGGGTTTTGGCGGCATGTATCGCGAACAGATCCGCAGCGTGAAGAAAGGCGACGTGGTGATCGCGATCAGCTTCGCGCCGTACGGCAAGGAAACACAGTATTGCCTGCGCATCGCGCATCATCATCAGGCGAGGACGCTTGTCATTACCGACAGCCAGCTTTCGCCGCTGCTGCGCTATGCGAGCGCGCATCTCTATGTGAAGGAGGGGAGCGCGTTCGCGTTCCGCTCGCTCACGAGCACCATCTGCCTGTGCCAGGCGCTGTTTATCGCGCTTGCGTACCGGCTCGAACTGAACGTTGAAGAATCGAAAGATACTGGAGGCTACGATGACTGACGCGGTAAAGACGATTGATGTTGCGGTGTTTGGCGCGGGTCGCATTGGCCGGATTCATGCGGCCAATCTGGCGCGGCAGCCGGGTGTGCGGCTCAAGTATGTCGTCGATGTGAATCGTGAGGCGGCTGCGGCGCTCGCGGAGCAGCACGGCGCGAAGGTCGCGGATATCGATGGCGCGATGGGCGATGCGTCGGTGGGCGCGACTGTGATTTGCTCAAGTACGGATACGCACGCCGATCTGATCCTGCAATCGGCTGCGCAGAAGAAGCATGTGTTTTGTGAAAAGCCGGTTGACCTGACGCTGGAGCGGGCCCGGGCGTGTGCTCTAGCGGTTGAAAAGGCTGGCGTGGTCTGCATGATCGGTTTTCAGCGACGTTTCGATCCGACGTTTTCCGCGTTGAAGGCGCGCATCGATGCGGGTGAGATTGGCTCGCCGGAAATGCTTGTGGTGACGAGCCGCGATCCGGGCGCGCCGCCCGTGGAATACATCAAGCATTCGGGCGGCATCTTCAAGGACATGCTGATTCACGACTTCGATATCTTCCGCTGGATTCTCGACGACGAAGCCGAGACGTTGCATGCGACGGGGAGTTGTCTGTCCGATCCGGCGATCGCCGATGCGGGCGATATCGATTCGACCGCTGTCACGATTCGCACGAAGCGCGGCCGGCTGTGCCAGATCAATACGGCGCGTCGTGCGGCTTATGGCTACGACCAGCGTTTCGAGGTGCTCGGCAGCGATGGGATGTTGCAGGCGGGGAATGTGCGTCCGACGGAAGTGACTGCGTATTCAAAGACCGCGGTGTCGAGCGATGTGCCTGAGGCGTTTTTCCTGGAGCGGTATCGCGCGGCCTATGCGCTGGAAATCGCGCATTTCTTCGATGCGGTGACGAACGGCAAGCCCGTGCGCACGACCGTGGCCGACGGGATGAAGGCGCTGGAACTGGCCGAAGCCGCGACGCGTTCGTGGCGCGAAGGCAGGGCGGTGCGGATCGGCGAGTGAGTGCATGGCGGGCTCTGCGATTGCGGTTTGCGATCGCGTTGTTGTTCGCGATTTTCCGCCGCGTTCGCGTTTGGGTTGGCGGACGCGCATGCGATGTAGGAACACATTGGAGACAGTTCGATGACGTCAGCGGTATCGAATGTGCGGGTCGGTGTGGTGGGTCTTGGCCGGTTAGGCAAGCGGCATGCGCAGAATCTGGCTTTTCGTGTGCCGGGCGCGTCGCTCGTGGCGGCGTGTAGCCCGGTGGGAGAAGAGCTGGAGTGGGCGCGCGGTACATTGCCGTCGACGCGCCTGTATCGCGACTACGCGGCGCTGCTCGCTGATCGCGAGGTCGACGCCGTGTGGCTCGTGACGCCTTCGTCGCTGCACGCACAGCAGATTCTCGACGCGTTGCGCGCCGGCAAGCATGTGTTCTGCGAGAAGCCGCTGTCGCTCGATGTCGCTGAATGCGAGCGTGTGATCGCCGAGGCTGCGCAATATCCGCAGCTTCGCGTGACGATCGGCTTCATGCGACGTTTCGATCCGAGCTATCGCGATGCCTTCGATCGTATCGAGTCGGGTTCGATCGGACGTCCGTTCATGGTGCGCTCGCAAACCTGCGACAAGAACGATCCCGAAGGGTTCTTCGTGCGGTTCGCGCCGACGTCGGGCGGGATCTTTCTCGACTGCAGCGTGCATGACATCGACGTCGCGCGCTGGCTGCTCGGCAATCCGCGTGCGACGCGCGTGTTCGCGAGCGGCACGATCGCGCTGCACGAAGGTCTGCGCGAATTCGGCGACGTCGATAACGGCGTAGCGATCTGCGAATTCGAAGGCGGCCGGCTCGCGATGTTCTACGCATCGCGGACGATGGCGCACGGCAACGACACCGGCAGCGAAGTCATCGGCACGGCAGGCGCGCTGGCGATCGGACGCAATCCGCGGGCGAATCGCGTGGAGATTGCCGATGCGCACGGCGTACGGAATGAATGCACGCCGACGTTTTTCGAGCGTTTCGAAGACGCGTTTCTCTGCGAGGCACAGGCGTTTGTCGCAGCGGTGCAGGGCGGGGCGCAGGCGGGCGCGAGTCTGGCCGATGCGCTCGAAGCGACACGGATCGGTTGCGCGATGCGCGAATCGCTCGCGAGCGGGCAGCCGGTTGGGCTGTGACATTGGATGTGACTTGCGCTGCGACTTCTGCTGCGATGCCGGCGGTTATGTCGCGCGGGCAGAGCGTCGCGGGGAAGGGTGCGGTAGAATTTGACGCTCTGATGGCGTCCTTCGGACGCCTCCTCCCGAAGGTCGATCCCCGATGCAGATCCAGATTCACAAGGAAGTCGATGCGCGCGGGCTGAACTGCCCGCTGCCCATTTTGCGCGCCAAGAAGGCGCTCGCCGATATGGAAAGCGGCCAGATTCTCAAGGTGCTGGCTACCGATCCCGGTTCCCAACGCGATTTCGCTGCGTTTGCGAAGCAGACAGGGAATGAAATCGTTGAAGTCTCGTCGCAGGACAAGGTTTTTACGTTTTTGATGCGGCGGCGATGAGGTCGTGAGTCCGACCGGCACGGCGAGCGGTGTTCCGTCGATATGACCGGAGCGGAGAAAGCTACAGATACGTGTCCCGCAGGTACCGGTCAAAAGACAAAGGCGCTGTGCCCGCTATGAACGGATGCACAGCGGGATGCACAGCGCCTTCTGGAACGACCACTTCTGCAGGATATGCGGGGCGCCTTACCCTTCCAGCACCGGCGACCGCGTCCTGAGATACTCCTCAAAATCCGCCGCCACTTCCGGGTGACGTAGCGCAAACTCGACCGTCGCTTTCAGATACCCGAGCTTGCTGCCGCAGTCAAAACGCGTGCCGTGATACTTGTACGCGAGCACCTGTTCATCGGCAAGCAGCGACTGAATCGCGTCCGTCAATTGAATCTCACCACCCGCACCCGGCTTGATTGCGCGGATGTGATGGAAGATGCGCGGCTTAAGCACATACCGGCCGACCACACCCAGGTTCGACGGCGCCACTTCCGGCGCCGGTTTTTCGATGATTCCCGACAGTTTGATGATCGAATCTTCCCATTCCTTGCCGTCGACGATGCCGTACGACTTGGTCTCTTCATGCGGGATTTCTTCGACGCCGATCACCGAGCTGTGATAGTGATCGAAGACCTCGATCATCTGCTGCATCACGGGCGGCTTGCCGTACAGCAGGTCGTCCGCGAGGATGACGGCGAACGGGTTGTCGCCCACCAGCTTCTCGGCGCACAGCACGGCGTGGCCGAGACCCAGCGCTTCCGGTTGGCGCACATAGAAGCAGTCAACGTGACTCGGCTTGATGCTGCGAACCAGTTCGAGCAGCTTCTGCTTGCCGCGTGCTTCGAGTTCAGCCTCGATCTCATACGATTTGTCGAAGTGATCTTCGATCGCCCGCTTGCTGCGCCCGGTCACGAAGATCATTTCCGTAATGCCCGCCGCCATCGCTTCTTCAACCGCATACTGGATCAGCGGCTTGTCGACGATGGGCAGCATTTCCTTCGGGCTCGCCTTGGTGGCAGGGAGGAACCGGGTGCCAAGACCAGCTACCGGAAAGACTGCTTTTGTAACTTTTAGCATGTGATTACCCTGGGTCCTCTGGTTTCAGTGCGTGCGAAATATCGGCTGCTATCGCGTGTCTGGGTGCGCGTTCTGGTCCGCGCTCCGGTCAACATCGCGCAACAGGTACGACGCTCAGGCCGGCAGACGCGCAAGTTGCGCAGTGAGCTTGCCAATCGTGGTCTGATATTCTGCCAGCCTTTTCTGCTCCTGCTCAACGACCGCAGGCGGCGCTTTTGCAACAAAACTCTCATTCTGAAGCTTGGCATTACATTTCGACACTTCTGCGGTCAATCTCGCAATTTCCTTCGACAGGCGTTCGCTTTCCGCCGCGACATCGATCTCGACCTTCAGCACGAGCTTGTCATTGCCTACGATAGCAATTGGTGCGCCTGCTGCCTGCGCATCGAGCGTTGCTTCGTCGACGATGATCTGGACCTCCGACAGTCGGGCCAGCGCCTGAGCGTACGGCGCGAACGTGCGCAGCCGTTCCGCATTGCCGGTGGCGAGGAGCGGCACCTTCGTCGCGGGCGACAAGTTCATCTCGCCGCGCAGGTTACGCGCCGCGTCGATGATCGTCTTCAGGTCCGATACCCACCGCTCGGCGGCTTCGTCGATCTTCTTCGGCTCCGCGACCGGATAGCGCTGCACCATGATCGATGCTTCGCCTTCAGCCTTCCCTTCCGGATAGCTTGCCGCAAGCGGCGCCACCTTTTGCCACAAAGCTTCGGTGATAAACGGAATCACCGGATGCGCGAGACGCAGGACGGTTTCGAGCACGCGTAGCAGCGTGCGGCGCGTTGCGCGCTGCTGCTCCGGCGTGCCGGTCTGGATCTGCACCTTCGCAAGTTCTAGATACCAGTCACAGTATTCGTCCCACACGAACTTGTATATGGCGTTTGCCACATTATCAAAACGATAGTCGGCAAAACCCCTGGCGACCTCAGCCTCGACGCGTTGAAGCAGTGACACGATCCAGCGGTCTGCCTGCGAAAAATCGGTGTAGCCGCCTGGGCCGCAATCACCCGGCTGGCAATCGCCCGGCTTGCTGAAGCCGCAGTCGTGACCTTCGCAGTTCATCAGCACGAAGCGCGTGGCGTTCCACAACTTGTTGCAGAAGTTGCGATAGCCCTCGCAGCGTGCAAGATCAAAATTGACGTTGCGCCCGAGCGTCGCCATCGATGCCATCGTGAAGCGCAATGCATCCGTGCCGAAGGCCGGAATGCCTTCCGGGAATTCCTTGCGCGTTTTCTTTTCGATCGACGTAGCCTGCTTCGGATTCATCAGGCCGGTCGTGCGTTTCGCGACCAGCGCGTCGAGTTCGATGCCATCGACGATATCGATCGGGTCGAGCGTGTTGCCCTTGCTCTTCGACATCTTCTGGCCTTCGGCGTCGCGCACGAGGCCGTGCACATAAACGGTGTCGAAAGGCACCTTGCCGGTGAAGTGCGTGGTCATCATGACCATGCGCGCGACCCAGAAGAAAATAATGTCGAAGCCGGTGACGAGCACCGACGACGGCAGGAAGTGTTCCAGTTCCTCCGTCTCGTTCGGCCAGCCGAGTGACGAGAAGGGCACGAGCGCCGACGAGAACCACGTATCGAGCACGTCTTCATCGCGACGCAGTGCGCCGGTGTAGCCCTTCGCAATGGCCTGTGCCTTCGCTTCTTCTTCGGTCTTCGCGACGAAAATCTCGCCATTTTCGCCGTACCACGCCGGGATCTGATGGCCCCACCACAGTTGGCGCGAGATACACCAGTCCTGGATGTTCTCGAGCCACTGGTAATACGTGGTCGTCCAGTTCTCCGGCACGAATTTGATCTCGCCGCTGCGCACGACGTCGAGCGCCGTTTCCGCAATCGATTTGCCCGGATTGAACGTGCCTTCGGGCGCCGGCTTGCTCATCGCGACGAACCACTGGTCCGTCAGCATCGGCTCGATCGCGACGCCCGTACGGTCACCACGCGGCACCATCAGCTTGTGCGGCTTCACGGATTCGAGCAGGCCGAGCGCTTCGAGATCGGCGACGACCTGTTTGCGTGCCTCGAAGCGGTCGAGGCCGCGATATTTTTCCGGCGCGTTGTCGTTGATCTTCGCGTCGAGCGTGAAGATCTCGATTTGCGGCAGCTTGTGGCGCAGGCCGACCTGATAGTCGTTGAAATCGTGTGCGGGCGTGACCTTCACGACGCCCGTGCCGAATTCGCGGTCGACGTAGTCGTCGGCGATGATCGGGATATCGCGACCGGTGAGCGGCAATCTGACCGTCTTGCCGATGAGATGCGCATAGCGCTCATCTTCGGGATGAACCATCGCGGCGACGTCGCCAAGCATTGTTTCAGGACGCGTCGTGGCGACCGTCAGATGGCCGGAGCCGTCCGACAGCGGGTACTGGATGTGCCACAGGTGGCCGTTTTCTTCCTCGCTGACCACTTCGAGGTCGGAGACGGCGGTGAGCAGCACCGGATCCCAGTTCACGAGGCGTTTGCCGCGATAGATCAGACCCTGTTCATACAGACGGACGAACACGTCGCGCACCGCGGCGGACATCCTGTCGTCCATTGTGAAGTATTCGCGCGACCAGTCGACCGACGCGCCGAGGCGGCGCACCTGGTTCGTGATGGTCGAGCCGGACTCCTGCTTCCATTCCCACACGCGTTCGATGAACTTCTCGCGGCCGAGATCGTGGCGGGAGATCTTCTGCGCATCGAGCTGACGTTCGACGACGATCTGCGTGGCAATACCCGCGTGGTCGGTGCCGGGCAGCCACAGCGTGTTGTTGCCGAGCATGCGGTGATAGCGCGTGAGGCCATCCATGATGGTCTGGTTGAACGCGTGACCCATGTGCAGCGTGCCCGTGACATTCGGTGGCGGCAGTTGGATCGAAAAATCCTTGCGGTCCGCATCCATCGTCGGGGCGCTGTAACCGCGTTTTTCCCACTCGGGGCCCCACTGGGCCTCGATTGTCTGGGGTTCGAAACTCTTGGCAAGCGTGCTGTCGCTCATTGTTGGAAGTCTGCCGAAAAATGCGTGAAAAGAAGCGGGGAATGCCCAATTATAAAGGCTCGAGCGGCCGGCAAGGCGCAGGCGCATCCTGATTGGCCATCCGGACAAGGCTGGAGCTGGGAAGAACCCGCCGAAGTCCTGGCCGGTTGGCCAGTGCAAGCGGCACGAAGCGGCACGAACAGCGCCTGGACTTATAATGTCCGGCGACCTGCTCAATGTAGCTTCACCCCGCCGTCTACCCATCTCACATGCCCGATCTGTTAGCGAATCTGAATCCCGAACAACACGCCGCCGTCACGTTGCCGAACGAACCGGCACTCATTCTGGCTGGCGCCGGCAGCGGCAAGACGCGCGTGCTGATCACGCGGATCGCGTGGCTGATCCAGAACGGGTTCGCTTCGCCGTCCACGATTCTCGCCGTCACGTTCACGAACAAGGCCGCGCGCGAAATGATGTCGCGCCTGCAGGGGCTCTTGCCCATCGATACGCGCGGCATGTGGATCGGCACGTTCCACGGCCTGTGTAACCGGATGCTGCGCGCCCATCACCGCGATGCGGCTTTGCCGGCCACGTTCCAGATTCTCGATACGGCCGACCAGCTGTCGGCCATCAAGCGTCTGATGAAGGGCCTCAACATCGACGACGAGAAATATCCGGCGAAGAACCTGCAGTACTTCATCAACAACGCGAAAGAGCAGGGGCTGCGTCCGAAAGACGTCGACGCCACTGACAACTTCAACCGCAAGTTCGTCGAGCTTTACGAAGCGTATGACCAGCAGTGCCAGCGCGAAGGCGTGGTGGATTTTCCTGAGTTGCTGCTGCGCTGTTTCGAACTGCTCGCGCACAATCCGCCGCTGCGCGCGCATTACCAGGCGCGCTTCCGGCACATTCTCGTCGACGAGTTTCAGGACACCAACAAGCTCCAGTACGCATGGCTCAAGATGCTCGCGGGCCAGACGAATTCGATCTTTGCCGTCGGCGACGATGACCAGTCGATCTATGCCTTCCGCGGCGCGAACGTCGGCAACATGCGCGATTTCGAGCAGGAATTCAACGTACGGCATCTGATCAAGCTGGAGCAGAACTACCGTTCGCACGGCCATATTCTCGACGCCGCGAACCAGTTGATCGCGAACAATTCGCGCCGTCTCGGCAAGAACCTGCGCACGGACGCGGGCCACGGCGAGCCGGTGCGTGTGTATGAAGCCGCGACGGATACACAGGAAGCCGGCTGGATCGTCGAAGAGATCAGGGCGCTCATCAACACGGGCACGTCGCGCAGCGAGATCGCCGTGCTGTACCGGAGCAACGCGCAGTCACGGACGATCGAGCACACGCTCGTGAACGTGGGCATTCCATACCGTGTGTATGGCGGTTTGCGCTTTTTCGAGCGACAGGAAGTGAAACATGCGCTCGCTT
This sequence comes from Paraburkholderia sp. GAS42, assembly GCF_050436565.1. Lineage (NCBI taxonomy): Bacteria > Pseudomonadati > Pseudomonadota > Betaproteobacteria > Burkholderiales > Burkholderiaceae > Paraburkholderia > Paraburkholderia sp. GAS42. Next base: position 56,172 of record NZ_JBNDML010000007.1, on the reverse strand, counting down.
ATCTGCGTCTGATCGACAATCCGAATGACGACACCGCGTTCGCGCGCGTCGTCAATTTTCCGACGCGCGGTATCGGCGCGCGCTCGATCGAGCAGCTGGCGGACGCGGCGCGCCTGTACAACGTGTCGATGGCCGCGGCGATTCCGTATGTCACCGGCAAGGCCGGTTCGAGCCTCGCCAGCTTCGCGACGCTGGTCGCGAAGATGCGCGCCGAAACGCAGCAGATGAGCTTGCCGGAGACAGTCGAGTACGTCGTGCGCGCGAGCGGCCTTTCCGACTTCTATCAGAACGAGCGCGAAGGTCAGGATCGGCTGGAAAACCTGCAGGAACTGGTCAACGCGGCGGCCGCGTTTGTCAGCGAAGAGGGCTACGGCCTCGACACGCCGGCGCGTTCCATTCCACTGCGCCCGGGTGCGACGGCCGCGCCCGAACTCGTTACCGCGACCGATGATCCGAATACCGTTGTGCTCGACGCCGCTACGCCCACCGACCCGGCGCAGAATCCCGACACGATGACGCCGCTTGCGGGCTTCCTGTCGCACGCGTCGCTGGAGGCGGGTGATAACCAGGCGCAGGCCGGTCAGGAAGCGGTCCAGCTGATGACGGTGCACGCGGCGAAAGGCCTCGAATTCACGGCCGTGTTCATCACCGGTCTCGAAGAAGGCCTGTTCCCGCACGAAAACAGCGCGATGGAATCGGATGGGCTCGAGGAAGAGCGGCGTCTTGCGTATGTCGCGATCACGCGCGCGAAGGAACGGCTCTATCTGTCGTTCGCGCAGAGCCGCATGTTGCACGGCCAGACGCGCTACAACATTCGCTCGCGTTTTTTCGACGAATTGCCGCAGGAGACGCTGAAGTGGCTCACGCCGAAGGTCGAGGCAGGCGCGCGCTGGGGTGGCCGTTCAGACAACGCCGGGTATGGCCGCGACTGGTTCGCGCGTCCTGACCACCAGCAGGGCTATACGGGCGCGGCGACGACGTCCGCGCCGCTGCCTGCTTTTGCGAACGCGCAACGGGCTGCGGAAACGGGCTTTCGTGTCGGGCAGCAGGTATTTCACACGAAGTTTGGCGAAGGCACGGTGACGGCGCTCGAAGGCGGTGGCGCCGATGCGAAAGCGCAGGTCAAATTCAAACGACACGGCGAGAAATGGCTGGCGCTCGCCGTCGCAAAACTGCAGGCGGTGGAATGAGTACGGTGCAGCTTTCAAATAACGAGGTCGCACGTCGTCCGCTCGGCGTGCTCGCGGCGTTGCCGCAGGAACTTGGCGACCTGCTGGCCGCCATGCGCGCTGAATCGGGCGTACGCACCATCACGTTGGGGCAGCGTGATTACCACGTGGGAACGGTGCAGGGCACGCCGTGCGTTGTGACGCTCGCGCGTGTCGGCAAGGTCGCGGCGGCGGCGACCGTCAGCGCGCTGATTCACGTCTTCGACGTCGAAGCTGTCGTGTTCGCGGGCGTCGCGGGCGGCGTTGGGCGTGATGTGCACATCGGCGACATCGTCGTGGCCGACATGCTGTTGCAACACGATCTCGACGCGTCGCCACTCTTTCCGCGATTCGAAGTGCCTTTGCTGGGCATGGCGCGCTTTGGCGCTGATGAGACGTTGTCGGCGCAACTCGCGGCGGCTTGCGAAAGTTTCGTCGCGCAAGAGGGAGGCGCGCTTTCAACGCGCTTCAGTACGCAGATGCCGCGCGTGCATCGCGGGCTGATCGTCAGCGGCGACCAGTTTGTCGCGAGCGCCGCTGCGGTTCAGGCGCTGCGCGACGCATTGCCGGACGCGCTGGCGGTCGAGATGGAAGGTGCGGCGATCGCGCAGGTGTGTTTCGAATATGGCGTGCCGTGCGCAATCGTGCGCACCATTTCCGATACTGCGGATGCGCACGCGCCGGCTTCGTTTGCTACGTTTCTGGTCGAGATCGCCGGCGCATATTCAACCGGCGTTCTCACGCGGTTTTTTCAGATGCGCGGTTGACGAAAGCGGTGTTTCGCCACGTCGCAAGGAACGGATTTCGCGAAGGCGCTGACCGGTTCTGGCAAGCCGATCACACCGGTCACACCGCAAACCCCTTCACGATCCCGTTCACCCCAGCGCCTCATCCAGCGCCGCGCGAATCTGCCCGAGCGCGGCGGGATCTTCGATAGTAGGCAGATCGCCCGGGTCGCGGCCTTCTGCAAGCGCCGCGATCGCGCGCCGCAACAGCTTGCCGGAGCGCGTCTTCGGCAGCATCGACACCACGTGCACGCGGGCCGGCCGCGCGATCGCGCCGAGTTGCCGGTCCACCGTTGTCGCCAGATCCGATTCGAGCGCAGCACGCGCTGCAGCGTCCGCGTAGCGATCCGGCTCGCGCAGCACGACGAACGCGAGCGCCACCTGTCCCTTCAGCTTGTCCGCCACACCGACGACCGCCACTTCCGCGACCGACGCATGGCTCGACAGCGCTTCCTCGATTTCGCGCGTGCCGAGGCGGTGTCCGGCGACGTTGATCACATCGTCGGTGCGACCGAGGATCGTCACGTAACCGTCGTCGTCCTGCACGCCCCAGTCGAACGTCGAATACAGCTGTTGCCCCGGCACGCTCGACCAGTACGTGTCGACGAAGCGTTGATCGTCGCCCCACACCGTCGACATGCAGCCCGGCGGCAGTGGATAGCCCAGCGTGATCACGCCTTTTTCGCCCGGCGTGCACGGCTCGCCCGTATATTCGTTACGCACCGACAGGTTGTAGCCATAGGCCGGCACGCCCGGCGAGCCGAGCTTCGGCGGCAATGCATCGATGCCGCGCTGGATCGCGATAATCGGCCAGCCGGTTTCCGTCTGCCAGTAGTTATCGACGACGGGTTTGCCGAGCGCATCCGCGATCCACGAAGCAGTCGGTTCGTCGAGCGGCTCGCCAGCGAGAAACAGCGTGCGCAGACTCGACAGGTCGGCCTGCTTCATGAACTTCGGGTCCTGCTTCTTCAGCACACGCAGCGCCGTCGGCGCGGTGAACATCAGGTTGATCCCGTACTGCTGCACGAGCCGCCACCAGATGCCGCCATCGGGACGGATCGGGGTGCCTTCATACATGACCGTCGTGAGCCCCGCGATCAGCGGCGCGTAAATGATGTAGCTGTGCCCGACCACCCAGCCGATATCCGACGCGGTGAACATCGTGTCGCCCGCGCGGCCCTCAAAGATGTATTCCATCGATGCCGCCAGCGCCACTGCATAGCCGCCGACGTCGCGCTGCACGCCTTTCGGCTTGCCAGTCGTACCCGACGTGTAGAGCACATACGAAGGCTCACTCGATTCGAGCCATTCGCACGGCACGTGAGCGTCGAAATACTGTTCGCGCAAGGGCTCGTACGCGACGAGATAGCTCGCGTTGAGCCGTTCGGGCGCGAGTTGTCGGTCGATCAGAAGCACGTGTGGCGGCTTGTGCCGTGCGCGCGCGAGCGCTTCGTCGACGAGCGGCGTGTAGTCGATGACCTTGCCGCCACGCGCGCCGGCATCGGCGGTGACGATCAGCGCGGGCTTCGCATCGTCGATGCGCGCGGCAAGATTCGGCGCCGCGAAGCCGCCGAATACGACCGAGTGAATCGCGCCGAGCCGCGCGCAGGCGAGCATCGCGAACGCAGCTTCGGGAATCATCGGGAGATAGAGCAGCACACGCTCGCCGCGCTTCACGCCGAGCGAGCGCATCACAGCGGCCATCCGGTTGACCTCGGCGTGCAGCTCGGCGTAGGTATAGCGTCGCTCGATGCCGGTCTCGGTCGACACATAGATCAGCGCGTTCTGCTGCGCCCGCGCGACGAGATGCCGGTCCACCGCGTTATGACACAGGTTCGTCCGGCCGCCCACGAACCATCGCGAAAACGGTGGATTCGAGCGATCCAGCACGCTGTCGAACGGCCTTTCCCAGTGGATGCGTTGTGCCTCGGTGCCCCAGAACGTCTCCGGGTCGTCGATCGAGCGGCGGTGGAAATCGCGATAACGGGTCATCTGCGGCGATCCTTCTGCGAAGCGTTGAGCGGAACAGCGACCGGCTTGCATCCGCCTGCCGGTAGCGGCCACACGGGCGGCTCGCGGGCAATGCGTGCGCACAGCATAGAGCAGCGTAGCACCGTCGAACAACGCGGGTTCACCATGACGCGCGATCGTCTCGCCGTCCACTCGCGCGCAAAAGAAAAGGCGCCGCGGTGCGGCGCCTTAAGCTACGGCGAGCGAATCAGACGCAGTGCGCTCAGGCCTTCGCTTTCTTGCGTTCGAGATCCGGCAGGAACACCGTCAGCACGCCGAGCAACGGCAGGAACGAGCAGACCTTGTAGACGTAGGCAATGCTCGTCGCATCGGCCAGCTGGCCGAGCACCGCAGCGCCGACGCCGCCCAACCCGAACGCGAGACCGAAGAACAGCCCCGCGACCATGCCGACTTTGCCCGGAATCAGTTCCTGCGCATAGACGAGGATCGCCGAGAACGCCGACGCCAGCACGATACCGATCACGACGGTTAGCACGCCCGTCCAGAACAGGTTCGCGTACGGCAGCAGCAGCGTGAACGGCGTGACGCCCAGGATCGACACCCAGATCACGTATTTACGTCCGATACGGTCGCCGATCGGGCCGCCGATCATCGTGCCCGCCGCGACTGCCGCGAGGAACACGAACAGATGGACCTGCGCCGCCTGGACCGGCAGATGGAAGCGGTCGATCAGATAGAACGTGAAATAGCTGTTGATGCTCGCAAGGTAGAAGTACTTGGAAAACACGAGCAGCACCAGCACGCCCATCGCGAACAGCACCTTGTTTCGCGACAGCGTCGGGTGGCCGGCCTGCGCGCCGCGCGCCTTCTTCGTCGCCGGATGACGTTTGTACCAGCGGCCGATCTGCGTCAGCACGACGATTGCAACCAGCGCGGCCACCGAGAACCACGCGATGCTGCGCTGACCGTGCGGAATGACGATCAGCGCGGCGAGCAGCGGTCCGAGCGACGAGCCCGCATTGCCGCCCACCTGAAACAGCGACTGCGCCATGCCGTGCTTGCCGCCGGACGCCATGCGCGCCACCCGCGACGATTCCGGGTGAAACACCGACGAGCCGCAACCGACCAGCGCCGCCGCCACCAGCAGCACGCCGAAGTTCGGCGCGACCGACATCAGCAGCAGACCCGACAGCGTGAAACCCATGCCGACCGGCAGCGAATACGGCTTCGGATGTCTGTCGGTATAGATGCCAACCAGCGGTTGCAGCAGCGATGCGGTGATCTGGTAGACCAGCGTGATCAGTCCGATCTGCCCGAACGACAGCGCGAAGTTGTCCTTCAGCATCGGGTAGATGGCCAGAATCAACGACTGGATCATGTCGTTGAGCAGGTGCGAAAAGCTGATCGCGCCGAGCACGGAGTAGACCGTGCGCTGCGCCCTGGCAGCAAGCGGCGGCGCGGCGGGGCTGCCGGCGGCGGCAGGCGCGGCGCTCAGGGCGCTGTTTTCGAGGCTCGTTTCCATAAGTATCGAAAAAGGGACAGGGAAGAAAAACGTCTCGCGAACCGGCGAATTCCGGGGCCGCGACATCAGGACGCAGCGATCGAAATTGTTTTGCCGGAGCTTATCTGCTAACTCCGAGAGTTTAATTTGGCTCAGATGAATTGTCCGGCCAACATTTGTCGCGAATCGGACATCGCTGATACCGCGAATCGTGCCAAAGTGGTGCAAAAATGTCCCGAATAGTGAGCTTGCACGTCTGCAAATGCTTCCGGTGGACTTATTGACCGTGTATAAATCCAACGCGGATGCGCGGCTCACGAGGCGGCGCGACACGGGGCGGAGCGCCGGAGCGACATTAAAGATCGCGGCGGGCGATGCCGTAGACCCGGATAGATAAGCAGAAATGCCGGAACTGACCTTTCTGGCAGCCAGGTTTTACACGCGGGGGAATAAAAGAATGAAAACAGTTTCGCTGGGCAATCAACCAGGTGCAAAGCCAGGCGCAGGTGCCGGGGCGAACAGGGAACGCGCGGGCGGCGGATCGCCATCGCGCAAGGGCGCTGGCCGGCTCGCCGGCCTGTCGGTGAAGGCGACGCTGCGGCTGGCGTTTGCATTGCTGCTGGTCGGTACGATGGCGATCGGCGTGTTTTCGCTGGCGCAGATCAGCCGTCTGAACGGTTCGACCCGTTCGATCTACGATCAGGGCCACGTCGCGAGCCGTGCTGCTGAAGAGGCGCGCGGTTACGTGCTGCGCGCGAGCCGCGCCCAGAAGATGCTGCTTACCGCGACCACCGCGAAAGAGCGCGACGACCTTGGCAACGACATCGAAACGGGCCTCGCGTCGATCAGTACCGAACTGAATACGCTGCAGCAATACGTCGATCCGTCCGACGGCGCTGCCGTTGCGCAGCAGAAAAAATTCTCGGCCGCCGTGACCACGTGGAGCGGCAACCTGCGCGCGTTCGTGACGCTCGTGAAGGCACAGCCGCTCGATCTGTCGCAGATGAACTGGCAGGTCGGCACGCAGGACGTGTCATTGCTGGTCGAGACGGGCAAGCTCGAAAAGCTCGTCGACGAACTGGTCGCGCAACGCGGCACGGCCGCGAAGGCGACCATCGAGGCTTCCGCGTTCATCTACCGCTCGTCGTTCGTGATGATGGCCGTGATGACGGTGGCGCTGATGGTGCTCGCGTTTTTCGTCAGCGAATGGGTGGTGCGGCGTCTTGCGCGCCAGCTCGGTGGCGAACCCGTGTATGCGAAAGAGATCGCAAGCCGGATCGCGGCGGGCGATCTGTCGAACGAGATCGTGCTGGGGCGCAAGGACACGTCGAGCATGTTGTCCGCCTTGCGCGACATGCAGACTGGTTTGTCGACGACGGTCGCGGATATTGCGGCGAGTGCGGAAGCGATTGCTTCGGCGTCGGGCGAGATTTCGATGGGGAATCTGGATCTGTCGAAGCGGACCGAACAGCAGGCGGTTGCGCTGGAGCGCACGGCGAGCAGCATGGAGCAGTTGACGTCGACGGTGCGTCAGAACGCTGACAACGCGAAGCAGGCGAGTGCGCTTGCAAACAATGCTTCGGAGATTGCGGAGAAGGGCGGCGAGGTGGTGGGCCGCGTGGTCGCGACGATGGGCGCGATTAACGATAGCGCGCGGAGTATTGGCGACATCATCGGCGTGATTGAGGGGATTGCGTTTCAGACGAACATTCTGGCGCTGAACGCAGCGGTTGAGGCTGCGCGGGCGGGTGAGGATGGACGCGGGTTTTCGGTTGTGGCTGGCGAGGTTCGAAATCTTGCTGGGCGCTCCGCTGCGGCTGCGAAAGAGATCAAGCTGTTGATCAATGCGTCGGTCGAGCGGGTGGGGAATGGCTCGGCGCTTGCTCACGATGCCGGACAGACGATGGATGAAGTGGTGAAGGCCGTTAAGCGCGTGACGGACATCATGGGGGAAATATCGGCTGCTTCCGCCGAGCAGAGTTCTGGGATCGAAGAGATTAATCTTGCTGTTACGCAGATGGACTCCGGAACACAGCAGAATGCCGCGCTGGTTGAGCAGGCTACTGCGGCTGCCCGATCGCTCGATGATCAGGCGAGGGCGTTGAAGGGGATGGTTGGGAAGTTCAGGCTGGGGGTTTGATTTTTGGTTGTTGCTGTTTTTGCTCTCGGGCTATTAGCGTTGCCCCTGTGCGGGGCGGCACGTACTTTTCTTTGTCCCCCACGGGACTTTTGCGTAGTGTTTTTGGCCTTTCCTTGTATTCATGTCGGTCTATTAGCGTCGCCCCTGTGCGGGGCGGCACCTACTTTTCTTTGTCCTTGCCAAAGAAAAGTAGGCAAAAGAAAGGCGCCGAAAACTCTTCGCTTCCTGGTGCGTCATCACCGGGGAATGGCACCCCATGAAGTGTCGCCCCCGCGCTTCACACGGCATGGGTCCGCGCACGATCCGATCTCTCGCGCAGCACCGCTCGTGACACAGGGCTCATTCATCCCGCTCCGCACTGCGTGCGTCACGGACGGGTGTCTAGTAGCGGTGCGCGGGCCGCACTTCACAAAGTACGCAGGAAGTCGACGCTCGGCAGAGTGTAGCGAGCGCGCCGCAAGCGTTGGACGCAGCTACCCTCTCTCCAAAAAGCCGTCGGCTTTTAAAGAGATACCTCGCTACTAACGCCGCCCGGTAATGCCGCTAACAATGCAACAGGCGAGAATAGCGGAAGGGCAAGCGGAGGGATTGGTGTACCTAACGGCGATGCGCGTAGCGCGGAGTCGGGTGGATGAGCCCTTTGTCACTAAGGATGCTGTGCGAGAGATGTTCTCGTGCGCGGACCCATGCGGCATGAAGTGCGGGGGCGACACTTCATGGGGTGCCGTTCCCCGTGTGTCACACAACCTGGAAGTATCGAGTTTTCGGCGCCTTTCTTTTGCCTACTTTTCTTTGGCAAGGACAAAGAAAAGTAGGTGCCGCCCCGCACAGGGGCGACGCAAATAGACCGACATGAATACAAGGAAAGGCCAAAAACACTACGCAAAAGTCCCCTTGGGGAACAAAGAAAAGTAGATGCCGCCCCGCACAGGGGCAACGCTAGCAGACCAAAAGCAAAGAAAGCAGCAACCAGCCTCAGCGAGGCGTAACAACCACAGTACAGGTAGTCCCGGCGGACAAAACCAACCCATCCGGCACCTGATCAATATGAATCCGCACTGGCACGCGTTGTGCCAGCCGAACCCAGTTGAACGTCGGGTTCACGTCAGCCAATAGCTCACGGCTCTGCGGATTATCGCGATCGTAAATACCTCGCGAAATACTTTCGACGTGCCCCTGCAAAACCCCACCGCTCATCAACCGTATCTCGGCCTTGTCGCCGATCCGAACCCGCGGCAATTTTGTCTCTTCAAAATACCCATACACCCAGAACGAATGGCTATCGACAATCGCGAGCTTCGGCGTGCCCGCCGTCGCATAGTCTCCGCGATACACGGATAGATTGGTGATATACCCATCCACCGGCGCCACCACCCGCGTGCGCTCCAGATTCAGTTTCGCTGCATCCAGCGCGGCAATCGCCTGCTGATACTGCGCCTGTGCCGCCGTCGCCGAGTGCGATGCGTTTTCGCGGCTTTCCTTCGAGACAACCAGGCTGTCCATGTCGGCGCGACGTTGGGCCTCGTCGCGACGTGCCTGCAGCTCCGCCTTGCGCGCAGCAACCGCCGCCTGCGCCTGCTCGACCGCAATCTGATAGTGCGCAGGATCGATCTGCATCAGCAGGTCGCCTTTCTTCACCAGCTGGTTGTCCCGCACCGGCAGTTCCACCACCGCGCCCGAGACGTCCGGGGCGATGTTGATCACTTCCGCCCGCACGCGGCCGTCGCGCGTCCACGGTTCGTCCATGTAGTGAACCCACAGCGCGCGGCCAATAAAGATCGCGACTGCGAAAATCGCAAGCGTCGCGATAAAGCCAATAATTTTTCGGATGGTCATGTTTCGACTCTGATCAACGATAAACGGCGAGGCCAAGCACCCCGCACACACAGACAAGCAGGCTCGCCCGGAACAAGGATGGATGCCAGACGATACGGTACAGCCCCGTCCAGGCAATCACGCGATCCAGCATCCACGTAATCGCGGCGCCGGCAATGAACAGCAGCACAATGGCCGGCACGTAGGCGTCAAGGACAGCAATCTCACGCGGCATGGCGGTCTCCCTCAAGCGCTTCACCCCGGCCGCCCACCAGTGCCTCCAGCGGCGACTGCGGGTCGAGCAGCGCAGTACGTATGAAATGCAGATGACTCAGGATGCGCTGCAACTGGTGCCGCTCCTCGCGCGGCTGCGTGAAAGTCGCGAGCACCGGCTGTGTCAGCGCGATCGCGTCGGCGGTGGCGAGCAACGCCTCATCCATGCGGTCGGCGCCCGGCCGGTCGAAGAGGTCCGCCAGCGTGTCGCGCATCTCGCGGATCGCGACGCGCCAGGGCATCGATTCTTCGTAGCGCGGATCGGCGGGCAACGTCGCCAGTTCGTTGCGCACGTCGATGACTGCGTTGCCCACTTCCAGCACCGCGAACAGCCAGCGCAATGTATTCAGCTTCAGTTCGGGCTCGCCCTCGGCCAGCGCGTTGATCTGGAACATCAGGTCGCGCGCGCCGCTTTCGAAGTGTGAACGCAGACGTACAAGCCGCCCGTGACAGCTCAGCACCACCTGGCGGCGCAGGTCATGGAACAGCCGGTTACGCAGCCACGGCGTCGATGGCGGCAGCAGCACGGCGAACGCGATCGACGACACCAGCATCGACATCACCAGCGCCAGCGCATCGTTCATGAAGCTTGTCGGATCGTAGTGGACCAGGTTGTCCGGACCCGCCAGAAAGCAGAAGAAAATGCAGTAGCCGATGCCGTAGCCGGCCAGCTTCGGCCGCGTCGTCATGAATATGCCGAGCAGCAGGAAGGGCGCGAGCGCCAGCGCGAGCAGCGGAAAGCCGTCGATGTGCGGATAGATGCCGAACGTGACGATCATCCCCATGATCGACGACAGGACGGTGCCGGCCGCCATCTGGAACGCAGTACGCGTCGGGTAAGGCGACGACGACGCCAGCGCGCAGATGGCCGCCGCGTTCAGCACGAGCGTCGTGCCGCTCGGCCACGCGGTCGCGATCCAGAACGCGCCAAGCACCAGCATCACGATTAGCGCGCGAAGGCCCGCGACGCCCGCCGCGATCAGGTTCGTCTTCGGCTCGTAGCGCTCGATCCAGCGTTCGCGCTCGTGCGTGTCGACGGCCAGCGACGCATACGTGGCCGCGTACGCATGCAGATCGTCGACGAAGCGATAGAGCAGTTCGCTCGCCGTGTCGAAGTCGAGCAGCGGGCACTCCGGATTGTGCTCGAGCTCGGCGCGCGTCGCCCGGATGCGCTTCGGCAACGCGGCCTTGTACGCTTCGAGCTGCGCGGCGGCGTGCGCGGCGTCGGCAGCGGTGAGCACCGGCTCGCCCGCGCTCGACTTCGCGAGGAGCGGCGCGATCTCCTTGTAATACGGCTCGAGCGCGGCAATCGTTTCGGCGGCTGCAGTCTTGTGCAGACGGTTCATCAGCTGATGCAGCGCATGAAAACGTGTCGACGCAGTCATGAACTCGCTGTTCAGCCGCGACAGACGTCCGCTTTTCATCCGCGAATCCGGGCTCTCGAACACGGCGACGCTGCGGGTCGCTTCGAAGCCCACGATATCGGCAACAAAGCGCGCATTCGTCGCTTCGATCTGCTCGCGCGGGATGCGCCCTGAGAGCGACCCGGATATGTATTCGACAAACGAACTGAAGCGCGCCCGCACGGTGGTGCGCATCTGCTCGCCGGCGTGCTGGGGAAACACCAGCGCGCTGACCGCGCCGGAACACAGGATGCCGACCGTGACTTCGGCCACCCGCGTGAGCGCGGAGAGGAACGCGCCGTCCGGATGCTGCGACGCCGGGATGCCGATCAGTGCGGCCGTGTAACCGGCGAGCACGAAACCGTACGAGCGGAAGTTGCGGTTACGCGCCGCGCCCGCCGTGCAGATGCCAACCCAGATCGCGGTCGTAACGATGAAGAGTTCCGGTTGCTGCGAAAAGAGCCCGAGCAGCGCAAGCATCACGATGAGTCCGACGAGCGTGCCGCAGATCCGGTAGAAGCTCTTCGCGAGCACCATCCCGCTTTGCGGCTGCATGACGACGAACACGGTCGTCATCGCGGTGCGCGGCTGCGGCAGATCGAGCTTCATCGCGATGCCGAGCGCGAGCAGCGCGGCGGCGATCGCCTTGAACATGTAGATCCAGGTGCGACCGTCGGTGCGTGCCCAGTCGGCGGCGGCCGCGTAGAACGCGACGAGCGGCGACGGCGGCGGGGCGGAGGAGAGAGGCGTGGACATGTGAGCGCCGCGCTTACTTCTGTGACGCCGTGTCAGCGGGCGCCGTGCCAGCGGACGCCGTGCCCGCGGCCGCCGTGCCGGAGGGCGCGGTCGACGTGGCGAATGCGGCAGACGTAGCAACCGTCGAAGTCTTCTTGCCGCGTCCGTGCGCAGGCAGCGTCTCCGTGGTGTCCGGTCCGTCTTCCGGTTCGATGACGCCTCCGCCGAGTGCGGTCACAAGCGAAGCCTGCACGTCGATCCGTTCAGCCTGCACCCGCGCGACGCCTTCCTGCGCTCGAAGCAACTGCGTTTGCGCGATCAGCACGTTCAGGTAATCGGTCAGACCGCGCCGGTAGCCTTCCGCGGACAGCTGGTAGTTCCGGCGCGCCGCATCGACCGAACGTTGTTCGTCCTTCGCCTGCGTTTCGAGCGAGCGCATCCGCACGATCTGGTCGGCGATGTCCTTCAGCGCGCTGACGATCGTCTGGTTGTACTGGTCGACCGCGACGTCATAGCCGGCGGAAGCCGCGCCAAGCTGCGCGCGCAGCCGCCCGCCTTCGAAGATCGGCAGCGACAGGGCCGGCCCCGCCGTCCAGCCGCCGTTCGCCGCATGCAGGAACTGGAACATCGGGCCAGCCGCAGCAAAGCCGCCGACCGACGCGAGCAGGTTGATGTTCGGGTAGAAGTCGGCCTTCGCGACGTCGATGCCACGTGCCTGCGCCGCGACCGTCCAGCGGGCAGCGACGACATCCGGCCGGTGGCCAATCAGTTCGGCCGGCAGCGCTGACGGCAGACCGATGGGCGCGGCGAGCGCAATGGCAGGACGGGCGATCGATTCGCCTGCGCCCGGACCCTTGCCGGCCAGCGCGGCCAGCTGGTTGCGGCCCAGCGCGATCTGTTCTTCGTACGCGTCGATTTGCCGTTCGTACTCAGGCAGCGGCGTTTCGGCCTGGCTGACTTCGAGTTGCGTGCCGAGACCGCCTTTCAGGCGCTTCGTCGCGAGATCCAGAATGCGGTGCTGCTGGTCGACCGTCGACTTTGCGATGTCGAGCAGCGCGTAATTCATCGACATCTGCACGTACGTGCGCACGACGTTCGCTTCGAGTTCGAGCTGCGCAGCGCGGGCGTCGGCGGCGGTGGCGTGCGCCATATCCAGCGCGCGCTCAGCGTTGTTCCTGTCGTGGCGCCACAGGTCGAGGTTGTAGGAGAGGCTGATGGTGCCCGTGTTGTTCCACGTGTTGGCGTCGGAGAGCGGGCCCGGACCGTAATAGACGTTGTCGGGCCAGTGTTGACGCTGCAACGACAGATCGCCCTTCACCTGCGGCGACAGCGCCGATGCGGCTATGCCGGCCATCGACTTCGCCTGGCGCACGCGCGCCTGCGCGACCGCGAGCGTGGGATTGCCTTCTTGCGCCGCCGCAACCCATGCGTTCAACTGCGGGTCGTTGAAGACACGCCACCAGTCGGCGGCGGGCCATTTCGCGTCGGCGTTGGCCGCGCGGATGGCCGCGCCGGCATCGAGCGTGGACGTATTGAGCCCCTGTGACTGCGGCGCGATGCCTCCGGTATTGGCACAGCCGGCGATTATTAATGAGATCGCAAGAACGCTAAACGCAACGATCCCTTTCGATACCGGAGACTGCACGATTTGCTCCTTAATTGACTATAGAACACTGTGCGTCATTATATTTTTCGAGGGATTGCTGAATAACCTGTAAAGATGCAAGGCATCTTTACGGGAATTGAGATAATTGTTCTTGCGATTCATGTAACAATCCATCGGGTCAACGGAAGGATATATGGATACGCTTCAAAATATGCGCGTATTTGCTCGTGTCGTAGAGGCTGGCAGCTTCACGGGCGCCGCGCAGCATCTCAATACCACGACCGCCTATTGCTCACGCGCTGTGTCCGATCTCGAAGCGCATCTGCGCACGCGGCTGCTCAACCGCACGACGCGCCGCATCGCGCTGACCGAGGCCGGCGAGCGTTATCTGCAGCGCTGCGAGGAGATTCTCGCGTACGTCGAGCAGGCGGAAGCGGAGGCGAGTGACGCCCATGCGCGACCGTCCGGCAAGCTGAAAGTACACGCGATGACGAGCTTCGGCCAGCACTACGTCGTGCCTGCCGTCGGGCGGTATCAGAAGCGCTATCCGGAGGTTCACGTCGAGCTGACACTCGCGCAGCGCATGCCCGATCTGCTCGACGAAGGCTACGACGTTTCGCTGACGGTTGCGACTGGTCTGCCGGATTCGGGCCTCGTCTCGCAGCGGCTGGGCAGCGCGTTCAGCATTGCCTGCGCGTCGCCGGCCTATCTGGAGCGCAACGGTATTCCGCAAGTGCCGGCCGATCTGGCCAGACATACCTGCCTGCAGATGGTGACGCCGGTTTTTCCCTCCGACGAATGGATTTTCGACGGCCCGGATGGTCAGGAATCCGTGTTTCTCGGCCCGGCGACGTTTCAGGTGAATGTCGCGGAGGCGATGGCGGTCGCGGTGCGTGAGGGCATGGGCGTTGGCCTGATTCCGATCTATTCGGCGATCAGCGGTCTGCGCAGCGGCGAGCTTGTCTGGATCCTGCCGGCGTACACGTCGCAGGAAATGAACGTGTATGCGCTCTATGCGTCACGTCAGTATCTGGACGCCAAGATCCGTACGTGGGTCGAATTCATGCGCGACGAATTGCCGGCGACGCTCGCTACCGATCAGGCCGAGTTGCGCCAGTTTGCGCGGACGTAAGTTTTCGCGTCGGCCGCACAGCCAGCCGCCGTTTGGCGCGGATGATGTGATGTCGACCGTTGCGCGCTGTTACAGACGTGGCGCATCGCAACATTTCCTTACTTCTTCCTGCGAATCGATTTGCTAACGTTTGGTGAATGCACTGATCGACCTGACTTACATCAGACGTTATCACCTGAATTACCCGCATCACTCGAACCGCACGAAGAGGAACCCCATGGATACGCATCTGCTCGTCGGCGTTGCCGTCATGCTTGGACTGATCGGAATCGCCGCGTCGCGCGAACTCCTGCGCATACTGCGGCCGCAGCCTCAACTCGTCCCCATCAAGGTTTCCCGTCCAGTTCGTTCGGATCGTTCTGATATTCGCTGATTATTCGCTGACCATGCGCCTGGCTCTGGCCGCTTCGCCGCTTTCGTGGCCAGTGACCAGTGGTCAGGGCAGCGCCTCGATCAGGCCGGGCTCGTCGCTTAGCAGGCGATTGACGTCGCCACTGACGCGATACCACACGAATTCGCTCGCTGGCACACATGCCTTGCGGGCAAGCAGTTCGAGCTCCCGCAGCGGCAACGACGGATCGAACCAGCGGCGCGCCGTATCGCGCGACAAGACCAGCGGGCGTCGATCGTGCACGTCGATCAGTCCCGCGTCGGCCGTCGCGGTCACGATCACCATGCCCATTCCCTCTGTTTGACGCCCCGGTTCGCGCACGCTGGAAAGCGCCGCGAGATACATCGGCTCGTCGCGTTTCAGGCGCACGTACCAGGGCTGACGTTCCCTGATATCGCTCGCCCCCGGCGCTGCGTCGGTGCCAGCGGTTTCCAGTGCGGGCTCCACGTGCCATTCGAACCAGCCATCGGCGGGCACCAGCACGCGGCCCGTGCGCCACAGCGTGCGGAAATAGCGGGCGGTCGCGGCCGTTTCGGCGCGCGCGTTGATCGTCTGCGGCAGATTTTCTTCGACGGCCCACGGCGGCCGGTAACCCCAATGGACTGCGCGGACGGTTTCGTCAGGATAAATCGCGAGCGGATGCATGCCGGGCGCGAGGTTGTAGCCCGGGCGACGGTCTGCGGCATCGAACAGCATGAACGGATTCGAGAGGCCAAGATGTTCTGCGTAACGTAGCGGCTGGCTGTACTGGCTGATCCGGTTACACATGAGGCCTCCGAAGGGACAGCGCTCTAGATTTCCACGACCTTGTCCCACGTGAAATCGGGGTTTTCGAGCTTGCCCGTGCGTCGGTCGATGTAGCCGCGCGGGTTGCACACGACGCGCGTGCCGTTGACCGTGTAGTCGAACGCGGTATGCGTATGACCGTGGATCCACAACGCAGCGGGCGCGCGGACAAGCTCCGGCAGGTCATTGACGAAGCCCGCCGATACGCGGTCTTCCGCATAACGTGCGGAGAGGCTGAGCCGGTGCGGCGCGTGATGGGTCACGACGATCGTCTTGCCGTCGAACGGGCGGGCCAGTTCCGCTTCGAGCCACGCACGCGCGCGGACGTGCAGCGCGAGCGAATCGGCGGGCGTGAAGTCGCGCGGACCTTCGGCGGCGGCGCTGCTGTCGCCGCTGCCGGGGTCGACATTGTGCGGCCAGGTCAGCTGGATGAGCCCGCGGAAGTCGAGCATGACGCGTTCCGCTGCGGCGATCGATTCCGCGCGCGCTTCGTCGCTCGCGCCATACAGTGTGAAGTCGGTCCACAACGTGGTGCCGAGCACGCGCCAGCGGCCCGCCGGATCGACGAGCGACGCGTTATTCAGGAAGTGGACGTTATCGACCGCGTGCGCGGCGTCGCGCATCGCCGATTCGAGCGCGCCGAACTCGCCGTCGTAGTACTCATGGTTGCCCGGCACATAGATGACGGGCACGGCACCGTCGAACGTCTCCGCGGCCCAGCGCAGGCCAAGCGCGTGGTTATGGATGTCGCCGGCGAGGACGACCAGATCCGCGTTCGCGTGCGGGATCACTTCGGGCTCGTCGCATTCGAGATGCAGATCGGACAGAACGCGAATTTTCACGGACACGGCTCCTTCGTCGATATCGATGCGCCGGACCTCAGCGTATCACCTTGCCGGGGTTCATCAGATTGAGCGGATCGAGTGCGGCTTTCAGCGTGCGCATCAACTGCACTTCGACCGGCTGCTTGTAGTGCATCGCTTCGTCGATTTTCAGCTGCCCGAGGCCATGTTCCGCGCTGATGCTGCCGCGATGCCGGTGCACGCTGTCGTAGACGATCTGGTTGATCGATATCTGATACTGATCGAGAAACGCCTTCGCGTCGACCCCTTCGGGCGCCTGCACGTTGTAGTGCAGGTTGCCGTCGCCGAGATGGCCGAACGTCACCATTCGCGCGCCCGACACGTGCTTCGCAATGGCCGCGTCGGTTTCCTCGATGAAATGGCCGATGCGCGAGATCGGCACGGCGATATCGTGCTTGATGTTCAGCCCTTCCTCGGCCTGCGCAAGCGGAATGTGTTCGCGCAGATCCCAGAATGCATTCGACTGTGCGAGATTTTCCGCGACGACCGCATCTTCGACGAGGCCGTCCTCGAGCGCCGTTTCCATCAGCCGTTCGAAGAGGGCGCGCGCGTGCTCCTCGCTTTCGCTATCGGACAGCTCGAGTAGCACGACCTGCGCGTGCGCGTCGGCGAACGGATAGCGCATCTGCGGGAAATGCGCGCCGACGAGCCTGAGGCAGAAATCCGACATCAACTCGAAGCCGGTCAACAGCGGGCCGGCGCAGCGTTGCGTCAGCGCGAGAAAATCGAGCGCGGCGTGCGGTGACGCAAGCGCGGCCAGCGCCGTCACACGCGCCGCGGGTTGCGGATGCAGTTTCATCACGGCCGCGGTGATGATACCGAGCGTGCCTTCGGCGCCGATGAACAGATCGCGCAGGTCGTAGCCGGTATTGTCCTTGCGCAGTCCGCGCAGGCCGTCCCACAGTTCGCCTTGCGGCGTCGCAACTTCGAGACCGAGACACAGCTCGCGCGTGTTGCCGTAACGCAGGACGCCCGTCCCGCCGGCGTTCGTCGCAAGGTTGCCGCCGATTGTGCAACTGCCTTCAGCCGCGAGACTCAGCGGGAACAGGCGGCCGGCTTCTTCCGCGCGCGCCTGGACGTCGGCGAGGACGACGCCCGCTTCCACCGTGATCGTGTTGTTGTGCGGATCGATATCGCGCACCCGGTTCAGACGTTTCAGGCTCAGCACGACCTGTTCGCCACTGTTGTCTGGCGTCGCGCCGCCGGCGAGGCCGGTGTTGCCGCCTTGCGGGACGATCGCGATGCGGTGTTCGACGGCACGTTTGACGAGCGCTGCGACTTCATCAGCGGTGGAAGGGCAGAGCACTGCGAGCGTGGCGCCCGTGTAGCGACGACGCCAGTCGGTGATGTACGGGGCGGTGTCGTGCGGGTCCGTCAGGACATGCGCGGCGCCAATGGCATCGCGGCAGGCGTCGAGGAAGGTGCGATGGCGAGAGGCTTCAGCGGGTTGGCTCATGATGGTGGTCGGTCGGGTTGTGTCGCCCGGCTTTAGTGCGTGTATTGCGGTTGGTGTACGTGGCGTTCCGGGTGGGCTGTTGTGCGTTTGCGGGATCTCCACGTTCTGCTGCATATATTGGGTTGTTGTGCGCACTGGCGCCATGCGCGCGGTTATCGGCGCTTTTCAACCCGCTTTTCAGCCTGTTTCTCGGCCTTGCTTCTCGGTCTCGCTTCTCAGCCTCGCTTCTCGGCCTGCTGCTCACCTTGCGTTCGACCGCCGCTTAACCCGCGGCCTTTTTCGCGCGTTTTGCCGCGCGCTTGTAAGGCGCGACATAGCCTAGCGCGCAGACAAAGAAGACGATCGCGAGCGCCGCTTCCAGCCAGCTTAGACTCGCGCTCAGGCCACCGTCGGTCATGCCGCGCACGATGCCTTCCGCGAGATAGAGCAGCACCAGCATCGACGCCCATTGCAGCGTGTACACACGATGGCGCAGCACACCGCCGAGCGCTAAGCAGAGCGGTGCGGCCTTCAACACGAGCGCCGAGCCGCCGGGCCGCAGCGGCGCGAGCCACCACTCCCACGCGACCGACAGCACGATCAGCGCGATCAACGCCGCCGATGCGCCGTGCGCTAAGCCGCGCGGCGCCGTAACGGGCGCGACAGGCGCGGGCGGCGTGCCTGCTGGCGTCGGCCTGGCTGGCGGCACATGAGGCGCGTTCATGGCCGGTCGTTCATCATCGAAGCCGCCCGCGCGACACGTGCGCCGAGCGCGACCGCGAGCGTTTTTTCATCGGCGGAAATGCCCTGTTCGGCCGAGCCCGCTCGCGCAAAGTGCGACGCACCGTAGGGCGTGCCGCCGGTCTGCGTGGTGGTGAGCGTGCTCTCGGTGTACGGAATGCCGAGGATCATCATGCCGTGGTGGAGCAGCGGCAGCATCATCGAGAGCAGGGT
Organism: Paraburkholderia sp. GAS42; assembly: GCF_050436565.1. NCBI lineage: Bacteria > Pseudomonadati > Pseudomonadota > Betaproteobacteria > Burkholderiales > Burkholderiaceae > Paraburkholderia > Paraburkholderia sp. GAS42. The sequence continues at coordinate 37,174 of NZ_JBNDML010000007.1, read as the reverse complement.
GGTTTCCTGGCCGCCGTGCAGGCTGCCCGTCGACGTGAACACGCAGGCCGGTTTGCCCGCAAGCGCACCGGAAAGCCACTGCGGTGTCGTGCCGTCGAGGAAGTATTTGAGCGAAGCGGCCATGTTGCCAAAGCGGGTTGGCGAACCGAGTGCGAGGCCGGCACATTCCTCGAGATCGCGCAGTTCGACGTAAGGCGGACCTTCGGCGGGAATATCCGGTTGCGTTGCCTCGCAGACGGTCGAAACCGGCGGTACCGTACGCACGCGCGCCTGCATGCCCGGCACGCTGTCGATGCCGTGCGCGATCGCCAGCGCGAGCTCGCGCGTGGCGCCGTACCGGCTGTAATAGAGCACAAGAATGTCTTTCATAGGCCTCGTTGGTGAACGGGTATTATAGGGGTTGGGTCCGCGCGCACGTTGCGCCGCGGGCGGTTTCACGAGACGAAGGAGGTGCTTTTGTTGTCCAGAGTGCGTGTCGATCTCGATGTGATCCGGCGTCTCGCGCAGTTCGCCGCGCAGCGCAGCAGTGAAGATCGTATTCCGCAGGTGGCCGGCAGTCTCACGTTCACGACGATGCTCGCGATCGTCCCGCTCGCGACGGTCGCGTTCGCACTTTTCACCGCGTTCCCGATTTTTGCGGCGTTCCAGATGTCGTTGCAGGATTTCCTCGCCGACCATCTGATGCCCGCGCAGATCAACAACCAGATTTTCAACTGGTTGAACGAATTCGCGTCGAAGGCAAAAGGCCTGACGACGATGGGCATGATCATCCTGTTTCTCACGTCGGTCATGACGATGATGACGGTCGAATCCGCGTTCAACGTGATCTGGCGCGTGCGCAAACCGCGGCCCTTCGCACAGCGCGTGCTTGTCTACTGGGCGATTCTCACGCTGAGTCCTCTTCTGATCGGTTTCAGTCTGTCGATTTCCTCCTATCTGTTCACGCAGTCGATGGCGTTCACCGGCGTGCAGCATGTGCCGACCGTGATCGAGTGGGCGCTGACGGGTGCCGCCTTGCCGCTCACCGCGCTCGCATTCACGATGTTGTATGTCTATCTGCCGAATTGCCGGGTCGAATGGCGCGACGCGGTAGTGGGCGGCCTGTGTGCCGCAGTTGCATTCGAACTCGCGAAGCGCGGCTTCGGCTATTACATCCGGCGTATACCGACCTACACGGCCATGTACGGCGCGTTCGCCGCGCTGCCGATGTTCCTGCTCTGGATGTACCTCAGCTGGTTCATTACGCTCGCGGGCGCAATGATCGCGTCGGCGTTGCCGGCGATCCGGACCGGCCAGTTCCACCGGCCGCAGTTTCCCGGCAGCGACCTGTTCGACGGGCTTGAACTGCTGGCGCGGCTGTCCGAAGCGCGTGAAGCAGGTAAGCCGGGCTACACGATCCAGCAACTCGCACGCGCGCTCCGTCGCGATATGGATACGACCATCCGGCTCACGCAGCAGCTTGAACAGCTCGAGTGGGTCGCGCGTCTCGAAGAGAACGGCGCCCAGCCGCGTTTTCTGCTGCTCGCAAATCCGAGCCAGATTACCGTCGCGCAACTGTTCGCGCTTTTCGTGATCGACCGCGCGGAACTGGAGTATCAGCTGAATCTGGATTCGACGCGTATCGACAGCGCGTCGCTCCTCGCCGCGCTCGAAAACGACAAACTCAACGTTTCGCTGGCTTCGCTGCTGGCAACGCGGGCTGCGGCGCGAGCGGCCGATGGCGCGGAAGACGACGCGCGGCGCACGGCCATGCCGCACCAGACGGCGTAGCTCAGACTTTTCGCTGGCCGGGCGGGCGCCGGTGTCTTTGCCTGTCCCTGCTTCGGCCGCCGCTACTTTGTTTGCGGGTACTTCACATACTGCTGCTCTTGTTGTTTTCGCTTCAGTTCACCGTCAGCCCACCCAGCGCGAGCCCCCACGCCGCCAGTTCACTTGCCGCTATAGCGAGATCTTCCCCGTGCAGATGTCCTTGAACATCACCCAGTCGCCCATCAGGCTGTAGATCGGATGCCGGAACGTAGCGGGACGGTTTTTCTCGAAGAAGAAATGCCCGATCCACGCGAAGCCATATCCGCAGACGAGCGCCGCTGGTAGCCACAACCAGTCGCCGGTGGCGAGCGCCATCGCCAGAAAGCCGATCACGCCTAGCGAGCCCACGAAATGCAACCGGCGCGACACGCTGTTGCGATGCTCTTCCAGATAGAACGGATAGAACTCCGCGAAACTCGCGAAGTGATCGGTATGAGTGGTGTGCGCCATCATTGCCTCCGCTTCTTCCATGCCCGGCCGGTACACGCCACGTGCGCCATGCACGTGCTGCCGGTTGACTGGAATCATTGTGCTGCTATCGATGCATGGGCGCAACCTGGCCATTCGGCCGATGGTGGGCGTCCACGCAATTCGCTATCGTGATGGCTGTCGAGCGGCCTTAGCGGGTCACGGTCGCGGCAGAGCCGGAAGCAAACGTGAACAGGGCGTCGAGCGTTGCATCCGGTTGTTCGGCCATCAGGGCGTGACCGGCGTCCAGCGTAACGGTGTCGACGGTGACACCGGCGGATGCAAATGCGTGGGTGAGCGCCTGCGCGGCGCGTGGCGGCGTCATCGCATCGCGGCGGCCCACAATCAACCGTACGGGGCATTGCACCTGTGCGGCCCGTGCGATGCCGTCCGTGTAGGCATTGCATGCGCTGAAGTCGCGGTGAAAGAGTTGTGGCTCGCCGGTGGCCGCCACGCGTTCCATCAGGCGCTGGTTCATGCCGTGAAGCCAGAAACCCGGGCCTGGACAGGAAGGCTTGGCGGCGAAGGTCGAGTGAGACCACTGATTGACCATTTCGATGGCCTCAGGCTCGCGGTTGGCGGCCGCATCGAGCAGGGCGTCGGAGACGGCCATCGGCGCGGCGGTGGCGAGCAGCGCGAGATGCGTTGCCCGGTGGGGATAGCGCGCGGCGAAATCGAGCGCGATGAGCGAGCCCATGCTGTGTCCGGCGACGAACGCGCGCGCTGCACCTGCGGCGTCGAGCAGGGCAGCCAGCCAGTCGGCCATTGTGCCGATATCGCGCAACGCTGGCCCTGCACTACGGTGATGACCGGGTAGATCGACCGCGAGCACGCCAAAGCCGTGGTGCGCGAAATATCGGGTCTGCAGCGCCCATACGCTGTGGTCGTGCTCGGCGCCGTGGATAAAGACGGCGGTCGGGAGTGCGGGGTCGAACGGTTTGCCGCCGGTGTAGGCGTATGCGGGCGCGCCGTAAACATCGAGGATCATACGGACTCCCTGCGCGAACCGTCGTCTTTGGGTGGGTTTGTCGACGCTTTTGTCGATCCTTTGGCGGTGGGTGCGTCCGCGGACTTCTGCGATGCCTTCAGCGCGCGCTTGAGATCGTCGATCAGGTCGTCGGGATCTTCGAGGCCGATCGACAGCCGGATTGTGCCTTCGGCGATGCCGGCTGCGGCAAGCGCGGCCGCGTCCATGCGGAAATGCGTGGTCGACGCGGGGTGGATGACGAGCGAGCGCGCATCGCCGACATTCGCGAGGTGCGAGAAGAGCGCAAGTGTTTCGATGAAACGCCGGCCGGCGGCGCGATCGCCTCGCAGGTTGAAGCTGAACACCGCGCCCGCGCCGCGCGGCAACAGACGCTGCGCCAGCGCGAAATCCGGATGCGACGCCAGTTCCGGATAGGCGACAGATTCGACGGCGGCGTGGCCGGCGAGAAATTCGACCACCTTGCGCGTATTCGCGACGTGACGTTCCATGCGCAGCGGTAGCGTCTCGATGCCCTGCAGCAGTTGCCAGGCGGCCTGCGGGTGCAGGCATGCGCCGAAGTCGCGCAGGCCTTCGCGGCGGGCGCGCAGCAGGAAGGGCGCGACGGTGCTTTCCTCGGCGAATACCATGCCGTGGAAGCCCTCATAGGGTTCTGTGAACTCTGGAAAGCGGCCGGACGCCTCGAAGTCGAATGTGCCGCCGTCAACCAGCACGCCGCCGATCGTCGTGCCGTGGCCGCCGAGGAATTTCGTCGCCGAGTGGTAGACGAAATCCGCGCCGTGGTCGAATGGTTTGAGCAGGTAAGGCGTCGTGAAGGTCGAATCGACGAGCAGCGGCACGCGGTATTCGTGGGCGATCTCTGCGACAGCGGCGATATCGAGCACGTCGAGGCCGGGATTGCCGAGCGTTTCGCCGAACAGTAGCCGCGTGTTGGGGCGCAGCGCCGCGCGCCATGCGTCGAGGTCGCCGGGTTTGACGAAAGTCGTTTCGATGCCAAAACGCCGAAGCGTGTAGTTCAGCAGGTTGTGCGAGCCGCCGTACAGCGCGCCGGACGCCACGATGTGTGAGCCGGCGCCCATCAGCGTGGCAATGGCAAGATGCAGCGCCGCTTGCCCGCTCGCCGTCCCGATTGCGCCGGCGCCGTTCTCCAGCGCGGCGACGCGCTCTTCGAAGACGGCGACGGTCGGGTTCGAGATCCGCGAATACACGTGGCCGGCGCGCTCCATATTGAAGAGCGACGCGGCGTGGTCGGTATCGCGGAACGAAAACGAGGTGGTCTGATAGATCGGCGTGGCGCGGGCGCCGGTCGTCGGGTCGGCGGCAGCGCCGGCGTGCAGCGCAAGCGTGTCGAAACGGTTGGCGGACATCGTGAGCGGCTGAGCCGTGGGTGGCCCGGCGAAGGATGAAAGTGGGGGCAATCGTATCACCGGGGCAAAGCCGCGTCCGCATGCGGTTTGCCCGCTTTCCTTTTGCACCCCTTTCCGCTAGGATCGAAAGTCAGTCAGGCTTTAAAGCATCACAGGAGACAATCATGCGAGTCAGCGATATCCTCAAGGTCAAGGGCAACACGCTTTTCACCGTCACGCCCGATACGCGGCTGAGCGAAGCAGTCAACACAATGGCCGAGCACGATATTGGCTCGCTCGTTGTCATGGAATACGGTGATCTGGTCGGCATGCTGACCTTTCGTGAGATTATCCTGACGCTGAGCGAGAACGGCGGCAGCGTCGGCACATCGACAATCCGCAAGGTCATGGACGACCATCCGCTTACCTGCACACCGGAAACGGACGTGAACGAGGTACGCCGCATGATGCTGGAGCACCATGTGCGCTATCTGCCGGTTCTGGAAAGCCGCACGCTGATGGGCGTGATCTCTTTCTACGATGTGGCCAAAGCGGTCGTCGAGGAGCAGGGTTTCGAAAACCGCATGTTGAAGGCGTATATCCGCGACTGGCCCGAGCAGGAGCAGGAACAGACGCGTTGAATGATCATCGTGCGGGGTGGGGCGGATCAACGTCCGCGTTCGCTGCTTCGCTACCGTCGATGTGAAAGACTGAGTGTGAAGCCTGAGCGAAAGGCGCGCGCGAAAGCGTGCGCTTTTTTTGTGTCCGCGCGGCGCGTCCGTTGCCCGCGCTGCATGTCCTGATCTCCGTTGTCATGAACGATCGTCCGATACCCGCCGCCCATCGCACCAGCCGCAGAGGCGAGCAGCACGAATCGCAGTTCCGCCTGCTGCGGGAACGACGCTTCGCGCCGTTTTTCTGGACGCAGTTCCTCGGCGCGATGAACGACAACGTCTTCAAGATCGGCTTCACGTCCCTGGTCACGTTTCAGACCGCGCGGTTTTCAGGCGTCGACGCGAAGACCGCCGCATTCCTGATCTCGGCGGTTTTCATTTTGCCCTTCGTCCTCTTCTCGGCGACGTCGGGACAGATCGCGGACAAGTACGACAAGGCGATGCTGACGCGCTTTGTGAAGACCTTCGAGATCGGCGTGATGTTGATCGGCGGCGCCGGATTCCTGCTGCATAGCGCGCCGCTACTGTACTTCTGCACGTTCCTGATGGGCGTGCATTCGACGCTGTTCGGCCCGGTCAAATACGCGTATCTGCCGCAGCATCTGGCGACGGCGGAGCTCGTCGGCGGGAACGGGATGGTCGAGATGGGGACGTTCGTCGCGATCCTGATCGGGACGATCGTCGGTGGCGCGGCAGCGGGGTTCGTCGAGCATGGTGCCGTTGTGCTCGCGTGCTGCTGCGTGGCGATTGCGCTCGTCGGGCGGCTCGTGTCGGGCTTCGTGCCGAAATCTGTTGCGCCGCAGGCCGACCTGCGCATCAACTGGAATCCGGTTAGCGAAACGTGGCGCAACCTGAAACTCGCCCGCGAGAATCGCACGGTTTTTCTGAGCCTGCTCGGCATTTCCTGGCTGTGGTTCGTCGGCGCCACGTTTCTGTCGTCGTTTTTCAGTTTTGCGAAGAATGTGCTGTCGGCCAATCCTGATGTCGTCACAGTGCTGCTCGGCACATTCTCGGTCGGCATCGGTATTGGCTCGCTGCTGTGCGAACGGCTGTCTAAACGCCGCGTCGAAATCGGTCTTGTGCCACTCGGCTCGATCGGCATGAGCGTGTTCGCTATCGACCTTTATTTCGCAAGTCACGCGTTGCCCGCGGTAGGGCATCTGCTCACTGTCGGAGAGTTTATGTCGCTGCTGCCGCACTGGCGCATTCTCGCCGACCTGTTCCTGCTCGCGATGTTCGGCGGCTTCTACAGCGTGCCGCTTTATGCGCTGATCCAGAGCCGGAGCCAGCCGAGCCATCGCGCGCGCATCATCGCGGCCAACAATATTCTGAATTCGCTGTTCATGATTGTGTCGGCGTTGATGGCGGTCGGGTTGACCGCCGCGGGCGTGAGCATTCCGGGCATTTTTCTCGTGACGGCGCTGCTGAATATCGTCGTCGCCACGTACATCTATTCGCTCGTGCCCGAGTTTCTGCTGCGCTTTATCGCGTGGCTGCTGGTGCACACGTTCTATCGCATGCGCGTCGTTCACGCGGAGCGCATTCCGGAAGAGGGTGCCGCGGTACTGGTGTGCAATCACGTCAGTTACGTCGACGCCGTGGTCATCATGGCCGAGAGTCCGCGACCGATCCGTTTTGTGATGGACTACCGCATTTTCCAGTCGCCGTTTGCCGGATGGCTGTTCCGTCAAGCGAAGGCCATTCCGATCGCGCCCGCGCACGAGAACCCGCAGATGCTGACGCGCGCCTACGATTCCTGCGCGAAAGCGCTCGCCGATGGCGATCTGGTGTGCATCTTTCCTGAAGGGAAGCTGACGCGGACCGGCGACCTGAACCCGTTCCGCCACGGCGTGAGCGAGATCGTCCGGCGCTCGCCCGCGCCGGTCATACCGATGGCGCTGCGCGGCCTGTGGGGCAGCGTGTTTTCGCGGCACGAGGAAGTGCATCTGCCGCGGCCGGTCCAGAAGGGCGTGATGAGCCGTCTGACGCTCGCGGTCGGAGAACCGCTCGATCCGGCAAGCGTCACGCCCGAAGGTTTGCAGCAGATCGTCACGGACCTGCGCGGCGCACGCAAATAGCGGCCCGCGCTGCATGTCCTGATTGCCGTTGTCATGAGCGATCGTCTGGCCATGCCCGTGCTCGCCTGCCTCGCTGCGCACACAGCCGCGCCGTTGCGCTACCGCTGACCGGCAGAGGGCTGCACGAGCAGCCCGCGCCACTACGCCAGACAGCGCGCCCGGGCGGCCGGGCTGGCATAATAACGGCTTCCCCGCCTTTCTTTGGACGACGCTCATGTCCGGCAATACCCTCGGTACGCTTTTCACCGTCACGACCTTCGGCGAATCACACGGCCCCGCGATAGGCTGCGTGATCGATGGCTGCCCGCCGGGAATGGCGCTGACCGAAGACGACATCCAGTTCGAACTCGACCGCCGCAAGCCGGGCACGTCGCGCCACGTAACGCAGCGCCAGGAAGAGGACAAGGTCGAAATTCTCTCCGGCGTGTTCGAAGGCACGACCACGGGCGCGCCGATCGCGCTGCTGATCCGCAACACCGACCAGCGCAGCAAGGACTACGGCAACATTGCCGATACGTTCCGCCCCGGTCACGCCGATTACACGTACTGGCAGAAATATGGCATCCGCGACTATCGCGGCGGCGGCCGCTCGTCGGCACGTCTGACGGCGCCGACGGTCGCTGCCGGCGCGGTCGCGAAGAAATGGCTGCGCGAGCATTTCGGCACGGAGATTCGCGGCTACATGAGCGCACTCGGCGAGATCGATGTGCCGTTCGTCGACTGGTCGCATGTGCGCGAGAATCCGTTCTTCGCGCCGAACGCCGACATCGTGCCGAAGCTCGAAGAATATATGGACGCGTTGCGCAAGGACGGCGATTCGATCGGCGCACGCATCAACGTGGTGGCGTCGGGCGTACCGGTTGGCCTCGGCGAGCCGCTCTTCGACCGGTTCGACGCCGACATCGCCCACGCGATGATGGGCATCAACGCGGTGAAGGGCGTCGAGATCGGAGCGGGTTTCGCGAGCGTCGCGCAGCGTGGCTCGGTGCACGGCGATGAACTGACGCCGGAAGGCTTCGTCGGCAATCATGCGGGTGGCGTGCTCGGCGGCATTTCGACCGGGCAGGACGTGACCGTTTCGATCGCGATCAAACCGACGTCGAGCATTCGCACGCCGCGTCGTTCGATCGACAAGGCAGGACAGCCGGCCGTCGTCGAAACATTCGGGCGTCACGATCCGTGCGTCGGCATCCGCGCGACGCCGATCGCTGAAGCGATGCTCGCGCTGGTGATGATCGATCACGCGCTGCGTCATCGTGCGCAATGCGGCGATGTCGTCGTCGCGACGCCGAAAATTGCAGCGAGCGCGCCTTGACGTGCTGACGTCATGAGCGGTTGTCGCCCCTCGCGGCACGGACCAAGCGATTCGCGCGTGCGTGCGCCGGAAAGCGAAAAGCCCCGCGAATTGCGGGGCTTTTCATATGCAGCGCAGCCAGATCACATGTTCGGATAGTTCGGCCCACCGCCACCTTCCGGCGTGACCCACACGATGTTCTGCGTCGGGTCCTTGATGTCGCACGTCTTGCAGTGCACGCAGTTCTGCGCGTTGATCACGAGCCGCTCGCTGCCGTCGTCGTTCTTCACGAACTCATACACCGCTGCCGGGCAGTAACGGCTTTCCGGGCCGGCGTACGTGGCCAGGTTGATGTTCACCGGCACCGATGGATCTTTCAGCGTCAGGTGCGCCGGCTGGTTCTCTTCGTGATTCGTGTTCGAGATGAACACCGACGAGAGGCGGTCGAACGTCAGCTTGCCATCCGGCTTCGGATACACGATCGGCTTGCATTGTGACGCGGGCTTGAGCATCTCGTGGTCCCAGTGCTGGTGATGCAGCGTCCACGGCACGTTGCCGCCCAGCAGCTTCTGCTCCAGCCCCACCATCAGCGTGCCGAGATACAGGCCCTTGCTCATCCACTGCTTGAAGTTGCGCGCACGGTACAGTTCGGTGTGCAGCCACGACGTCCTGAACGCTTCAGGATAGGCCGTCAGCTCATCCGCCTGACGGCCTGCCTGGACCGCGTCGAAGGCCGCATCGGCCGCCAGCATGCCGGTCTTGATCGCCGCATGGCTGCCCTTGATGCGCGAGGCGTTCAGGAAGCCTGCATCGTCGCCCACCAGCGCACCGCCCGGGAACACCAGCTTCGGCAGCGACATCAGGCCGCCCGCGGTGATCGCCCGCGCGCCGTACGACACCCGCTTGCCACCTTCGAGAAACGCGCGGATCGACGGATGCGTCTTGTAGCGCTGGAATTCCTCGAACGGCGACAGATACGGATTCGAATAGCCGAGCCCCACGACAAAGCCCACCATCACCTGGTTGTTGTCCATGTGATAGAGAAACGAGCCGCCGTAGGTGTCGCTCTCCAGCGGCCAGCCGGCCGTGTGGATCACCAGACCCGGCTTGTGCTTGGCCGGATCGATTTCCCACAGCTCCTTGATGCCGATGCCGTAGACCTGCGGATCGGCGCCGTCACGCAGCTTGTACCGGTCGTTCAGCTGCCGTCCCAGATGCCCGCGCGCGCCTTCGCAGAAGAGCGTGTATTTCGCGTGCAGCTCCATGCCGAGCTGGAAGTTCTCGGTCGGCTGGCCGTCCTTGCCGATGCCCAGATTGCCGGTCGCAACGCCTTTGACCGAGCCGTCGTCGTTATACAGGATTTCAGCGGCCGGAAAGCCCGGGAAAATTTCGACGCCCAGCGCCTCAGCCTGCTGGCCGAGCCAGCGCGTGACGTTCGCGAGGCTCACGACATAGTTGCCGTGATTCTTGAAGTTATCCGGCAGCGCCCAGTTCGGCACGCTTTTGGCGCCGGATTCGCTCAGGAACAGGAAGCGGTCCTCGGTCACGCCGACATCGAGCGGCGCGCCTTTTTCCTTCCAGTCAGGAATCAGCTCGTTCAAGGCGCGCGGATCCATCACCGCGCCCGACAGAATGTGGGCACCGACCTCCGAGCCTTTCTCCAGTACACAGACGCCCACCTCGACGCCTTTCTCCTGCGCCAGCTGCTTCAGACGGATCGCAGCGGACAGGCCAGCGGGGCCACCGCCAACGATCACCACGTCGTATTCCATCGACTCGCGCGGGCCGTACTGCTCAATGAGACTTGCGGGGGTCATTGATGCTCCTCTTACCGTTAGAATGCTTTTTTCGGGATCGTATTGTCCGGGAAGGATCTGGACGCCGCAACCCGAGCCGTGCACATTAGCACGACCGTTCTATTTATGTGATACGGTTTAACCCTTCCTCGCGGACGCCCGTACCGGCGGCCGCCGCTTCAACCGAACCAAATAAAGGACCGACAATGGGCCGTTCGATCAATCTGGAAGGCAAGGTCGCGCTGATCACGGGCGCGTCGAGCGGACTGGGCAAACGCTTTGCGCAGGTGCTGTCGCAGGCGGGCGCGAAAGTCGTGCTGGCAAGCCGCCGCACCGAGCGCCTTAAGGAACTGCGCGCCGAAATCGAGGCCTCCGGCGGCGCCGCGCACGTCGTCTCGCTCGATGTGACTGATTACCAGAGCATCAAGTCGGCGGTCGCGCACGCGGAAACTGAAGCCGGCACCATCGATATTCTCGTCAACAACTCGGGCGTCTCGACCACCCAGAAGCTCTCGGAAGTCACGCCCGCCGACTTCGAGTACGTGTTCGACACGAACACCCGCGGCGCGTTCTTCGTCGCACAGGAAGTCGCCAAACGGATGATGATGCGCGGCAATGGCGGCGGTCAGAAGCCGCCGTACCGGATCATCAATATTGCTTCGGTGGCCGGGCTGCGCGTGCTGCCGCAGATCGGCCTCTATTCGATGAGCAAGGCGGCGGTCGTTCATATGACCAAGTCGATGGCGCTGGAGTGGGGCCGCCACGGCATCAACGTGAACGCGATCTGCCCGGGCTATATCGATACCGAGATCAATCACCATCACTGGTCGACGGAGCAGGGGCAGAAGCTGGTTTCGATGCTGCCGCGTCATCGCGTCGGCAAGCCGGAAGATCTGGACGGCCTGCTGCTTTTGCTCGCCGCCGACGAATCGCAGTTCATCAACGGCGCCGTCATTACCGCCGACGACGGCTTCGGCCTCGCCTGAGCGTCCTTACAGCGCGCCGGCCGGGCGGTCACGAGCCGCCCAGGGCCCGGCGTGCTGATCCTGTTTCAACCCGCAGAAGAAGTACGATGAGCGAATATCACGCAGTTTTTGAGATGTCCATGCCGATCCGATGGGGCGACATGGATGCGTTTGGCCACGTAAACAACACGGTCTATTTCCGTTATATGGAGCAGGTGCGGATTTCCTGGTTCGAGCAACTCGGCATCGCCGGCGGCAATGGCGAAGGGCAGGGACCGGTGATCGTCAACGCATCGATGGAGTTTCTGAAGCAGCTTCACTATCCCGGCGACGTGATCGGCCGCATGACGGTCGCCACGCCCGGCCGCAGCAGCTTCGATACGGGTTTCGAACTGACTCGCGCCGACGATCCCACCACCGTCTATGCACGCGGCGCCGCGCGCTGCGTGTGGATCGACTACGCCGCCGGCAAATCCGTGCCGATTCCCGATCTGTTGCGCTCGACGATCGACAACGCCGCGCTCGTGAAAGCCGTCTGATCGCTCTGTTGACAATGCCAGCCGGCTAACGGGTTGCGTCCGGCGCGGATTGACGGCGCCCCGCGCCGCCGCGCTTCAGTTCCCGAGCAGCCTTTGCAGCAGTTCGGTCGCGTTTCCGGTGTCGTACTTGCGCATCAGCCGCGAACGGTAGACGTCGACCGTTCGCGAGCTGATGTCGAGCGCGCGGCCAATCTGTTTGCTCGTCTTGCCCGTCACCAGTTGCGCGGCGATTTCGCGTTCGCGCGGCGTCAGTTCGACCGCGACACGCCGCGTCGCGCTCAGGTCCTCGAAGGTCCACACGCCCACAGCATGCGGCTCGGCCCGATCGAGCGAGCGTCCCGTCACGTGGCACCAGAACAGCTCGCCCGTCGCGCGCTTCATGATACGGTCATCGGCGTAACTGCCCTGTGCGGTCATGATGGGCGGAATGCGCTCGCCGATCCGCTCGAATTCGTCCAGAGACGGATATAGCACCTGGAAGGACTGCCCGATCAACGATTCCCGCGGACAGCGGAAAATCGACGCCACCTGGTCGTTGCAGTCTTCGATGATGCGCTTGCGCGAGAGCACGAGCCCGATCGGCGCAAGGTGAAAAGCGGTTTGGTAATCCAGGGCGGGCATGGGTGCGCGGGAAGTCCTTGAGCGGCGGCGTGCAGTGGCAAATACTTATGTATTTTTGCGTATTGTGCCGTAAGGGCGCGCCATCGTACCCTTTCGAACAAATCAAGAGGCTGCGAAGTCACAGCTGAATCGGACGATGTCACGGCATCGTCGTATGATTCAACGGTATCGCACCGATCCGGATTTCGGAATTCCAATCGAGGAAGGGACAAACTGATGAACAAGGTCTATCCAGGCGCGGCCGACGCGCTTAAAGACATCGTCAAGGACGGGCAGACATTCGCCGTCGGCGGCTTCGGCCTGTGCGGCATTCCCGAAGCGCTGATCGCCGCGCTGCGCGATACCGGCGTAAAGGGCATCACGTGTATCAGCAACAACGCGGGCGTCGACGGTTTCGGCCTTGGTCTGCTGCTGGAAACGCGCCAGATCAGGAAAATGATCTCGTCGTACGTCGGCGAAAACAAGGAGTTCGAGCGGCAATATCTGGCCGGCGAACTCGAGCTCGAATTCACGCCACAGGGCACGCTGGCTGAAAAGCTGCGTGCGGGCGGTTCGGGCATTCCTGCTTTCTTCACGAACACCGGCTTCGGCACGCTGATTGCCGAAGGCAAGGAAACGCGCCAGTTCGGTGAAAACCACTACGTGCTCGAGCATTCGCTGACGGCCGACGTTGCACTCGTCAAGGCGTGGAAGGCGGACAAGTCGGGCAATCTGATCTATCGCCGCACGGCGCGCAACTTCAACCCGATGTGCGCGATGGCCGGCAGGATCACCGTCGCGGAAGTCGAGGAAATCGTGGAAGTCGGCGAACTCGATCCAGACGCGATTCATACGCCGGGCATCTTCGTGCAGCGCATCGTGCTGAACGCGCATCCGGAAAAACGTATCGAACAACGCATTGTCCGCGCGAAGGGAGACTGATCATGGCATGGAATCGTGACGAAATGGCCGCGCGCGCGGCACAGGAACTGCAGGACGGCTTTTACGTGAACCTCGGCATCGGCCTGCCGACGCTGGTGGCGAACCACGTGCCGAAGGGCGTCGAAGTGTGGCTGCAGTCGGAAAATGGCCTGCTCGGCATCGGGCCGTCGCCGACCGAAGAGGAAGTGGATGCCGACCTGATCAACGCCGGCAAGCAGACGGTCACCACGCTGCCGGGCTCGTCGATCTTTTCGTCGGCGGACTCGTTCGCGATGATTCGCGGCGGCCACATCAACCTCGCGATCCTCGGCGCGATGCAGATCAGCAAGAAGGGCGACCTGGCCAACTGGATGATTCCGGGCAAGATGATCAAGGGCATGGGCGGCGCGATGGACCTGGTGGCGGGCGTCAAGCGCGTGGTGGTGCTGATGGAGCACGTCGCGAAGGGCGACCAGCACAAGATCCTCGAAGAATGCTCGCTGCCGCTCACGGGCGTGGGCGTGGTCGACAGGATCATCACCGATCTGGGCGTGATCGATGTCACCGACAACGGCCTTAAGCTGGTCGAACTCGCGCCGGGCGTGAGCGTCGACGAAATCAAGGCGAAGACGGGCGCGCCGCTCGATGTGAGCGCGGTGGGCTGACGGCTGGATGATTTCGGGGCAGGGGCACTCACCGAAGCGTCTTTAGTATCGGTGCACGACGGGCGAAGCGCGAGTTTCGCCCGTTTTGTTTTTTGCGGGCCGCGTGTGTGTGGCCGTTATGGCTGGCCATTCACGCACTGTATAGGCCATTCGGACGAGGCGTGGTCCTGGGCAAAGCGGTTTACAATCGATTGCGTGTTGAGCGGCTGTGCTGCTGCTTCAATCAGGCGCTCTGCTTTTTCTGCCTGTGACAACGTCTACGCTTTGGCCAAGGAAATCTCCGATGACGACCGCCGCGCCCCCTGTCCCTTCAGCCCTTTCTGCCACTGGCAACGTTGCCGGTTTTGTCTCGCCCCGTCAGCATGAAGTGCAGTGCATCAGTCCGGGCGGTCTGCATCGCGTCGCCTATACCGAGTGGGGCGATCCGGCGAATCCTCGGGTGCTGTTGTGTGTACACGGCCTTACGCGCTCGGGGCGAGACTTTGACCGCGTCGCTGCGGCACTCGCCGGCACGTATCGCGTGGTGTGTCCGGATGTGGTCGGTCGGGGATTGTCTTCGTGGCTTGCCGACCCCAACTATTACGGTGTGCCGCAATACGTCTGCGACATGATCACGCTGATCGCGCGGCTCGATGTGCAGTCGGTCGACTGGTTTGGCACGTCGATGGGCGGCCTGATCGGCATGGCGCTGTCGGGCGTGCCGGATTCGCCGATCCGCAAGATGCTGGTCAACGACGTCGGTCCGCATGTCGAGCCGGCGTCCCTGTCCCGCATCGGCGACTATCTGGGCAAGCCGACGCGCTTTGAAACGTTGCAGCAGGGCATCGATTACGCTGCGCTGCTCGCTGCTTCCTTCGGACCGCTCACGCCCGATGAATGGCGCGAAATCAACACGCCACTTCTGCATGAACGTGACGGCGCATGGCAACTTCGCTACGACCCGCGCATTGCGCAGCCGTTTGCCGCGACAACGCCGGAAATGACAGCGCTCGGCGAGGCCGCGTTGTGGCGTTCGCTGGCTGCGACTGAAGGTCCTGTACTCGTCGTTCGCGGCGGGGAGTCGGATCTGCTGTCGCGTGAAACAGTCGCGAAGATGATCGAGCAGGGGCGCGCCGTATCGAGCGTGGAAATTCCGGGCGTCGGGCACGCGCCGGCCTTTCTCGCCGACGACCAGATTGAGATCGCGCGACGCTTCTTCATCGGCGAAACATCTGACGCGTCATAATATGGGGTTTCGCGGCGCGGTTTGCACGAGGCGCCACGGAACGCTCGTTCGATCACATTCAACCTCAACCACAGGATCTTTCATGGCAGTCATTCGTCACCACGTCGGCGCGCGCCTCTCGGAAATCGCCGTGCATAACGGCACGGTCTACCTGGCCGGCCAGATCGCCGAAGACACGAATCAGGACATCGCCGGTCAGACACGCGAAGTGCTCGGCCACATCGACCGCCTGCTCGCCGAAGTGAACAGCGACAAGTCGCACCTGCTGTCTGTGCAGATTTTCATCTCCGACATGGCCCACTTCGCCGGCATGAACGCCGTGTGGGATACGTGGGTTGCAGCAGGCGCCACGCCGCCGCGCGCAACGGTCGAAGCGAAGCTGGCGAACCCGGCGTGCCTCGTCGAAGTCGTCATCGTGGCCGCACAGCGCAGCTGATCTACTGCAGCATCTGTTTTTGGGTTACTCCTGGCTTTTCCGGCGAAGCGCCGCATCATGAATACCGATACCGTCACGACTGTTCCGAACCCGACACCGTCTTTCGACGAGGCGATGGCGTTCGTGCGCGAGCATGCCGGCGAGGTGCGGCTTTCGTCGGGCGAGCTGCTCGCGGATCACGCAGCGGGCACGGCGGCGGTCATGCGCACGCTCAACGTCGATCCGCCGGCGGTGCTGGCGGCCGCGTTGTTCGCGCTGACACCCCATCTGAAGGATCCGGAACGCATCCTCGCCGACCGCTTCGGTGAAGAGGTCGCGCAGCTTGTCGGTGACGTGCGCAAGCTGTTGCGCCTGGGAACGGTGAGTCTGCGTGCGGCACAGAATGCGATGCCCGAAGCCGGTCGCGATGCGCAGGCTGCGCGCCGCGCCCAGGTCGAGGCGTTGCGCAAGATGCTGCTCGCGTTTGCGCAGGACATTCGCGTCGTGCTGATCCGGCTTGCGTCGCGCGTGCAGTCGCTGCGTTATTACGCGGCGGCGAAGATCACGCCGTCGCCGGACGTCGCGCGCGAGACGCTCGACATTTACGCGCCGCTCGCGAACCGTCTCGGTATCTGGCAACTGAAATGGGAACTCGAGGATCTCGCGTTCCGCTTCGAGGAGCCGGAGACGTACAAGCGCATCGCGAAGCTGCTTGACGAGAAGCGCATCGAGCGCGAAGCGTACGTGGCGGAGGCTATCGCGCGTCTGCAGCAGGAACTCGCCGCGGCGCATATCCGTGCTGAAGTGAGCGGCCGGCCGAAACACATCTATAGCATCTGGCGCAAGATGCGCGGCAAGGAACTCGATTTCTCCGAACTGTATGACGTGCGCGCATTTCGCGTCATCGTGCCGGACATCAAGGATTGCTACACGGTCCTGGGCATCGTCCACAACCTCTGGCAACCCGTGCCGAAAGAGTTCGACGATTACATCTCGCGTCCGAAGCCGAATGGCTACAAGTCGCTGCACACGGTCGTGATCGGCGACGACGGGCGCGCATTCGAAGTGCAGATCCGCACGCAGGAGATGCATCAGTTTGCGGAGTACGGTGTCGCGGCGCACTGGCGCTACAAGGAAGCGGGCACGCGTGGCTATGGCGGCCAGTTCAGCGCGAGTGAGAAGTACGACGAGAAGATCGCGTGGCTGCGTCAACTGCTCGCGTGGAAGGACGACGTTTCCGAAGGCGAGCATGACGGGAAGCCCGCGACGCAGCCGTGGGAGCAGTTGCGTCAGGCCACGCTCGACGACGATCACATCTACGTACTCACGCCCCAGGCGCGCGTGATTCCGCTGCCGCAAGGCGCGACGCCTGTCGACTTCGCGTATCACCTGCATAGCGAACTGGGCCACCGTTGCCGCGGCGCGCGCGTCGATGGCGCGATGGTGCCGCTCAACACTGCGTTGCAGAACGGACAGACTGTTGAGATCGTCTCGGTGAAGGAGGGCGGTCCGTCACGTGACTGGCTCAATCCGCAGCTTGGCTATCTGCGCAGTTCGCGCGCGCGTCAGAAAGTGCGCGCCTGGTTCAACGCGGTCGACCTGCAGGAAAACATATCGATCGGCCGCGCGATGGTCGAAAAGACGTTACAGCGCGAAGGCAAGACATCCGTCAATCTGGATCAGCTTGCCGCCAAGCTCGGCTTCAAGACAACGGACGATCTTTTCTGGGTTGTCGGCAAGGAAGAGTTCAGTCTTCGTCTTGTCGAGCAGGCCTTACACGATGCACCGCCGCCCGAGCCGGTAGTCGAGGCGCCGGAGCAATTCGAGAAGCGCAGTAGTGGCGCGAGCGTGGCGCATGGCGCATCGACGGGCGTGCTGGTCGTTGGCGTCGACGCATTGCTGACGCAACTCGCGCGATGCTGCCGTCCCGCGCCGCCGGATGCCATCAGTGGTTTCGTCACGCGTGGCAAGGGTATGTCGATTCATCGCAGCGATTGCCCGACGTTTCTGCGCATGGCCGAGCGCGCGCCGGAGCGCGTGCTCGAGACAGCGTGGTCCGCGGACGTCATGAGCGGCCACGGCCGCTCGGTCTATCCGGTCGATCTCACAATCGATGCGTCCGACCGGCAAGGTTTGCTGCGCGATATCTCGGAAATTTTCGCGCGCGAGAAGATGAATGTGATCGGCGTCAAGACGCAGACGCGACGTAACGCGGCGTTCATGCAGTTCACTGTCGAGGTGTCGAGTGCTGCGCAAATTCAACGCGCGTGCGCGTTGCTAGGCGAAGTAACGGGCGTTGTGCGCGCGTCGCGCAAGGGATGAAATGTGTGTCGATCGGGCACGTCGACATGCGTCGTCAGGATTTTTAATGTCGACGCATAAAAGTGCTTGCCAAGTTTCGAGGCGCTCCATATAATCTCGTTTCTTCAGGCTCGTAGCTCAGCTGGTTAGAGCACCACCTTGACATGGTGGGGGTCGTTGGTTCGAGTCCAATCGAGCCTACCAACGAAATAGAAACTCTGGTTCGCCGGAGTTTCGTAGCAAGTAAGCAACAAGCGCTTCGGCGCGAAAGGCGAATACGGTTATGACACCGCGAACGTTGACCGAAACCACTTCGGATCGGCGCTAGTCGAGGACCAGGTTTGCCGTTGCAGTTTGCTGGAAATGTGAATGCGGCCCCTCGAAAGCGGGGCCGCATTTTTTTTGCTTTTTTGGTTTTCTCGCCTGATCGCGACATCTGCCGCGGATCGGCCTCTCGGAGAACACAATGGTTTCGATACGTCTGCCTGACGGTTCTGTTCGACAGTACGAGCATCCGGTGACGGTTGCTGAAGTCGCTGCGTCGATCGGTGCGGGTCTCGCGAAAGCCGCACTCGGCGGCAAGGTCGATGGCGAGCTGGTCGATACGTCTTCGCTGATCGATCACGACGCAACGCTCGCGATCGTTACCGAGAAGGACGCGGACGGCCTCGACATCATTCGTCACTCGACGGCTCACCTGCTCGCGTACGCCGTCAAAGACCTGTATCCGGAAGCACAGGTGACGATCGGGCCGGTCATCGACAACGGCTTCTACTACGACTTCGCGTACAGCCGTCCCTTCACGCCCGAAGATCTCGAGAAGATCGAAAAGCGCAT
The DNA here is from genome assembly GCF_050436565.1 of Paraburkholderia sp. GAS42. Taxonomy (NCBI): domain Bacteria; kingdom Pseudomonadati; phylum Pseudomonadota; class Betaproteobacteria; order Burkholderiales; family Burkholderiaceae; genus Paraburkholderia; species Paraburkholderia sp. GAS42. The sequence goes on along the minus strand of NZ_JBNDML010000007.1, from coordinate 18,256 downwards.
GCAGGAACTTGCGAAGAAAGACGAGCCGGTTTCACGTCGTGTCGTGTCGCGCGACGAAGCCGTCGACTACTTCAAAAGCATCGGCGAAAAGTACAAGGCCGAGATTATCGAGTCGATTCCCGCGACCGACGAAATCAAGCTGTATTCGCATGGCGGTTTCACGGATCTTTGTCGTGGTCCGCACGTCCCGTCGACGGGCAAGCTAAAGGTCTTCAAGCTGATGAAGGTCGCGGGCGCCTACTGGCGCGGCGACTCGAAGAACGAACAGCTGCAGCGTATCTACGGCACGGCCTGGACGAAGAAGGAAGATCAGGAAGCGTATCTGCATATGCTCGAGGAAGCCGAGAAGCGCGATCACCGCAAGCTCGGCAAACAGCTCGATCTCTTCCACATGCAGGACGAATCGCCGGGTATGGTGTTCTGGCATCCGCGTGGCTGGACGCTGTGGCAGCAGGTCGAGCAGTACATGCGTCGCCGCGTGAACGATGCAGGCTATCTCGAGATCAAGACGCCGATGATCATGGACCGCTCGCTGTGGGAGGCGTCCGGTCACTGGCAGAACTATCGTGAAAACATGTTCACGACGGAATCGGAAAAGCGCGACTACGCGATCAAGCCGATGAACTGCCCGGGTCACGTGCAGGTGTTCAATCACGGTCTGCGTTCGTATCGCGATCTGCCGCTGCGTTACGCGGAGTTCGGTTCGTGCCATCGCAACGAGTCGTCGGGTGCGTTGCACGGTCTGATGCGCGTGCGGGGTTTCGTCCAGGACGACGCGCATATTTTCTGTACCGAAGACCAGTTCATTAGCGAGTCGATCGCGTTCAACACGCTGGCGATGAGCGTGTACAAGGACTTCGGCTTCGAACATATCGACATCAAGCTGTCGCTGCGCCCGGATGCGCGCGCCGGCACAGATGAAACGTGGGATCGCGCGGAGCACGGCTTGCGCGAAGCGCTGACTGCCTGCGGCGTGACGTGGGAAGAGCTTCCTGGCGAAGGCGCGTTCTATGGTCCGAAGGTCGAGTACCACATCAAGGACGCGCTCGGCCGTTCGTGGCAGTGCGGTACGCTGCAGCTCGATATGGTGCTTCCGGAGCGTCTCGGCGCCGAATACGTGGCGGAAGACAATAGCCGCCGGCGGCCGATCATGCTGCACCGGGCAATCGTCGGATCAATGGAGCGGTTCCTCGGCATTCTGATCGAGCACCATGCCGGTGCAATGCCGTCGTGGCTTGCCCCGATGCAGGTCGTGGTGATGAATATCGCCGAAAATCAGGCTGAATATGCCCGGTCTCTTGCCCAAACGTTGCAAAAACAAGGGGTTAGAGTAGAGGCCGATTTGCGTAACGAGAAGATTAGCTATAAAATACGCGAGCACACGCTGGAAAAGGTCCCGTATCTGCTGGTTGTCGGCGACAAAGAGCGTGATGCACAAACGGTAGCCGTGCGTGCCCGTGGTGGTGTCGATCTGGGTGTGATGCCGGTCGACGCCTTCATTGAGCGTCTGCGACAGGACGTCCAGTCGTTCAAGTAAGCCACCTGGCAGCGCGGCTCGTTTTTTTAATTTTTAGAGGAAACGTAACATCGCTACTGATAAGTCTGCGCATCGCATCAACGGTGAAATTACTGCACCCGAGGTGCGTCTGGTCGGAGTCGAGAACGAACCCCTCGGCATCGTGAAACTCGCTGATGCGTTCCGCCTGTCGGAACAGCAGGACGTGGATCTGGTAGAAATCGCCCCGCAGGCGGTCCCGCCGGTCTGCCGTTTGATGGACTACGGCAAGTTCAAATACTCGGAAGCGAAGAAGCAACACGAGGCCAAGCTCAAGCAGAAGATCGTCCAGGTCAAGGAAGTCAAATTCCGGCCAGGTACGGATGACGGCGATTACAACGTCAAACTGCGCAACCTCATTCGCTTCCTCGAAGACGGCGACAAGACGAAAATCACGTTGCGTTTCCGCGGCCGCGAAATGGCGCACCAGGAAATCGGTATGCGCATGCTCGAGCGCCTGCGCACTGACCTCGACGATGTGGGTGCCGTCGAGCAGATGCCGAAGATGGAAGGGCGCCAGATGATCATGGTGCTGGCCCCGAAGAAAAAGAAGTAAGCAATGCGCTGCGTATCGTCGATACGCGTGGTTGTGTCAGAAACAAGCGGTACTCCGTCGGTGTCGACGGATTGGCAGGTTTCGGAAGTGTGCCCGCGTAGCGGGTGCTTTCCTGAAAAGCGGCGGCCAGCATCATCGGCCAGCTGCATACCAAGTGGAGTGGGTTTCGAAGGGCGGGTTAGGGCCATCAGGGCCGACCGCACACCCATATCCATCTAATAATGGAGTTGTTCGTCATGCCTAAGATGAAGACCAAGAAGAGTGCTGCAAAGCGCTTCGTGGTGCGTCCGGGTGGTACCGTCAAGCGCGGTCAAGCCTTCAAGCGCCACATTCTTACCAAGAAGTCCACCAAGAACAAGCGTCACCTGCGTGGTTCCACGGCCGTTCATGATTCCAATCTGAACTCCGTGCGCGCGATGCTGCCGTTCGCTTAACCCTTAACTGAAACTCACAGGAGCTAGATATGCCTAGAGTCAAACGTGGGGTTACCGCACGGGCCCGTCACAAGAAGATCATCAAGCTGGCCAAGGGTTACCGCGGCCGTCGCAATAACGTCTATCGCATCGCCAAGCAGGCGGTCATGCGCGCAGGCCAGTACGCCTATCGCGATCGCCGCAACAAGAAGCGTGTGTTCCGCGCACTGTGGATCACGCGTATCAACGCGGCGGTGCGTCAGCACGACATGACGTACAGCGTGTTCATCAACGGCCTGAAGAAGGCTTCGATCGAACTCGACCGCAAGGTGCTGGCCGACATGGCTGTGTTCGACAAGGCCGCTTTTGCTGCGATCGTTCAGCAGGTGAAAGCCGCCGTTGCAGCCTGATTGCGCTAGTTAGCACATCGTACTGCGTGGTTCGTTGCAGCGAAGATCCGGTAGTCTCGGTGACGCTGCAACAGAAACGGGGCTCCTCACCGAGCCCCTTTTTTGTTGGTCGAGCGATTTTCGCTCGTACTGAACATTGAACACTGACGTTGAAAAGATGGGATCAATGGATCTGGACCAGATTGTCGCCGACGCGCAAGAGGCCTTTGAACAGGCCGCCGACACCAACACGCTCGAAAACGAGAAAGCCCGTTTTCTCGGCAAGTCGGGTGCGCTGACCGAGCTGTTGAAGGGCCTTGGCAAGCTCGATCCCGAGACTCGCAAGACTGAAGGCGCGCGCATCAACGCCGTCAAGCAGCAGGTGGAAGCCGCGCTGACGGCACGTCGCCAGGCCCTGGCCGACGCCTTGCTGAACCAGCGCCTCGCCGCTGAAGCCATCGACGTCACGTTGCCCGGCCGCGGCATCGGAGCGGGCAGCCTGCATCCGGTGATGCGCACATGGGAACGCGTCGAACAGATTTTTCATTCCATCGGTTTCGATGTGGCCGACGGCCCCGAAATCGAAACGGACTGGTACAACTTCACTGCGCTGAACAGCCCGGAAAACCATCCGGCGCGTTCGATGCAGGACACCTTCTATATCGACGGCAAGGATGCCGACGGCCGCCAGTTGCTGCTGCGTACGCACACGAGCCCGATGCAGGTTCGCTACGCGCGCACCAACACGCCGCCGATCAAGGTGATCGTGCCGGGTCGCACGTATCGTGTCGATAGCGACGCAACGCATTCGCCGATGTTCAATCAGGTCGAAGGCCTGTGGATCGACGAGAACATCAGCTTTGCGGACCTGAAGGGTGTCTACACCGACTTCCTCAAGAAATTCTTCGAGCGCGACGATATTCTCGTGCGCTTCCGTCCGTCTTATTTCCCGTTCACGGAACCGTCGGCCGAAATCGACATGATGTTCGAACACGGCAAGAACGCGGGTAAGTGGCTGGAGATTTCCGGCTCCGGCCAGGTTCATCCGGCGGTGATCCGCAACATGGGCCTCGACCCCGAACGGTATATCGGCTTTGCATTCGGCAGCGGCCTCGAGCGGCTGACGATGCTGCGTTACGGCGTGCAGGATCTGCGTCTGTTCTTTGAAAACGACCTGCGTTTCCTGCGGCAATTCGCCTGACGCGCAACGTGACATGCGATGTGGACGGCTGCGCTGAAGCACGCGCGCCGTCACCGCAAGCTGCACGTCCGGCAGATTCCCAGCGAGCAAGCTGCCGGACGTGGACCTAACCTGTTTAGAACGTAAAGAACCATGCTATTCCCTGAATCCTGGCTGAGAAGCTTTGTCGACCCGAAGATGACGACGGACGAGCTGTCGCACGCATTGACGATGGCGGGTCTCGAAGTCGAAGGGCTGAGCCCCGCAGCGCCGCCGACGTCGAAGATCGTCGTGGGCCGCGTGCTCGAAGTGGTCAAGCATCCGGACGCGGACAAGCTCAACGTCTGTCAGGTCGATGCCGGCACTGGCGCGACGCTCAGCATCGTGTGCGGTGCGCCCAACGTGGCGCCCGGCATCAAGGTGCCGGTCGCACTGGTTGGGGCGCAGCTGCCGCCCGCAGAAGCGGGTGGCACGCCGTTCGCGATCAAGCTGTCGAAGCTGCGTGGCGTCGAGAGCCAGGGCATGCTCTGCTCGGCGCGCGAACTGAAGCTGTCGGAAGATCATAGCGGTCTCATGATCCTGCCGGAAGATACGCCGATCGGCCAGGACATCCGCGAGACACTCAATCTCGACGATACGATCTTCGAAATCAAGCTGACGCCGAACAAGGCGGATTGCCTCTCCGTGTTTGGCGTCGCGCGTGAGACGTCGGCCATCACCGGCGCGCCGTTGCATGCGCTCAAGATCAAGCCGGTTGTCGTCAAGCTCAACGAAACGTTGCCCGTGAAAATCTCGGCGCCGGATCTGTGCGGCCGTTTCTCGGGTCGCGTGATTCGCGGCGTCAATGCGCGCGCGAAGACGCCGCACTGGATGGTCGAGCGGCTCGAACGTTCAGGCCAGCGCAGTATTTCGGCGCTCGTCGACATCTCGAACTACGTGATGCTCGAACTGGGCCGTCCGTCGCACGTGTTCGATCTTGACAAGATTCACGGCGGCATCGACGTCCGTTGGGGACGTCGTGGCGAATCGCTCAAGCTCTTGAACGGCAACACGGTTGAACTCGACGAAACCGTCGGCGTGATCGCTGACGATCAGCACGTCGAAAGCCTCGCGGGCATCATGGGCGGCGACAGCACGGCCGTCACGCTCGACACGACCCACATCTATCTCGAAGCAGCGTTCTGGTGGCCGGACAGCATCCGTGGCCGCTCCCGCAAGTACAACTTTTCGACGGACGCCGGACATCGCTTCGAGCGCGGCGTCGATTACGCGACAACCGTCGAGCACATCGAACGCATCTCGCAGCTGATCCTCGACATCTGCGGCGGCGAAGCGGGTCCGGTCGACGATCAGATCGTCAACGTGCCGCAACGCGCGCCAGTGAAGATGCGCGTCGCGCGCGCGAACCGCATCATCGGCGTGCAGATCAGCGCGGACGAAATCGCACAGATTTTCACGCGCCTCGGTCTCACGTTCGAACGCGAAGGCGATACGTTCGCTGTGATGCCGCCGTCGTATCGTTTCGACATCGAAATCGAAGAAGACCTGATCGAAGAAGTCGCACGTATTTACGGCTTCGAAAAGATCCCGGCGCGGCCGCCGGTCGCGACGAGCGAAATGCGTCGAACCAATGAGACGCAGCGCTCGCTCCACGTGATTCGCCACGCGCTCGCCGCGCGCGATTACGCGGAGACGGTGAATTTCAGCTTCGTCGATGCCGAGTGGGAGCAGGATTTCGCGGGCAACGACAAGCCGGTGCGTCTCCTGAATCCGATCGCGAGCCAGCTGTCGGTGATGCGTACCACGCTGTTCGGCAGCCTGATCAACGTGCTGCGGTCGAACCTGAACCGTCGCGCGGACCGCGTTCGCGTGTTCGAAGCGGGTCGCGTGTTCTTGCACGATCCGGCGATCAAGGCGGGCGAGCTGGCTGTCGAGGGATTCGCGCAGCCGAAGATGCTGGGCGCGCTGGCCTACGGCCCGGCGCTCGAAGAGCAGTGGGCGGCGCCGTCGCGTGCCGTCGATTTCTTCGACGTGAAGGGCGACCTCGAAGCGCTGTTCGCGCCGGTGGTGCCGAGGTTCGTCAAGGCGGAACATCCGGCGCTGCATCCGGGACGCAGCGCGCGCGTCGAAATCGATGGTCGGGCAGTGGGCTGGATTGGCGAACTGCATCCGCGCTGGATGCAGAAATATGATTTGCCGCACGCGCCGATTCTGTTTGAAGTTGAAGCGGAAGCATTAATGCAGCGCACTTTGCCGACTCCGACGGAAGTATCGAAATTCCCGCCGGTGCGACGCGATATTGCTGTTGTTGTCGATCAGAAAATCGAGGCTCAGGCATTGCTTGACGCACTGCAAAACGCCCTTTCCGAGGACGCCTGCAAGACCATTCAGAAGGTTGCGCTTTTCGACGAATTCCGTCCAAAATCAAACACTTCCGGCGGGTTGGCAGCTACCGAGAAAAGCCTTGCGTTCCGTGTGACGTTGCAAGATACTGGCGGGACCCTTCAGGACGAAACGGTCGATCTGGCCATTAAAACCCTGGTGGATCGTCTGGCTCGAGTATATGGCGCACGGTTGCGCGGATAACCTTAAAACGGCTGTTTCCGCATTTTACGTTTCTGGTTATCGCGCCATTTTATAGATTATGAACGAAATGAACTCGAGTGATTTCGAAGCCCTTCTTACGGCGCAACGTAGCGCCATGATTCGCGACATTCCGACATCACCCGCCAACACGTCGGCCGAAACGCCGACGCTCACCAAGGCCGAGCTTGCCGAGTTGCTGTTCGACAATGTCGGACTCAACAAGCGGGAGGCGAAGGACATGGTTGAAGCGTTCTTCGAGGTGATCCGCGATGCGCTGGAGAGTGGCGATAGCGTGAAGCTGTCCGGGTTCGGCAACTTTCAGTTGCGCGACAAACCCCAGCGTCCCGGTAGAAATCCGAAAACGGGCGAGGCGATTCCTATTGCCGCGCGCCGCGTCGTGACGTTTCATGCAAGTCAAAAGCTGAAGGCGCTGGTTGAAAGCGGCGCTGAGGCGAGTTTCGCGCGCTCGTAGTTTTCGCGCGTTCCCTGCGCAACCACCACGGCTAACTGACGATGACAGCGACGATCGAAAAAGTCGTCTTGCCTCCGATTCCGGCGAAGCGCTACTTCACGATCGGTGAAGTCAGCGAACTGTGCGGCGTGAAACCGCATGTGCTGCGATACTGGGAGCAGGAGTTCACGCAGCTGAGGCCTGTGAAGCGGCGCGGTAACCGCCGCTACTATCAGCATCATGAAGTGCTGCTGATCCGCAGGATTCGTGAACTGCTGTACGAACAGGGATTCACCATCAACGGCGCGCGCAATCGTCTCGATTCGCACGGCGGTGGCCATGGTGGTCCTGCGGAGATGGAAGAGGTTGAAGAGCCTGTGGCGGCGAAGTCGGCAGAGACGTCTTCGAATGTCGATGTCGATCAGTTGCGCAAGGAGTTGCTGCACGTGCTCGATGTGTTGAGCCGCTGATCTCGCGGATGATTCAATCGCTGTGCGTGCTGTTTGTTCTGCGCTAGCGGTTCTAATCAGGCGAAGGCTCTGTTATACTTTTGTGCTGTTCGGGGCGTAGCGCAGCCTGGTAGCGTACCTGCATGGGGTGCAGGTGGTCGGAGGTTCAAATCCTCTCGCCCCGACCAAAGAAATCAAGGCCTTACAAGCAATGCTTGTGAGGCCTTTTTCATTTCGGGCGGATTTTGCCACCACGTTTGCCCCCACACGACGGACGGCTCTCGCAGGAACGTCGAACGCACCATTGATGACGTTCTGGACGACGTTGCCCTTGTGCGGCACGCGTATATCCCGGACGTCGTCGCCCGCGACCATACCCGTTCTGGCAGACGAAGCGCAGCACACCCGCGAGCATTTGATAGCTGCTCATGCCATCGTGTGAGTTCAGCAGCACGATTTCGTTGGCTTCGTCGCCGGTGATCTGCTTGGCGTGGCGAAGCCGCAGCATGTGCTTCGTGTACTCGCGGCGGTCGTCGTGCCGCACGCGGGTCTGGCAGACCATGAACGGCTGGACGCCTTCGTTGCCGATGGCGAAGGTCCGATTCTGGGCCGACGACTGCCTGTGGGCGCTGGCACCGCAAAGCTGACCTTTACCGAAATACGCGGCGCACCCGACGACCGCTTTCGGCGAACATCAGGAACCGCGGCTCTCGGCCAGTTCCAGCCATGGCGCGACGACTCACGACCGTCTGCAAGTTAGCCAGCAGGCGACGCTCATTCATGTCGACAATTCACGCGCCGCTTCCGCTCGAAGAAGCACTGTCGCCTTTCAGCTACGAGCCATCGCCTTTCCGACATGTTCGGCGAACGCTTTTACCTTGGCCGAATGCCGGCGCTCGAGCGGGCTCACCAGATGGATCGGGATAGGGATCGTTTCCCAGTCCGGCAACATCCGCAGCACTTCGCCACTGGCCAGTTCGTCATCGAAAAGCCAGGTCGGCGAATAGCCAATACCCATACCCGCGAGGACTGACGCCCGCATGACCTCACTGCTGTTGGTCTGCAGATTGCCCTGGACCCGCACGATGCGCGTGGTTCCCACCGGATCCGCAGCGCCGGGTCCTGCCGTAAAACTCCAGCTGTTGCGCATCGCCAGTTCGGTATAGACGATGCAGTTGTGACCGACCAGATCATCAGGAACGCGCGGCGCCTTCGTTCCTTTTGGCAGTGAGCGCACGTAGCTGCGATGCGCCATCAGCATCCGGTAGGCCGTTCCTACGCGACGCGCGATCAGGCTGCTGTCCGGCAGATCGCCGATGCGCACCGCGACGTCGATGCCCTGTTCCACGAGATCGATAAAACCGTCACTCAGACGCAGGTCGACCTTCACGCCCGGATGCTCTACCAGAAACGACTGAACCAGCGGCATGAGCTTGAGGCGCCCGAAGCCGACCGAAGCCGCGATCCGCAGCCAGCCCGTCAGTTGCTGCTCGCCGCGCCGCAGCACGCCTTCGGCCTCCGCGATCTCCGCGACCAGGCGCCGCGCCTGGCCGAAATAGTGTTCACCTTCTTCCGTCAGCGCAAGCGAACGCGTGGTTCGCGTCAGCAGCCGCGCGCCCAGCTCGCGCTCGAGCGCCGCGACCTGTTTGCTCACTGCGCTTTGCGTCGTGTCGGACTCGTGCGCGACCGCGGAAAAACTGCCCGCTTCCACCACGCGCACGAAAGTTTTCATTGCCTGCAGCTTGTCCATTCCGCTCAATATATTCCTGACGGGCATTAGTAATATGAGCATACACCATCTATATCGCTCATCTGGAATCAGTCAAAGTGCAGTCATCGCAAACGCGATGTCACCCCACCTGAAGGAGCACTGACATGAACTCACCCGTCGTCCTTATCACTGGCGCGCTGACCGGCATCGGCCGCGCTACTGCTTTTGCCTTCGCTCGCGAAGGAAACCGCGTGGTCGTCAGCGGCCGTCGCGAAGAGGCAGGCCAGGCGCTTGCAGCCGAACTGCGCGCCCTCGGCACCGAAGCCGAATTCCTGCGTGCCGATGTGCGTTTCGAAGCCGAAGTGCGCAGCGTCGTCGAGCAGACCATCGAGCGTTTCGGGCGCATCGACGTGGCGGTCAACAACGCCGGCACTGAAGGTCAACTGGCGCCGATCGTCGAGCAGACGGCGACCAACTACGAAGACACGTTCTCGGTCAACGTGCTCGGCACGCTGCTGTCGCTCAAGCACGAGATGCGCGTGATGCTGGCGCAGGGCGCCGGCTCGATCATCAACCTCTCGTCGATCGCGGGCCAGGTCGGCATCGCGGGTGCGTCAGTGTACGCGGCCAGCAAGCATGCGGTCGAAGGCCTCACGAAGAGCGCAGCGCTCGAAGGCGCTACCGCAGGCGTGCGCGTCAACGCCGTGGCGCCTGGTCCTGTCGCCACCGAAATGCTCGACCGCTTTGCAGGCGGCAGCGAAGAGGGCAAGGCCGGTTTTCTCGCGACGATACCGGCGCGACGCGCCGCGACCCCGGACGAAATCGCCCAGACGATCGTGTTCCTTGCGAGCGATAAGGCGCGCTATCTCACCGGACAGAACATCGCAGTCGACGGCGCCTACACGGCGCAATAACAGGCTTTTTTTCCACTCGCTTTATCCATCGCTTCATCTCTTTTACTCAGGATCATCACCATGACCACCATCAATGTCCCGACGCGCGACGAAGTTTCCCCGGCTAACCAGGTCATTTTTGACAAGCTCAAGAGCAGTCTCGGCACCGTGCCCAACCTGTACGCGACGCTGGCCCATTCGGAGCATGCGCTCGGCAACTATCTCGCGTTCCAGAACGCGAAGAGCAGCATCAGCGGCAAGGCGCGCGAAATCGTGAACCTCATCGTGAGTCAGGTCAACGGCTGCGAATACTGTCTGGCTGCGCACACCGTGATCGGCAAGATGAACGGCTTCACCGACGAACAGATTCTCGAAATCCGCGGTGGCAAAGCAAGTTTCGACGCGAAGTTCGACGCACTCGCACGGTTGGTGAAGAACATCGCGGTCAACCGCGGGCACGCCGATCGGGCGCTCGTCGATGCGTTCTTCGCCGCGGGCTGGACCAAGGCCAATCTGGTCGACGCGATCGTCGTGATCGGCGACAAGACCGTCACCAACTATCTGCACGCAACGACGCGCGTACCGGTGGACTTCCCGGCTGCGCCGCAACTCCCTGCCTGACGGTTGCAGCCGGGCAACGCGCGGAGCTGACGCGATGCCCCGCGTTGCCCGGCTGACTGAAGTTGTTCCGAATCGGAGGATGTGATGTCTCAAGCTGAACATTTCGACACCGGGATTCACCGCTGAAAGCGCAGAGCAGATCCTCCGTACCGGCGATGCCGATCTCGTCGCCTTCGGCCGGAAGTTTATCTCCAATCCGGACCTGCCGGAGCGTTTGCGTACCGGTGCGCCTCTGAATGCCTACGACCGTTCAACGTTCTATGGAGGCGATGGGCGAGGCTACACCGACTACAGCCTGCACCGGGCACCGGCCACGGCCTGTACGCAGACATCCATAGACGCTGCGTCAAGGCGCTCACAGGGAATGGCCATCAGACCGCTGGCGGCGGTCTCCCCCAGAACATCATTCCCGTGCGCAGTTGCGCATCGCATGCGTAAGACGTCTGGACAGACTGCTCGTTGTTACCGGTCATTCTGATGGACGCTGGATGGTGCTCGCACGCCGTCCGACGACAGGAGCTCCGCGGCACATTCGAAACCGCGCTCACCTGGTGAGCCCGACCGCAGCAACCATCAACGAGAGCACAGCTTGCGGCAGGGCGAGTATTTCGTTGGCAGCAAGATCCGGCGATACACTTCGCGGGTGGGGATCGATGGCAAAAGACCGTGACGAAATGGTCATCGGTCACTCATCGAGCCCGGCGGGATCGGACTGCGACGCGTGGCCGCGCCCGAACTCTTCGCCGTGCGCAGGCGCAGTCAGATCACGTAACGCAAGACAGCACTGGTGAGGTAGCGCGCCTCTTCGTGCTCACAGGCTGGCTTGAGTGCGCCTGGTCGCGCGACACACGACCCACGATGATTCGTCCCAGGAGAGAAGGAAGTGGACCGACTGACAGCGATGGAAACATTTGTATGCGTGATTGAGTCGGGTTCCTTCTCGGCTGCCGCCCGGTTGCTCGATGTAGGGCAACCAGCCGTTTCAAAGTCGATTGCGCAACTCGAAGAACGGCTCGCCGTTCGATTGCTGCTCCGGTCCACCCGCGGGCTGATGCCGACCGAGGCGGGTCAGGCGTTTTACGAACGCGCCAAACGGGCGATCGAAGAAACGGACGAAGCAGAGTTGGCGGCACGAGGATCGGCGGGCACTCTCTCGGGCCGCCTTAGGGTTTCAGCGGCAGTGACCTTTGCGCGGCTTCATATCATCCCGCGACTGCCGTCGTTTCTTGATCGACATCCTGATCTCAACATCGACATCGTCCTCGATGATGAAAACATTGACCTGCTGGAACGCGGCATCGATGTCGCGTTGCGAATGGGTGTGCTGGACGACTCGACCATGACGGCGCGCAGGCTCGCCCATGGCAGGCGTTGTGTTGTCGGCTCGCCAGCGTGGTTCGCGAAAGCCGGCGAACCGCGCATGCCTGCCGATCTGGTTTCGCATCAGGCGATTGTGTACGAGCAGGGCGGCGGCGGAAGCGTATGGTCGTTCAAGCGAGGCAACACGGAGACGGCTATTGCGGTCGCGGGGCGAATTCGCGTGAACGCGGCGGAGGGCGTGCGTGAAGCGGTGCTCGCCGATATGGGCGTCGCGATCGCGTCCGAGTGGATGTTCGCACCAGAAATCGCGAGCGGCACGGTAAAACAGGTGCTCGCCGACTGGGAATTGCCCGGCATTGACCTGTGGGCAGTGTTTCCGAGTGGGCGCATGGTCACTGCAAAAGCGCGTGCTTTTGTCGCCTGGGTCGAGGAGATATTATCCGCATCGGATTTCATGGCCTGACTGACCTCGCTGCCAGCGCCGCGTGCGCTGCAAGCCCAACACCGCTGATGACGCTGGCGTCGCGGGTGTGCGGTGGCAACCTGCCAATTCCTGCAACGCAGATTCTTCTCAAATGGAAGCCTTGCCGATCGAGGCGCCGCCATCGACAAACAACGTTTGACCTGTAATGAAAGCAGCATCTTCGGACAGCAGGAAAGCGATGGCTGCAGCAATCTCGGCTGGCTTGCCAAAGCGTTTCATTGGAACGGCAGCGAGGTAGCGCTGCTCGCCTTCGCTTCCCGGCGCGTTGTTGGCTCTAAAGAGTTCGGTCTCCGTCGGTCCGGGCGCGACGGAATTAACTGTAATGCCGGCGGTCGCCAGCTCGAGTGCCCAGGACCGCGAAAAGCTCACCAGGGCGGACTTGGCGGCAGCGTAAGCAGTACGTTCCACGATGCCGAGGACGGTGAGGCTCGAGATATTGACGATTCGGCCCCAGCCCTGCGCGCGCATGTTGGGCAGCAGCGCTTGCGCGGCCTGTACAGCAGGATGCAGATTGAGCGACATGACGGAGTCAAGTGCGTCCAGATCGATGGCGCCCAGTCTCTGCGGTTTCACCAGCCCAACGTTATTGACCAGACCATCGAACTGGTATTCCGACGCGAGTTTGTCGAGCGTGGCCTGCGTTTTCACGCGGTCGGACAGGTCGACGCACACAAGCGTTCCTGGGAAGCCAGAATCGTCCGCCTGACGTGCCAGTCCCACAACCCGGTGCCCGTCTGCGTTCAGCCGCTGTGCGACGGCCCGGCCGATGCCTTTGCTGGCACCGGTTACGAGAATAGTGCGTGATTTCATGATCTCTCGATGTTTCGATGTTTTAGCGCCGGTCACCCTCGTGCGCTCGCTCCCGATCTCGAAGCGTCGGGAGCGAAGCAGATCCGGCTTACGAAGCCGGGGTGACCTTCCTGCGGAGAACGGGCAACATGTCTTGCGGTTCAGGCCGATGGGTGTAGTCCGGATTCACTTCGGAGTACAGGATCGTGCCGTCTTGCCCGACCACGTAACGCGCCGGCATCGGCAGAGTCCAGCTGTTGTCGCCGTTGAACGCTGGCAGGTCGTTCTTGAGGTTCTTGTACAGATCAACGAGATAGTCGGGCAGGGCAAAGCGGATGCCGAATGCCGCTGCCACAGCGTTGTGCGTGTCGCTGAGGATCGGGAAGCCCAGCTTGTTGGTGCGGACCGACTTGCGGCTATTCACGGCATTCTGCGGTGAGATTGCGACCAGGTTGGCACCTTCAGCCTTGAACGACGGCAGGGCCTCCTCAAGAGCCATCAGTTCGAGATTGCAATACGGGCACCACACGCCGCGATAGAAGCTGATGACAAGCGGCCCGCGCTTCAGCAGTTCGACGGACGACACGGGTTCTCCCTCCGGGTCATTGAGGGTAAATTCCGGTGCAATGTCGCCCGCCTTGAGCGCGCGTTCTGCCTGACCGGACGCCACGAGTTCGGCTGTGGCACGTTCCATGACCGGATGGATTTCCGGCGGTGCGAAGTACGGGGCTTTGCCGGCTTTGAAATCCGCTTTGAATGCGTCGAGCTTGGCTTGCAGTGACATGACGATCTCCTTCTTTCAAATGAATGGCGCGGTGTGTTGAAGTTGCATTGCATTGCATTGCATTGCATTGCGTTGGATAGATAGTCAGTCAATGCAGACGAGTGGAGAAGACTCGCCGACCGCATAACAATCATTCCTGCGAGGCATAAAGGCTGGTGGTATCCGCGACGTGGGTCACGGTGTGCCGGGCATGGGTGATACGTTCGCTGCTGGGCTTAGGATTGTCCGAATTCCAGTCAATCACGGACATTGGTTGCTTGCACGCGACTGGCTCAAATGGGGTCGACTGCTGCCCGACGCGGAAACATCCATGGTTGAGCATGCCGTCAGTTCATCGGCATGGCGCGCTTGCCGTCAAGGGCTTCACGGAGCCGGTTCCGGCGTGGTGTCTTGCCGGTCTTCGGCGCTTGGCCCCGGGCCGGCCGTTCGTCGGTCGTCGTGACGAGCTGCGTCAGTTTCGGGCAGTGCTCGAATCGTGCCGCGAGACCGGGTGCGGGCACATTGGTGAGGGATGGTCTTGAGACCGCACTTACCAGCATCGCGGCGGCCGACAAGGTCGGTCATCGCCGGTCGCTTGCGATTGCCCATCATGCCGCCTATCACTGCTTGCACGCTCTCGCGGAGTGGGATCGAGCCTGGGAGCATGTCGACGCGGCATTGCGGCACGCGCGCGAGTTGAAGGCGAGGCGCTTTGAAGGCGAGGCTCTCGCGTATCGCGCTGAGCTGCATAGGGTCGCAGGGCGCCAGAGTGAAGCACTTGATGATATCGGGGAGGCTCTGGCGATTAGTCGGGAAACGGGCATCGCCTATATGCAGCCGTTTTATCTCGGTGTCCTTGCGCGCGCGACCGACGATGAGGCTGTCTTCGAAACTGCGCTCGCAGAAGGCGAAGCCCTGCTCGTCGCCGGGGCGGTGAGCCACAATCATTTTCTATTTCGGCGTGGCGCGATAGACGCATGCATCGACCGGGGACTGTGGGATGCGGCCGCGACCCATGCTGCGGCCCTTGAGGATTACGCACGCCGCGAGCCGTCGCCGTTTTCCGCCTTTGTCGTGGCGCGGGCACGCGCGCTCGTCTCGTACGGGAGAGGTAATCGAGACCTGGCATCGCTGAACGAACTCCAGCAGCTCAAGGAAGAGGGCCGGAGGTTAGGTTTCCTTCACGCTCTCCTGGCGATCGACGCCGCGCTCGTGGGCCAGGCGAACAAAGCCGAATAAGATCGAAGCGAGAGCGGCGATCGTCTCACGTCGAATTCGAACCGCAAATCTCGCTTGCGTGAAAGACCTGTTCTCGTACATGGAAACCGCAGCCAGCGCGAACTGGTACCGACTGATCGTTGAAAAATCTCTATGCTGTCCCCGAGCGATTGCAGTAGCCGACCGCCTTAGAAAAACTGTCGAGGCCCTCTGTGACGTCGAGCGTCGGTCGCGACAGACTGGGTGCGGCCAGGATGCGACATTCGACTGAGCTGCATAGATCGTCAACAATGAAAAATCGCAAGCGTCCGATCGGGGCCGTTCTTTGGCGGTCGCGACCAATGTGTAGATCACGACAATTCGTTCGCCGCTGCTGTGAAGGCCGAAGTGCAGAAAGTTTTGCGCCCGAGGGCCACGACCCGCAACGCTCATTCAGCAGCGTTTTTGCCTGTTTCGAGCGCTCTATCAAAGGAAGCAATCGGCGTTCCGGCCGAGGGTGACGTGGCGCGATCCAACGACGGCGACGCCGTTACGCCTGCAACTTGACGCAACTTTTCCGCTGCTGCGACGACGATCGGCGACTTCTTCAGCCTGCCTTAAGGTAGTGCGCGAATACAGCCGGATGTTGCGGCAAGTACGCGGAGCGCTTCATACGCGCTTGCTTCGTAAGCTTGCTTTGTCGTGGAACCCACCCCGCGGTCGTATCGCCAACTTGTGAATCTCCGGTCGCCCATCGCGACGCAATCCGCGCGAGGCATGGATCACGTACAGGTTGCGACGACAAACTTGGAGCGACAGTGAGCACTGTTACCGCCGGTTGCCGACCTCGAAAAGCTTTCCACGGGCGCGCAATGGACTCCGACAGGCATGACTGCCGCTGCATTCTTTAGCCGCGCCCGGAATATCTCTTCCTCCAACCCGTTTACTCGACACTGCTCTCACGGCATCCGATTTGCCGATTTCACCCAGCTACATCGCATCGCGGGTTGCCCACAGCGAGGCAGCGTCATGCTCTGTGACAGGCGACCTGCTGCCCGGCCATGGACAGCCCGCGACTCAACTTTCAATGGAGGTTAAGCCACACATCAATACCCAACTGCAGATCTCTCCGTTGAAGCGGGTCAACCTCAGGAGCAATCATGAAATCGCTATTCAAGCCCCGCAGCTTCAGACCACTGGCTTCACGTGCTGCCAGCCTGTCCGCTGCCGCCTTCATCGCCGCGTTGGCCGCAGGCCAGGCATGCGCGGAACAGCCGCCGCCACCTTGCCATCCGAATCCGAACGCTGCCGCTGACGGCGCGCTGGTGCGTCAGCGCGGCGACATCGCGCACCTGCCGGATTCGCTGCAGGATCTCCTCCAAAGGATGGCCGAGCGGCCCCATACCTATTTGCCAATTCAGGCCTATGCCGAGGCCGACAAACCGAGCCAGCTGTTCCAGTATTACCTGCTGTCCACAGTAGGATTCGAACCCAATCCGTTCACGACACGATTCTCGGGCATCAACGACCAGGCGATGCTGACGGCAACTGGCGCCGACTGCGGCTTGCCAACCATCGGTGCGGTGCGCCTGGTGGTCGAGCCGAAGCCTGGGCTGCCCACTGATCCCGATAACGTTCGCGCCTTCATCGATGTATTTACCGACCTTTCATATCTGTTTGTGATTAACAACGAAAGCGGCTGGTACGAGGGCTGGATGATCCACGATTTGCAAGTGCCGAATGTCGCACCACCCCGTCCCGACGGGCACGCCCAGTTCGGCACAATGACAGTCGCGGACGCGGCTGCCTTGCGGGCGATGGGCACGCACCACAACGTGCCCGGCCGGCTATTCACAATGGATGGCAAGGCACCGCATTTGCCCGAAGCTTCAGACCACTTCCCTGACCGCCAGACCAATATCGTGCCGATCCAGCTAAGCATGGGGGCGCTCAACTGCATGCAGCAGTCTGATTGTCACGGCTACTGGGAATTCAACTACACGACCAACTGGATCCATCCACTCTACGAGTTGCCTTTTACCGGCGGTATCCCCGGTACCTTTGAAGCCGGCAATGTTGGTGCGCTCTCGTCACTGATTCCCGGCTCTGGACCGGCAGGCGTGAAAAACCGTCCGATCGACTATGGGGACGATCCGAACAATGCGGCTCCGCTGGGTGGTGCCGGTCCACGCGACCCCGACCGATTCGATGCCACAGTCGATAACCAGCGGGAATACCGCCAGCGCTTTATCCCGAGCGGACTCGCCCACGAAATCTACCTGGACACCTACGTGCGAGTGGCTTCGTTCGAGCCGGGCACGCCATTCCCGCAGCGCTTGTACGACGCCTATGTGGCCGAAGTCAAACGGGTCGATACCAATGGCGACGGCGTCATTTCGGCACGCGAGGGAGACGTGGATACTGCCAGCGATGGGTTCCCGGACAATTCCCGCCTGTTCTTGCCGGCGACTTCGTTCCGTCGCTTTGCCGTGACACGCGAAATCAACGACGGCTCCCTGGCGCCGCGGTTCGCGCCCAGCCAGCGGGCTTGGGTACTTACTGGCGCCGCCATAACCGTAAGCCCCTCGCGGCCGGCGTCTGCGGGTCGCGATAGCGACGACCGTTGAAGGCAACTCGTCGACCTGACGGGCTGTCTCCTGAGTTGCGAGACGCGTTCAAACCGTACTGTGCGCTCTCCAGGTAGACAAAAGGGCCGCCCCAAAGGCGGCCCTATTGACGTGCTGTTGCCGGCCAATCGCGAATGACCGCTCTGTAGAAACTCGACCGTCACTTTCGGGTCGAGTGAACGAAACCGCTCGCGCGGTAGGGGGCTCCGGCCCGTGGTAGTGGTAATGCTGAGGAAACCGACTCTGTTTTCATGTTGATGGGCGAGGCAATC